>NZ_LSKQ01000150.1 GCF_001557115.1 Erythrobacter sp. CCH5-A1
TGGTGTTCACGTTGGTGAAGGTGCTCGAGAGGGTCGAGCCGAGGTTGGTCATCGCGGTGATCGCGGCGACGGCGATCAGAGCGGCGATCAGGCCGTATTCGATGGCGGTGGCGCCCTGTTCGTCGCGGACGAGGTTCTTGAAGAAGGTCATGTCTAGTCTCCTGGTTTGGTCTTCGGTACCCGTGCCCCCCTGTGTCGCGGCGGGCTGACTTTAGTTAGACTGCCAGTTCTTGAGAAATTCCTAACTCGGCGGCCCAAGTGGAATTTATTTCGACATCGCAGCCACGCTCTTGCTTTCGACATTGCCCCACATGCTGATTGTGGTGGTCGCAACGCTGTGCAGCGCGGCGATCATGGCGATGACGATAAGCGAGAGGATCAGACCATATTCGATAGCGGTTGCACCCGACTGGTCGTCGACAAGCCTTTTCATGAATGTCGACAGCATCGGGAAACCCTCTACTTCGTTGCGTTCTGACGGGTTCGAAAATCGGTCCAAACCGTTAAGAATGAGTTGATGGGACGCACCATGATGGAAAGAAAACCGACATGACGCCCGGGTGGATCGCGGTGGTGGCCGGCGCCCTCGAGCGGGGGGATGGCCGTTGGTTGATGCACCTCAGACCTCAAGGAAAGCATCACGGCGGACTATGGGAATTCCCCGGTGGCAAGGTGGAGCCCGGGGAAATGCCCGCCTCTGCGCTGGTGCGCGAAATCGCCGAGGAGCTGGGGGTCGCGTGCAAGGCCAATGACCTGGTGCCTTGCGGCTTTGCCGAGACCGACGGGAGCGGGCAGGGCGATCGGGCGCTGGTGCTGCTCCTTTATCGCCTGAGCGTCTGGCAGGGCGAGCCGCAAGCGCTCGAGGGCGGCGCGGTGGGCTGGTTCACTCCCGAAGAAGTCGCCGCGCTGCCCAAACCGCCGCTCGACGCGGCGCTCGCCGCAGGGCTCTTCCATTTTCGCTGATTCGCGACCGAAGCCTCTTGCCAAGCCCAAACGACCCTCCTAAAGGCCGCCCCCTAGCGCGCACCCGTAGCTCAGCTGGATAGAGCATCAGACTACGAATCTGAGGGTCGGACGTTCGAATCGTTCCGGGTGCGCCAAAACAGCCCGCTCCTTGCAAAAGGGGCGGGCTGTTTTGGTTCTACCACGGATCATTCGAACACGTTCGGAATCGGAGGCGGCGCGAGCCGCCGGAGATGGCGGAGCCGCGCAGCGGCGGAGCAATCGTTCCGGGTGCGCCAACAAGGCCCGTTGCCTCGCAAGGGGCGGCGGGCCTTGTTGGTTTCAGTCCTCCACCGAATCCTCGAGCGCGTGCATGTCCTCGTCCGACAGGCCGAAATGGTGCCCAGCCTCGTGGATCACGACATGGCGCACCAGCTCGGCAAAGCCGACACCTGTCTCCTCCATCTCGGCGATCAGGGGCTGGCGGAACAGGGTGATGACGGGCGGCAGGCCTTCGCTGTCCCATTGGCTCCTTTCGGTCAGCGCCACGCCTTCATAGAGCCCGGTCAGATCCCACGGGTCCTCGATGCCGAGCGAATCGAGCTGCTCGTCGGTCGCGAAGTCCTCCACCCGCACCACGACGCCTTCAAGCTCGCGGGCGAAGACCTCCGGCAGCCGCGCCAGAACCGCGCGGGCGAGCGCCTCGAATTCAGCAGCACTGGGTTCGCGCACGCGGTTTTGCTCCTTTCGCCCGGACCAGGGGATGCATTGCGAAAAATGCCTATTACATTTGCATAGGTGGGGACGGCATCCATCGGCTGCAATCGGCGTATCTTGGCGGAACGCCTGCATGGTTCGATGGTTGACGTCACTCGGGATCGACAGGCGAGGGGGCTCCTGAAGAGCCGATGAGTGCAGAAAGACCAGAAACCATGAACCATATCTCCGCCCACGATCACGACGATGTGTTCGATCCGGAAAATCCGCTCGGCAAGCCCGAGGTGCCCGAGAACGTGCAGGACGCGATCCGCACGCTGATCGCGTGGGCGGGCGACGATCCGAACCGCGAAGGCCTGCTCGACACCCCCAAGCGCGTGGGCCGCGCATGGCTCGAATATTGCGAGGGTTACCGCGAAGACCCGGCGATCCACCTCACCCGCCAGTTCACCGAAGTGGGGGGCTATGACGAGATCGTGCTGCTGAAGGACATCCCCTTCCAGTCGCATTGCGAACACCACATGGCGCCGATCGTCGGCAAGGCGGCGATCGCCTATCTGCCGCGGAACAAGGTCGTCGGCATCTCCAAGCTCGCGCGCGTGCTGCACGGCTATGCCAGCCGCCTGCAGATCCAGGAGCGCCTCACGGCCGAGGTCGCGCAGTGCATCTGGGACCATCTCGATCCGCATGGCGTTGCCGTGGTGATCGAGGCCGAGCATGGCTGCATGACCGGGCGCGGGGTCAAGACCCATGGCGTCGGCATGGTCACCAGCCGGGTGCTCGGCTGCTTCCTCGAAGATCATCGCAGCCGCAAGGAAGTGATGAGCCTGATGGGCTACTGACCTGCAAGGTTGCAGCGATCGGCAGATTGACGGCGTTCACCGTCAATTGAGCAAACTGCAACCGAGGTTGGTTGGAGCGCTTCTGCTGCGATGATATGACACATCATCGACGGTCATAAAGGCCGCGACAAGCAGGAGAGACCATCATGAAGAAACTTGTGATTGGCGCCGCAGTGCTGGCTGCCAGCCTCGCTGCACCCGCCATTGCGCTCGAGCACGAGGTGGTGATCGACCATGCCGAAGGGCCGATCGCGGCCGACTACAAGGGCACGGTGACGGTCGAGACACGCCAGGTCGGCGCTGCCGGTGCCCCCGGGCGGGCGAGCACGCTCAGCTGCCGGTGGACCGCAAGGCTGAGCGTCGAGCGCGTCGCCAAGGTCGGCAGCACCATGAGCTCGCGTCGCACGCTGACCAGCGACGACGTCGCCAGCGGCGCCCGCCCGGGTTGGTGTCCCACCAACCCCGACGTGATCGCCAAGCTGGTCGATGCCCGCAGCGAGCGGGTGCGCGGCGCGCTGCTCGCGCTGGTCGAGCAGGACCGCGCGGCGCTGGTGGCTGAGGCCGACACCGCCACCACGCTCGGCTGAGGACCGCAGGGCCCGCATTGCGGACGGGCGCTCCCGGCGACGGGAGCGCCCGTTTTCGCGCCCCGTTTTCGCATTTGCGGTCAGCGGCAATCCGTCATAGCTTTCGGCCCGGGATCCCATCGAAGATCATCCGAGGAGACTGTCCGATGCTGCCTTTCACCGCCCGCCATCTGCTCGCGCTTGCCGCACCGGTCGCCATGCTGGCCGCCTGTTCGGGCGGGGACGCGGCCGATCCGGCTGCCGAAGGCACCGCCGCCGCGCCAGCCGCCGCCGCGGGCGAGGCGCCGCCGGTCCTCAAGGAGCGCGAGGAGAATTTCGAGGCGATCGGCAAGGCCTTCAAGGCGATACGCGGCCAGCTCGATGCCGATGCGCCCGACTTTGCTCTGATCGCCGCCAGCGCGACCGACATCAACACCCGCGCGGCTGCGATCCCGAACCACTTCCCCGCCGGAACCAGCACCGCCGACGGCTTCAAGACCGAGGCCCTGCCCGCGATCTGGGAAAAGCCCGAGGAGTTCAAGGCGGCGGCGCAGAAGCTGGTCGACGAAAGCGCCAAGCTTGCGAGCCTCGCCCCCGGCGGCGACAAGGCGGCCGTGGCCGCGCAGGCGATGGCGATGGGCGGGGCCTGCAAGGGCTGCCACGACAAGTTCCGGCAAGACGACGAGAAGTAGGGCGTGAGCGAGACCGCTCCGCCGCGCGCGGGACTGCCTGCCGACATCAGCGTGTGGGACCCGCTGCTGCGGATCGTTCACTGGAGCTTCCCCCTGCTGATCCCCGCGATGTGGTGGACGGCGGAGAACGACAAGTGGGCGCAGCACAAGCGCTTGGGGCTGGTGCTGCTCGGTCTGCTGGTGTTCCGGCTGCTGTGGGGCTTCCTCGGCGCTGAGACCGCGCGTTTCGCGCAGTTCGTGAAGGGACCCAAGGCTGTGCTCGCCTATCTGCGCAGTGGCGCGGGCGGGCCCGCGATCGGCCACTCGCCGCTGGGCGGATGGAGCACCATGGTGCTGCTCGGCGCGATGCTGTTGCAGGTCAGCCTCGGGCTGTTCGCAGGCGATCCCTTCGACGGGACGACCGGGCCGCTGAATAGCCTCGTCGGGGTCAGCCTCGCCGACACCATCACCGAGCTGCACGAGACGGTCTTCTGGGTGATCGCCGGGCTGATTGCGCTGCACCTGGCCGCGATCTGCTTCTATGCGGTGCGAGGAAATGACCTCTTGAGCCCGATGGTCGGCGGCACCCGTCCGCCTCTGGAGGGCGTGGCCGGGATCGGCCCGGTGCCGTGGGTGAGGGGGCTGCTCGCTTGCGGCCTTGCAGCGGCGCTAGCGCTGTGGGTGGCATTCGGTGCGCCGCCGCTGACGTGATGCGCAGTGCATGCCTGCATTGGCAAGCAATTGCGAAGGATCACTCCACCGGCGGCGTATCGACCGGTTCCACGGTTGTCGGTCCGCGTGTCTCGCCAATAATGGCGACGACTTCGACCAGCCGGCCCTCCGTGGTCCTGTCGAACATGGCCGAGAGGGTCCGCGTCATTTCGGCTCCGTCCTCGAACCGGCCCGTGATCTTAATTTCGCAATCAGGCAAATATTCCGAGAAATAGGTGCATTTGGCGCTTTCGACGCGGACCAGAATCGCGTCCTTGCCGTTTCTGCTCGCAAAGTGGGCGAAGCGGCCTTTCCAGTCGGCCCAGTGATCGCTCACATAACCAGCGATCTCTGAGGTATCGGGCAGGGCGGGACGCTCGGGGGAAGCAGCCTGCGCGGTGCTTTTTATGGCCAGTATCCCGGCAAGGGCGATAAGGGTGCGTTGTCGGCTCATTGCCGCTGAACATAGGCGGATTGGAGCGCGCCCGTAAGCCCCCCGGCGCCTGTGCGGCGGGGGGCTCGCCAGATTCAGAGCTGGCCGAGCATGTGCTCCGCGCTCGAGACCTTGAAGTCGCCCGGTTCTTCGACGTTGAGCTGCTCGACCACGCCGTCGTTGATCACCATCGAGAAGCGCTGGCCGCGCTTTCCGAGGCCGAAGCCCGAGCCGTCCATGGTGAGGCCGATCGCCTCGACGAATTCGGCATTGCCGTCGGCGAGCATGGTGATGTCCTCGCTCCCGGCGGCCTTGTTCCAGGCGCCCATCACGAAGGCATCGTTGACCGCAGTGCCGACGATTTCGTCGACACCCTTGGCCTTGAGCTCGGCGGCCTTCTCGACGAAGCCGGGCAGGTGCTTGGCCGAGCAGGTCGGGGTGAAGGCGCCGGGCACGCTGAACAGGGCGACCTTCTTGCCGGCGAAATAGTCGGAGGACTTGACCGGCTGCGGGCCCTCGGCGGTCGCCTTGATGAGGGTGACTTCGGGAAGCTTGTCGCCAACGGAAATGGTCATGGTGGATGTGTCCTCTCTTGCGGGGTGGTGTGGCCCGCGCTCTCTATCGCGGGGTGGGCGCTGGGGCAACAAATAGACATATAAAGATAAGTTTATATTTGCCTCGAGGGCGATGTGCCGCTAGGGGGCTAGCCGCGTAAACAGACAGCCCGCCTTCGCGTGTGCCGTTCTGTGCATAGGAGATAGAAACGATGGCCACGCTCGCCGCCAATCCGACCACCGAATACGTCATCAAGGACATCGCGCTCGCCCAGTTCGGCCGCGACGAGATCATGATCGCCGAAACCGAGATGCCGGGCCTGATGGCCCTGCGCGAGGAATACGGGGCCGCGCAGCCGCTCAAGGGCGCGCGCATCACCGGCTCGCTCCACATGACGATCCAGACCGCGGTGCTGATCGAGACCCTCGTGGCGCTGGGCGCCGAAGTGCGCTGGGCGACCTGCAACATCTTCTCGACCCAGGACCACGCCGCCGCCGCGATCGCCGCGCGGGGCATTCCGGTCTTCGCCATCAAGGGCGAGACGCTCGCGGATTACTGGGACTATGTCGGCCGCATCTTCGACTGGTCGTCGGAAGCCGATCCCGATCTCACCGCCAACATGATCCTTGACGATGGCGGTGACGCCACCATGTTCGCCCTGTGGGGCGCGCGCCTCGAAGCGGGCGAGGAAATGGGCGAGCCGACCAACGCCGAGGAAATCGAGTTCCAGCGTGCGCTCAAGGCCTTCGTCGCCGCCAAGCCGGGCTACCTCACCAAGACGGTGAAGGCGATCAAGGGCGTCTCGGAAGAGACCACCACGGGCGTGATGCGCCTCTACCAGATCGCCAAGCAGGGCAAGCTCCCGTTCCCGGCGATCAACGTCAACGACTCGGTCACCAAGTCGAAGTTCGACAACCTCTACGGCTGCAAGGAATCGCTGGTCGACGCGATCCGCCGCGCGACCGATGTGATGCTGGCCGGCAAGGTCGCCTGCGTCGCGGGCTACGGCGATGTCGGCAAGGGCTCGGCCGCCAGCTTGCGTGACGGCGGCGCGCGCGTGATGGTCACCGAGATCGACCCGATCTGCGCGCTCCAGGCGGCGATGGACGGCTTCGAGGTCGTCACCATGGAAGATGCGGTGAAGCGCGCCGACATCTTCGTTACCGCCACCGGCAACGAGGACGTGATCACCGCCGAGCACATGCAGGCGATGAAGCCGATGGCGATCGTGTGCAACATCGGCCACTTCGACAGCGAGATCCAGATCGCCGCGCTTTCCAACTACGAGTGGAAGGAAATCAAGGAAGGTACCGACCTCGTCACCTTCCCCGATGGCAAGTCGATCATCGTCCTCGCCAAGGGCCGCCTGGTGAACCTCGGCTGCGCCACCGGCCACCCGAGCTTCGTGATGAGCGCGAGCTTCACCAACCAGACCCTCGCCCAGATCGAGCTGTTCACCAAGGCGGACGAATACGAGAACGACGTCTACGTCCTGCCCAAGCACCTCGATGAAAAGGTCGCCGCGCTGCACCTCGCCAAGCTGGGCGTGCAGCTGACCCAGCTCAGCCAGAAGCAGGCGAGCTACATCGGCGTGCCGCAGGCCGGCCCGTTCAAGCCGGATCACTACCGCTACTAAGA
>NZ_LSKQ01000151.1 GCF_001557115.1 Erythrobacter sp. CCH5-A1
AAAGCCATGCGGGCAACGCCGATCACAAAGCCCGTCAAAGCGAGGGCAGCCCAAGAGCCCAAGATCGAAGCACTGGCGTTCAGTACACTGGACAAGCCGCGCATTCTCGGTGAGCAAAGCGGGGTCTACATCCCGTACCGGCCAAGCCGGGTCGACATTGTTGGCGCACGCGAACATCCGACGCCGCTTGTCGAAAGCGTGGCCATGGGTTCGATCCCGGCACCGATCCCGGATTATGTCCCGGCGCTGCAGGATCGGGTCTTGCAGGAAAGCCTGCTATCCGAAGCCCAGATCGAAACTGTCATCTATGCCGGGAACGCTTGGCAGCAGTATCTGCCTGGCCAGTTCGTTCCGGCTGAAGAGGGCGTAGGCCTGCAACTCGACGAGCATGGGCGCGCCTACCGCAAGGGCTATTTCCTCGGCGATGGCACGGGGGCAGGGAAGGGCAGGCAGATCGCCGCCTGCATCCTTGATG
>NZ_LSKQ01000152.1 GCF_001557115.1 Erythrobacter sp. CCH5-A1
GCTCTCGATCCGGCCGCCGATGCAACTTCACAGTGAGGTCAACAAAGCAAATGATGGCGCCGAGCCACAACCCTGCGGCGATCAGGTGGGCGCCATTGTTGAGCCGGTGCAAGAGCCCAATGCCTCCCTCGCCAGCAGCGGCGTGACCGCTCCATCCGAGCGAGAGAAGTGCCGCTGCGAAACAGGCGCCGACGACCATTTGGCTGAGTTTCGTGGCCCTGACTGCGACAAGAAAGCATAATGCGAGAAACAGCACGCCGATGCGAACGGCAAACGCAATCCCGATATCCGTGCCGGAGACCATCATGGAGATCGTCGCCCAGTCAAGGTCCAATAGGGACATGCCCATCATTGCGGCCACCGAGACGAGCATAAGAACAACCGAAAGCACGAATGCAGCCGCAGCCCCCCCGATCAGGCGTAGCGACGCCCGATTACCGACAGAGAGAAAGCGGCAGCTCCGAAGCGCGATCAATCGAAAAGCGGTGCTCCCGAACATCCCCAGGAGCACCGCATAATTCAGAAAACGCAAACCAGGTTCGACCGCCCACCCCATTGCGCGATCAGCTGACGGTAAACTTGATAGTACCGTTCATGCGGTGACCATCAGCACCTGCGGCTTGCCAGCGCACCTCATAGCTTCCCTTCGCCAAAGGTTTAGTAAGCGTGAGGGTCATGGTCTTGTTCTCGTTCGACCAGGCAGTGGTGAAATTGCGGATCGCCATCGGACTGTGATTTGCCATCCCCGGCATCGCCGTCATT
>NZ_LSKQ01000153.1 GCF_001557115.1 Erythrobacter sp. CCH5-A1
CCATGCGATCACCTCAATCTACACCAGAAATTACACCACGAGCGCGGACGCTAACGCCTCGCTGATCGCCAAGGGCATGATCTACACCCCCGGCTATGGCGAGACCGATTTCACTGTGCCGCTGTTCGACGCCTTCATGAGGCGAGCGATTCCAGTCGAGGATTAGGCGGCAAGAAGGTTCGGCCGACTGGCGTCGTCCGTAGGGATGTCTGGGCGTTCCATCCCCTCGTTCCGCGCGAGCTCCACAGCTCGCAATCCCATCATTCGTACCCGCGAAAGTCTCACAAGCGGAGGCTTTAGAGACGCGCCAGGATTTGCTTTGTGGCGTGGGATGGTCAGCGTCTTCGGCAGAGTGCTCTGGTTCTGCAGTAGTGGTCTGCGCAAAGGCAGGCACAGGCGCGGCAGGTCGCTGGCGGTGCCAAGCAGCAGCGCGGCGTGGAAGCGGTGGATCACAGAAGGTCTTTCGGTCGATTTGCGGCGCAGGGTTGCGCAGGAAAGGATTAGTCGTTGGTGCGATCGAGGATCGCGCGCAGGTCAGACGGAATATCCATCGCGGTAAAGGCGCTCACCGTGCTGCGTCCGGTGTTGCCGATCGGCAGGCGCCCCGTCAGATTGCCGAGCGGTGCAAGCGCAAGTCGCAAAAGCTGCTCCGCCGCTTCCGGCCAGTCACGTAGCAGGACAGCGAAGGCGAACATCCTCCAGTGCGATACGCAATGCGGGCCCAGGCGCGTCTGAGCGAGAATGTGCGCACGCCCAAGATGGTGCCATGCCAGCGGGACATCACCCTGCCGCGCTGCCTCTTCCACCTTACGATAGGCAATGCTTGAGGTCTTCACGGTCGGCGGCGGCGAGTTCATCGTCAATGTCCTCAATGCCGTCGCGGCATGGTCAGGGGGAGGGGGCTTCCGC
>NZ_LSKQ01000154.1 GCF_001557115.1 Erythrobacter sp. CCH5-A1
CGCGAAGCGCTCGCCGATGATCTCGCGGCCACAGTGGAGGCACTGTGCGCAGGGCTTCTGGGCGAGGCAGCGCGCGACCCTGCGAACCTGCGCGCGCGCTGCGAGGCCGCGGCCCGCCGGATCGGCGGCGCGCCGGAAAGCCTCGTGCTGCACCTTCACCCCGATGATGTCGCCTTGGTGGATGAGGAGGCGCTCGCCGCGATGCGGATCGCACCCGATCCCGCGCTCGAGCCCGGCAGCGTGGTGATTGCGGGGCCGGATGGCTCGGTTGCCGACGGCCCCGCCGAGTGGCGCCGCGCGATTGCCGCAGCGGTGCGGGGATGATCGCCGAACTCCAGCTCGACCTCGCCCGGATGCGCGCGGCTCCGGTCACGGGTGGCCCGGTGCTGACGGGCCGCGTGGTGACGTGCGACGGCGGGCTGATCGAGGTCGCCGGGCTGCCGCTGCCGGTCGGCTCCCTTGGGCTGATCGAGAATGACGCGGGGGCCGAATGCCTTGCCGAGGTGATCGGCTTTCGCGCGGGCCATTCGCTGATGATGCTGCTGGGCGACGCGATGCTGCTGCGCCCGCATGCGCGGGTGCGCGCGCTGGGGCAGCCCGGAGAGGTGAGGGTCGGCGAGGCGCTGCTGGGGCGCGCGGTCGATGCGCTCGGTGATCCGATCGACGGCGGCCCGCGGCTCGATCTGCCACAGGCCTGGCCGCTGGGCGGGCGGCGCGAGGGGGCGCTGGAGCGGGCGAGCGTCGAACACCCCTTCGATTGCGGGGTGCGCGCGATCAATGCGCTCGCCGCGATGGGCGTCGGGCAGAGGCTTGGGATCATGGCGGGCTCGGGCGTGGGCAAGTCGGTGCTGGTCGACACCATCGCCGGGCACGCGGTCGCCGATGTCACCGTGGTGGCATTGATCGGCGAGCGCGCACGCGAGGTTTCGGACTTCGTGAATCGGCACATGGCCGGGCACCGGCGCGGGGGGATCGTGGTGGTGGCGGTGCCGGCCGATCATGCCCCCAACCTGCGGCTGCGCGCGGCGCAATATGCCTGCGCGATCGGCGAATATTTCCGCGCGCAGGGCAAGCGCGTGCTGCTGATCCTCGACAGCCTCACCCGCGTCGCTCACGCCGCGCGCGAGCTGGCGCTGGTGCTCGGCGAGCCCGGCGCGGCGCGGGGCTATCCCCCGTCCGCGCTCGCCGCGATCACGCGCCTCGTGGAGCGCGCGGGCAATTCCGCGCGCACGGGCGGGGCGGTGACCGGGATCTACACCGTGCTCGCCGACGGGGACGACACCAACGATCCCGTGGTCGACACCGCGCGCGCGATCCTCGACGGCCACATCGTGCTCTCGCGCGAGCTGGCGGCGCGCGGGCATTATCCGGCGATCGACATTCCTGCCTCATTGAGCCGGGTGATGGACGATATCGTCCCGCGCGACGTGCGCGAGGCGGCGCGGCGTTTGAGGGCATTGATCGCCGCGCGCGAGAGCGGGCGCGATCTGGTGATGATGGGGGCCTACCGCGCCGGGGGCGACCCGCTGCTCGACGAGGCGCTGGCGCTCTCGCAGCCCATCGACGCTTTCCTCACCCAACCCCGGGGCGAAGCCGTGGCGCTGGCCGACAGTCACCGCGAATTGCTGGCGCTGATGGGGCCGCCGGGTGCGTGAGGCCCGCCGCCTTGCGCTGCTCCGCCGCCAGAGCCTGATCGCCGAGGTGGCGAGGAAGCAGGCGCTGCGGGCGCTGGCAGAGGCGCTCGAGGCCGAAGCGCGGGGGCAGGCGCTCGCCGCGCGCAGTCTCCGCCTGGTCGCGGCGAGCGCGGCGCGCGAGGGGCTGACCAGCGGCGCGGCCCTCGCCCAGCGTGCGGCCTTCACCGCCGGGCTCGCGCAGCTCGCCGCCAACGCCGGGGACGCCGCGCGCGATGCGTCGCGCCAGCGCGAATGGCAGGCCGAGGCGCTCGCCCGCACCGAGACCCGCGCCAAGCGCCTCGCAGAGATGGGCGCCGAGGCCCGCACCGCGCTCGCCGCCGCGCAGGAACGCCGCGCGGCGGCGCGTGAAATGCCGCTGGCACGCAAGTTGCAAAGCCGCAGCGACACTTGATCCCGGCCCCCCGGGCCCGCTCGACGAGGATGACGCCCGACGTGACCAGCCTGCTCCCGCTCCTCCCCGAAATGCCGCGGCTCCCTGCCGCCGACGCGCTTGCTGGCGCCCCCGCTTCGAACCTGGCGACCGGGGCCGAAGGAGGGCCATCCGCTCCCGATTTTGCCGGGCTGCTCGAGGCGCTTGCGCCGCCGCCGCCCGCGCCGCCCGCTTCCACGCTGGCGCCCGCTGGACCGACCTCGCCGGGAATCGTCGCCCTGCCCGAAGGCTCCGCTCCGGCTGTCGCGGCCGAGGGGGAAGCGGGCGGCATCCCTGCGCCGCTCCCGCTCCTGCCTGCCGCACCGCCGCGCCCCGAGACCTCCTCTGCGAGCGCGCTCGCCGGGTGGCCGACCGGCAAGAACCTGCCGCAACCGGGCGCGGCTTTGCCGCCGTCCCTGCCGCTCGATGCGCCTGCCGGGGCGGACGCCGCCTTGCCCCTGCTGGAGCGCCTGATCGCCGCGCCCGAGCCGCTCCCCGGTCTGGTGACGGTGCTGCGCGCGCCCGTGTCTGACGCGCCTACCGTCGATGCGTTTCCCGAACCCGATCCTGCCGAGCGGCCTGCGCCGCCGATCCACCCGCGCGCGCAAAGCCCTGATTCGCGCGCGCCGCTGCTCCCCGCCCCCGTTGAGGCCGCTGCGGCGCCAGCCGGTGAAGATGCCGCCCATGCCGAACCCGGCGCGGCGGATAGCCTCCCGCTTGAACCGGCTGTTGTGACCGATCCCGGAGCCGCGCCGCAGCCGGTCGCGGCGCTTGTGACCTTCGTGCCGGTGCTGGCCGATGATGCCGTGACGACGGCCCTTGCGCCCGCTCCGCCTGCGTCCGGCGCTTCGCCGACGGCCGCCCCTACCC
>NZ_LSKQ01000155.1 GCF_001557115.1 Erythrobacter sp. CCH5-A1
CCTCACAGTAGAGTCAGACGTGGGCGCTGTGGGGTGTCTCCACCGCCAGTTTCCCACGCCTGCTCTCCGAACCGGACGTGCACCTTTCGTTGTGCATCCGGCTCTCCAGAAGCCTTGGCGAACTCGGGTTTCTTCATCCATTTGAGATCGAACCTCCGAACAGGCACGTAGCTCATCAAGAATTGCTCCGTGCCACCTTCGGCCCAGACCGAGCTGCCCGGATGGGCGGTGCTCGGCCTGCGCCACGATGCGATTTTCCTCCCGGGAACACGTTGGTGTTTGGCCCGCAGCCACAGCCAGAGGCGTTGGCGCACATGCCAGTCGAGACTGGCAAGAATGCGCTTGGCCCCTACGCAGTAGCGGTAGTAGGCGGACCACCCCCGGAGGTATGGATTAAGTTCCTGAAGCATGGCCGTGAGTGAACGCCGAAGCGTTTGCCTACGCGCCAGTTGATTGACCCGTATGCGGAAGCCATTGATCGGCTCGCGGGGGATTTCGATGCGGGCATGAAGCCCGAACCGCTTGTCCCACTTGAGCCGCACACGGCATCCCAAGAACCGACAGCCCTTGGTCAGCGCAGTGATGCGCGTCTTTTCGGGCGATAGCGTCAGACCCATCGCCTCGTGCAGGTAGGTCGCCAGCGCCTGCTTTTCGGCAAGAGCGTCAGCTTCCGTCCCCGACACGAAGATCAAGAAGTCATCAGCATAGCGGACAGGGTAGAAGACCGTTCGACCGGCCTTCCGATCCTTGTCACGCTTGATCGCCGCGAGCCTGATCCCATCGGACTTCAGCTCCGGGCTTTCGGGGCGGCGTACCCAATCCCGATACCGTTCCTCGATTACGCTCAGCGCAATGTTGGCCAGTAGTGGTGAGAGCACGCCACCTTGGGGCGTGCCGGTGTCGGTGGGGCTATACGTGACATGCTCCAAGACCCCGGCCTTGAGGAACTGTACGATCAACCGGTTCACCTTGAGGTCCGCGACGCCGTGGCGCACGCGTTCCATCAGGGGATGATGTCCGATATTGTCGAAGCAGGCCTCAATGTCGCCTTCGATTACCCATTGGTACGGCGCATTGTGTCGGTAGCCATCTGCCGCAGGCTTGCCCCGCGACTGGATGGTCACACGGATATGTTCGAGACAGGCCTGACTGCCGCGTCCGGGCCGAAACCCGTATGAGACAGGCCAGAACCGGGCCTCGAAGATCGGCTCCAGAACTTGCTTGACCGCGCACTGCACCACGCGATCCTTGACCGTAGGGATACCGAGGGGTCGGAACTTCCCCGGTTTGCCCGGCTTTGGAATCCACTTCCTTCGTGCAGGAGACGGACGATAATCGCCCGCCCGGAGCTCATCGCGGAGCTCATGAAGGAATCTGTCGACGCCAATTCCGGTGGCAATTTTTTCTACGGTCGCCCCGTCGATCCCCGGAGTGCGCTTGCCGCGATTACCGGCAATCGTCCTCCAGGCCATGTACAAGTTGCGGGGATCGGTCACCCAATTCCACAAGTCGCAGTATGGTTCTTCGGGGTTTTCCCGACTCCACTGGTAGAGCTTTCTCTGAACGCCGAGGAGCCAAGCCTGTGGGGCTTGATTACCAGAGTCCACTGGTAGTTCCTCCGTCATAAAAGCCTACCGACTTCCTGCCCGCCTTCGCCATGTGGACGGCTTTCCCGCCCTCGGACTACTACGCAGGCTCCGCCCCACCAGCACCCATCCCCGGTCTCCGCGGATAGCCTGCTCCGAAGCAGGCGGACGATGGTGATTCCCGTGTTCCGACGATCAACCTTGGACCCGTAGGTGCGACGCTTAACCCCTTGCGGCTCCGGCGTGTGGGCAAGAAAGGACGACCCGCACACGAATGCTTTGCAAGCATTCACCAGAAGGCAGCATACATAACCAACCGGTTCACACCGCGATCTCCCCACCCCGTCAGGTGATCGGGAGTTCAACTGTAAATAAAGAGGCTTCAGACACGTCATTCGTTTGTATCTCACCTTAGGCCCTGTGGTAGCCCGGCATGCGGCTGACGGGCCGCATCCGGTACATTTCAGGTCTCCTGCTTTGAGGTCGGCCGCCGGAACGCGGCAAACCTTGGAGACCCCCTTCCGCCCCGACTCCTTCCGCCGGGTGGGGTGGCATCGCAGCCACCGGTCGATCGTCAGCAAGACGATCGAAAGGATTATGATGTTGAATTACATACATATTTCCTTTCTGCGCCGTCACGGCGCTCACATGCAGCAATTGCG
>NZ_LSKQ01000156.1 GCF_001557115.1 Erythrobacter sp. CCH5-A1
TTGCGCCCGCCGATCCGTTGGCCTTCGCCCCCGGCAGCGATGACGATGGCGGGGGCGGGCGGGGCGATCATGCGAAGGGGCATATCCGAGTTTGCGGTTACTACCGCCCTAGTTCGCATCAACGCGCTTGCAAACCCGTCTGCCGCAGGCAGGCCATTCGTCCTCGAGGAGACCGCCGATGACCGCCGCCGCCACCACAATGCAGCGCCACCGCGCTTGGCGCGGCCCGGCGCTGCTAAGCTTCGGGTTCCGGCCGTTCTTCCTGCTGGGCGCGCTGTGGGCGGCGCTGGCGATGGCGCTGTGGGTGGCGATGCTGGCGGGCAAGCTGACGCTGCCAACCGCCTTTGATCCGGTGAGCTGGCACGCGCATGAATTCCTGTTCGGCTATCTCGGCGCGATCATCGCCGGGTTCCTGCTGACCGCCGTTCCCAATTGGACCGGGCGCTTGCCGGTGACCGGTTGGCCGCTCGCGGGGCTGGTGGCGGCATGGCTGGCCGGGCGGGTGTCGGTGACTCTTTCGCAAGAGCTCTCGCCGCTGGCTGTGGCGCTTGCCGATCTTGCGCTGACAGTCGCACTCGCCGCGCTGCTGGGCCGGGAGATCGTGGTCGGCAAGAACTGGCGCAACCTGCCGGTCGTCGGCCTGCTGGTGGTGTTCGGCTGCGCCAATGCGCTGTACCATTGGGAGGCAGCGAGCGGCGCTTTTGCAGCGCAAGGAATGGGCCTGCGGCTTGGCTTGGCCGCCGTGTTGATGATGATCGCGGTGATCGGCGGGCGGATTGTGCCGTCCTTCACCCGTAACTGGCTTGCCAAGCAGGGCGAGGGCCGCCTGCCGACTCCGCCGATGCAGAGCTTCGATCTCGCCGCGCTCGGCGTGCTGCTGGCGGCCCTGCTGGTATGGGTGGCGGCGCCTTTCGCGGCCTTCACCGGCATCGCGCTGGGGCTGGCTGGGCTGGTCCATCTGGCGCGGATGGCGCGCTGGGCGGGGGATCGCACCTTTGCTGAGCCGCTCGTCCTGGTGCTGCATCTTGGCTATGTATTTGTGCCGCTCGGCGCGCTGGCAGCGGCGGCGGAGATCCTCGGCAGCGGGTGGGTC
Organism: Erythrobacter sp. CCH5-A1; assembly: GCF_001557115.1. Lineage (GTDB taxonomy): Bacteria > Pseudomonadota > Alphaproteobacteria > Sphingomonadales > Sphingomonadaceae > Erythrobacter. The sequence goes on from NZ_LSKQ01000156.1 coordinate 1,094, forward strand.
GGTGCAGGCTCGGTGCAGCATCTATGGATGGCAGGCGCGCTCGGGCTGATGACGCTGGCGGTGATGACCCGTGCGACTTTGGGCCACACGGGGCGCGCGCTGATGGCGGGGCGCGGGACGGTGGCGATCTATGCGGCGGTGATCTGCGCTGTGCTGGCGCGGATTGGCGCAGGCGCATGGCCCGGCGCGGCAAGCCCGCTCCACAGCCTGTCAGGCGCGAGCTGGATCGCGGCTTTCGCCGGGTTCGTGGCGCTCTACGGCCCGATGTTGCTGCGCCCGCGTCAGGCGGCGGGTTGAGCGATGGGCTGGACCGAATTTGCCGCTGCGCTCGGTACGTTTCTTCTCTCGCATGCCGTTCCTGTACGCCCCCCGGTCAAGCCATGGCTAGTAGGCCTGCTGGGTCAGCGCGGCTTCACCATCGCCTATTCGCTGTTGTCGCTGGCGGTGCTGACCTGGTTGATTACCGCGGCTGGCCGGGCGCCCTTGGTCATGCTCTGGGCATGGGAGCCTTGGCACAACCATTTGGTGCTGGCGGTAATGGCCGTGGTCTGCCTGATCCTTGGTCTGGCGATCGGACGACCCAATCCCTTCTCCTTTGGTGGGACGAACAACGCCGCTTTCGACCCAGCTCGGCCCGGCATCGTCGGGTGGATGCGCCACCCCTTGCTGGCCGCGCTCGCGCTGTGGGCGGGGGCGCATGCCTTCGCTAACGGGACACTTGCCCATGTCCTCATGTTCGGCATCTTCGCCGCCTTCGCGCTGCTGGGAGGACGGTTGATCGACCGTCGCCGTCAGCGCGAGATGGGGCCCGAGTGGCAGCGGCTGCACCGTGTGATCGTGCGGCCCGGCGCGGGGGCGGTGATGTTCGGACAGCCGCTGCGTCTGGTAGCGGGCGGGGCGCTTTACCTTGTTTTGATTCTGATCCATCCGCTGTTGTTCGGGGTCAGTCCGATCCTGTGATCGGTAACGCACCCTGAACTTTGGAGTGAGCGGGGGGATTGCTTACGCGCTGCTCACCCGCAAAGAATTTCTATCGGCTTTGTCCGGCGCGCGATCGTGCCTGGTGCGTTATGCCTGAACGGCAGGCGAATTGCCGCTCATGATGCCAGAAAGAACGCCGATGACGCCGAAAACACACAAGCCGACGGGCAGTAACGCCTTGCTTCAAAAAGGCGACACTTCGGCTCCGCTGTCGCTTTCGGGCCTGATCCGCGTGCATGTGCGCCTGCGCCAGGCGCTGCGGGCAGTCGGACCGGCGATGCCGCGTCAGCGTCCGCACGAAGCGCTGCGGGCGGCTTTGGGTGCGGGGCTGGCGCTCTCGCTTAGTGCCGGGCTGCTCGTGGTGCTCAGTGCCTGGCGCGGCGATCTTGCGAGCTTCTTGTTAATCGCCCCGCTCGGCGCGAGCGCGTTTCTGCTGTTTGCCATCCCCAATTCCCCGCTGGCCCAGCCATGGTCGGCAGTCGTCGGCAACACGGCTTCGGCCCTGGCGGCTTTAGCGGTGCTGCAATTCGCCCTGCCTGCGGAAATCAGTGTGGGATTGGCGGTGGGCGGCGCGATCATCGCCATGGCGAGCCTGCGCGCGATGCACCCGCCCGGTGGTGCGGTGGCGCTGGCAACGGTGCTGGTCGCGCTCGAGGGTGGCGACATCGGCATCGGTTTTGCCCTATCGCCGGTGCTGCTCGATACAGCGTTGCTGGTGCTGCTGGCGATTGGCTATAATCGCCTGACCGGTCGCCACTATCCGTTTCGGCAGCCGGGGGAAGAAGGCGGGCACAAGACCAGCGATGCCGCGCCCGACCGAAGGCTCGGCCTGACGCCCGACGAGTTGGAGCGTGTGCTCGAGCGCTTCAACCTCGGGGCGAATATCGGTGCCGAAGATTTTGGCCGCATCCTCGCCGCAGCCGAGGCCGAAGCGGCGCGCCGCCACTTTGGCGGGCTGACCTGCGGCGAGGTCATGTCCCGCGATATTGTCTCGGTAGGGCCGGACGCCGAGCTGGGCAAGGTGGCCGATCTGTTTCGCAAACACCATTTCAAGACCTTACCGGTCGTGGGCGATGGGGGGCGGCTTGGGGGGATCATTTCGCAAAATGATCTGATCCAGCGCGCCCGCACGCTGGCGTTGCCGACCGCAGGCGGGTTTGTGGGTAGCCTGCGTGCCCTGGTCGATCCGGCGAATCGTGCGCTTTGCGCCAGCGACATCATGACGACGCTGGTGAAGACCGTAGAGCCGAATGACGGTGTGGGGGTGCTGGTTCAGCTGCTCGCCGATGGCGGGGTTCAGGCCGCTCCGGTGGTGGATGACGACCGGTTGGTGGGGATCGTTACCCGTTCTGATCTGCTGGCCGTGTTGGCGCATCAGACAGTACTGGCGGGCGCAGTCACGCCGACGGTCTAGGTGGGCGTGTCTATTGGCAACATGACGGTCATCAGCAGCACGCTGTCGGTCACGGCATCGATCCCGTGCACCGCGCTTTCATCGAAGAACACCCATTGGCCGGTTCCGAGCGCCAGCATGCCGCCCGCGACCTTCACGCTCACCGAGCCTTCGAGGCAGTGCAGCGTAATCTGCGATGCGAGCCGGTGAGCGGGAATGGTATCCCCGTGCCCCAGCGCCAGGCGGATGGCTTCGAACCGGTCGGTCTTGACGATGGCCCTGGTGCCGGGCTGGTCAGCCGATGCAGCAAGATCGATCACTTCGCCTGAACTGGCATGATGCAGGGCCATTGGCTGTCCTCCTCGGTGCAGATGTGCGGGGCGTTAGCGGGTCACGCGGGGCTCGGCTGCGGCTCGCGCAACAGGCGCTCGCGGAAAGCCCTCACATCGGGCACAAGTTCACCGATGCGGCGCTGATCGAGCCGCGCGAGGAAATCCTCCATCGCCTCGCTCAGCAGCGGCTTCAATCCGCACATGCCGTTGATAACGCAGCCAGATCCGGCGGCAAAGCAGGACACGAAGGCGTCGAGGTTCTCGAACCGGCGCACCACTTCGCCCACGGTAATGGTCTCCGCCGGCCGCGCCAGACGCATCCCGCCGCCGCGGCCGCGAAAGGTCTCGACCAGCCCGGCGGCCTGCAGGCCCTGCACGACCTTGGCGAGGTGGTTGCGCGAAATCCGGAAGCGCTGGGCAATCTCGTCGACCGACAGATGCTGATCGGTTGCCGCAAGGGTCATGAGCACGCGCAGGGCATAATCGGTGTGAAGGCTGAGCTGCATAAAATGCGCATACCAGATATTGCTTTTACTCGCAATGCAGCTTAATGAGTATGTCACTTGCTTATTAAACGGATCGGGCATGATCGACGTGAACACAATGCCGAAACCCTCGCCAAGCGACGCCCGCCGCCATGTGCTCGCCCGGCGCGCGGAAAAGCGCGCTGCAGCAGAGGAAATCGGGGTCGATGCCGGGTTTATCGACGCCATGGTGGAGACCTTCTACGCCGCGATCCGCGCCGATGATCTGCTCGCCCCGATCTTTGCCGAGCGTGTGGATGATTGGCCCGAGCACCTCGCCCGGATGAAGGCGTTCTGGCGATCGGTGCTGCACAATAGTGGCGAGTTTTCGGGCAACCCGATGCTCAAGCATCTGGCCATTCCGGGTCTGGAACTCGCGCACTTCACCCGCTGGCTCGATCTGTTTTACGCGACCTTGCGGCAGCTTGAACGCCATCCTGAAGCGACCGGATTGGTCGCGGGCCGGGCGCGGATGATCGCCGACAGCCTGTTCACCGCCATTGAAATGCGACGCTCCGGATTGGCCGGAGGGCGCGCAGGAAAGGACCTGCCCCATGCTTGATGCCTCCAACCCGCATATCCTTGCCGACCACGTTGTCCATGGTCCTGTCGATCCTGAGGCTGTCGAAATTGCGCAGTCCGCTGGGGCTGTGCGGCAAGAGGCCAATGATAATCACGCAGTTCCTGCGCGGGATGGAGAGCGACGGACCTTTGAACTGCCGCGCGTAATCTGGATCGGCATGATCGCCTGTTACGTGGTCTTTCTGGCGGCGCTCCTTGCCGCGACGGGCGCGGGGCGAGCAGGTTTCGCAATCGCCATCTCGGCAGTCTATGTGATCATGTTCTTCGGCACCGCCCGTGCCGTCGCACGCCAAAGCCCGCGTCAGGCAGCAAGCCCGCTCGAACGGCAGGGTGCTTCCCTGCAAACTGCCTTCGGCCCAATGTCGCGCGGTGCCGTATTCGGACAGATTTTGGTCGTTCCGGTGGCGGTGGCAATGTTCGGGGTGGCTGTCTCGGTTATCATTGCAATAGTGGCGTAAGCAAAATCAATTCTGTCAAAACAGTGATCATCGGCCTCGTCCAAAAGCAATTTGGGCCTGATTTGGCCATTCCCTTTGTCTTGGCGTACTGGATTTCGGGCTGTCGAGGTCTCTTCGCATCCCCTGTGTGAACATTGGATCGGCGCCCGGCAGGCAAAGTCGGCGATTTGTTAGCTTTCGACGACGGCATTTGACCGAGCGCAAAGCCCCCGCGCCGCAACTCCCCCACCTTGGCACCATCCAAGAGGGGGATTCGGCCCATGCGCATTCTGTTCGTTCATCCCAATTACCGTTCCGGCGGGGCCGAGATTGCCGGGACATGGCCGCCCGCATGGGTTGCCTACCTGTCCGGCCCGCTGCGCCGCGCTGGGTTTGACGACATCACCTTCATCGACGCGATGACCGAGAATATCGCGGACGAGGAACTCGCCCGGCGCATGGTCGAATTGCAGCCCGATTTCGTCGGCGTCACCGCGATCACGCCCTCGATCTATGCGGCCGAACGTGTGCTGGAGCTCGCCGCCTTGCATGTGCCCGATGCCGTCAGGGTGCTGGGCGGGGTGCATGGCACCTTCATGTTCAAGCAGGTGCTCGCCGAAGCCCCGCATATTGACGTGGTGGTGCGCGGGGAGGGCGAAAACATCGCGGTCGAACTGTGCACCGCGATTGCCGAGGGCCGCTGGCCCCAGGACCGCGCCACGATCCGGGGGCTTGCCTTCCGTGACGGCGATCAGATCATCGCCACCGAGGCCGCCGAGACGATCAAGGACATGTCCACGATCAAGCCCGATTGGGACATTCTGAAGTGGGATCAGTATATTTACATCCCGCTCGGCACCAAGGTTGCGATCCCCAACCTCGCGCGCGGCTGCCCCTTCACCTGCTCGTTCTGCTCGCAATGGAAGTTCTGGCGCGATTACCGCGTGCGCGATCCCAAGGATGTCGTCGACGAGATCGAGGAACTGCACGAGAAACACGGCGTCGGCTTCTTCATGCTTGCTGACGAGGAACCCAGCATCAACCGCAAGAAGTTCGTAGAGTTCTGTCAGGAGCTGATTGATCGCGGCCTGCCCGACAAGGTGAAATGGGGCATCAACACCCGCGTCACCGACATCTACCGCGATCGTGATCTGCTGCCCTTCTACCGCAAGGCTGGCCTTGTCCATGTCAGCCTCGGCACGGAAGCAGCGGCGCAGATGAAGCTCGACCGGTTCAACAAGGAAACCAAGGTCGAGGAAAACAAGGAGGCGATCCGCCTGCTGCGGGAAGCCGATATCTTCACCGAAGCGCAGTTCATCGTCGGGCTGGACAACGAAACGCCGGAAACGCTCGAAGAAACCTACCAGATGGCGTGGGACTGGCAGCCTGATCTTGCCAACTGGGCGATGTACACGCCCTGGCCATTCACGCCCCTGTTCGAGGAGCTGAAGGACAAGGTCGAGGTGCACGATTTCTCGAAATACAACTTCGTCACCCCGATCATGAAACCCGCCGCGATGGAGCGGGGCGAACTGCTCGACGGGGTGATGAAGAATTACCGGCGGTTTTACATGAGGAAGGCGCTGTTCCATTACCCCTGGCGCGGCACGGGTTTCCGGCGGCGCTATCTGCTGGGGTGCCTGTGGGCCTTCCTGCGCGCCGGGTTCAAGCGGACGTTCTATGATCTCGGCAAGGCCGGATATTGGGGCCCGCAGACCAAGAAGCAGCTTGACTGGCACTTCGATGAGAGCCGCATCGCCGCTGCCGATGCCGCGACCGACTGGCAGACCAATGCCGACAAGGCCGCGCAGGCCAAGGCCCGGCGCGAGGCGGTGCGCACTCAGATGAAGGAACGCGCAGAGGTCCGCGCCAAAGACCGGCTGGAGCTCTGACCATGCATTGGTCTGCGGGGGGTGATCCTGTCGCACTGATCGGGCCCAACGCCGTGCTCCAGACCGTAGCGGCGATGGAGGCGCGGCTGGGGCGGGCGGAGACCCGCGCGATCCTGGATGATGCCCAGATCGCCGCCTTGCCTTCGGGTGAGGCGATGATCCCCGAGGTGCAGGCCCTGCGCCTTCATCGCTGGCTGGCGCTGCATGAGTCGATCGGCAGCTTCGTGATTGCCGAGGACGCGGGCGCGCGCACCGCCGATTACATCATCGCCCACCGCATCCCGCGCCCCGCTGTGTGGCTGCTGCGGCACCTGCCTGCTGCGGCCGCCGCCACGCTGCTGATGGCGGCGATCCGCAAGCACGCCTGGACCTTCATTGGCGCGGGAACGTATGTGCCGCAGAGCGCATGGCGTTTCACCATTGACCGCAGCAGGACGGGCGATCCGATGATGCCGCCCGAAAGCCTGTTCCACTGGTATGCGGCGGTCTTCACCCGGCTTTACTGCCGACTGGTGGCGGTCGATTGCACCTGCCGGATGACCGAGCTCAATGCGCCGTGCGATGCTGCGCGCGTCTATCACATCAGAAGGGGTTAGCGGCCGTGCTGCGGCTTACGCCCGGACCCACGCAGCGTGAATTGGCACCCGACAGACGATTGCGGCGCGTCGTTCCGCTGCGTTCCACCTTCAGCGCGCGCAGTGTCAGTGCTTCGCGCAGCAACAACTCTATTGCGACATTGACGCTGCGCAAATTATGCTTGCTGATGCTCTTGGAAGACAGCCATGACGGTAAGCGCAATAGCACCACACTGGACACAGTTTACATGGACAGTTAAGGTATCGGAATTTACATAATATATATTTATCTCATCAATAACGATAATTATCGTTAAATATCATAAGCTTGTGTTGGAAAATTTCGTCGCGATGCGGGCCTTACGTGAAGTCCACGTCCCTCCCGGCTAGCGTCTCAAGCTGCCATCTGCATTCTTAATGCAAACGGGCAGCCGTCGGTCTGCGGTGCGCTGTGTCAAGTCGACGCGCAGCTCGAGCAGTCAGGCCGAGGTATGCTCGGGCGCCTCGCTTGGCTAGGCATAAGCCCCGTTATAGACGCGCTCAAGGTAATGATAGACCCATTCAACTTTGCCGTCCTTGACGTGCTCCATTGCTGTCTTGGTGCCCATCGATACGATTGGAGTGTGTTTGAACCACTCCACGGCACCTTCAAGCGAGCCGGCCATTTCGGTTGCGAAAGCCAGCAGGCGGACCAGCGGTGCCAAGGCCTCGTGACCCTTTCTACCAAGCGGCTCTGCCGCCAAGGTGTTGCGGTTCACGCCGACCATTCCAGCCAGCTCGGCGAGCGAAATGTTCAGTTTCTCTGCCAAGGCGCGCGGATTTATCGATCCGCTGTCAATCACAACCGGGTTCTGGGGATCGGGCATGGTCCTGAATCTCCTTGGCGCGAGATAGTGTATTCGCTGCACGAAATCGAGGCAAACCGGCGCTTGGCGCAGGAAAATCTGAGACAGCGATGGTGAGCTGTCCTGCCGCGGCAGGACGCGCCAAGCTTGCCCGGTGAGATCCGATCACGCTCCGTCTGTCCCGACGGTTCATTCCGTCCCGGTCCGTTTCCTCCTGCGCCAATCATATGGTACCTTCGTCACGAGGAGCAAACTATGCCGACCGTCCGCAAAACCATCACGCTGAGCGACGCGCAGGATATCTGGATCAAGGCTCAGATTGCACGGGGGCTATTTACCAGCGACAGCGAGTATATCCGTGATCTCGTGCGCCGCGATCAGGAGGAGCAGGGCAAACTCGCTGAACTGCGCAAGGCAATGAACGAAGGGATCGACAGTGGCCTAAGCGAGCGGTCGCTTGACGATATCTGGACCGAGGGAGAAGGGCGCGCGAAACGTGGGCTTGCCGATGCCGAGGCGGGACGCACCGTCTCTGCCAAGGACGTTCATGCCGGAATAGCCGCCAGGCATGACTGGGCATCTTGAAGACCCTGTTGAACGCGCAAGCAGCCCGCGATGATCCGAACGGGACTCTGACTGGACGTGCCAACGCCAGTATTGCTAAGTCGGAGGCGGTCGAACACTAGGTGGCTGAGCTGATCCGTGCCGAGCGTTGGGAAAAATGTGGGTAAAGAATTACAATGGTCTTTTAAATTGCTGATATAAATTACGTTTTATTAGTAAAAAGTCGGACACCCTCTCCGCCACTAGCTTTTGAGAAAATTGCGTTTCATCAATTCCAGCGCGCCACCAAGCGCGCCTCGCGTTTCCCCATGAGGGCGCCGCATCCCTTCCCGGAAAGCCCGCCCGATCCGCGCGCCACGGCTATGCGACAATCGCTCCGGTCGCGTCCCGGGCCGCACGAGACGTTGGAGCTTCACTGATAGTTTTCCATTGCCGCACCGGACTTTGTTGGCAATCTTCGCGCCATGACATCGGCCGACGGGGAGACGGACAACGCTTTGGCGGCTGCTGCTGCGGGGGGTGACCGTAACGCTTTCGGCGATTTGCTCGAACGCCACTACGATCGCATTCACCGCCTTGCCTGGCAGATCACCGGATCGCGCAATGACGCGGACGACATCTCGCAAGACGTGTGCTGCACGCTGGTGGCCTGCATCGGCGATTTCCGGGGCGACGCGAAGTTTTCAACCTGGCTCTATGCGATCGTGGTCAATCAATGCCGCGCGCATCATCGCCGCCGCAGTGCCATCAGGCGTTTGGCGCAAGGCCTTGAAACGATGGTCCGGTTCTCCGCCGTGTCCGACGGACGCGATGCCTATGACGCTGCCTGGCTGAAGAGTGCGATCGCGCAGCTGAAGCCGGACCTGCGCGAAACCCTCGCGCTGGTCGTGGGGCAGCAGCTTTCGCACCGCGAGGCGTCGGAGGTTCTGGGTGTGGCCGAAAAGACGATATCCTGGCGCATGCACGAAGCCCGCCGCCTCTTGTCGGGCACCGGATCCGGCGCGCCATGATCCGCCTCGCAGAAAAATTTCACGCCGCCGCCAAGGATTTTCCGGCGAGCGCTCTCTCAGGAAACATGCGGCACGTTTTGGTGCCGCTGTCTGGAAGGAGAGCTCGCATGAAGAATCTATCCCTATGGGCCGCGCTGGGTGCGCTCGCCACTTTGGCGGTCGCCTGCGCCGGTCCGAACGAGAAAGTGGGGCGCAATGGCACGGTAGCGGAAGAAGGTGCCACCGCAGTCGACGTCGCGGAACCGCCAGCCATGGCGGTCGCGCCCGCCGACATGGCAGCCCCTGTGAGCCCCCAGCTTGCCATCGCGCCGGCCCCGGTCGTCGTGACCGGCTCGCGGGTCAGCGGCGTCTCCCCGCCTGTCTTCAACGAAGAGCGGGGGTATTACTACGATCAGGGACGCGACAAATTTGCCTCCGCCGAGCAGAACACGTTCAAGGCGGTGGGGCAGGAGCCGGTTTCGACCTTCTCGATCGATGTCGATACCGCTTCCTACAGCTTCATGCGCGCATCGCTCGCCCGCGGTGTCCTGCCGACTCCGCAGGCGGTTCGCGCCGAGGAAATGATCAACTACTTCGCCTACGATTATCCCGCGCCCGCCTCGCGCGAGCAGCCGTTCAGCACGACAGTGGATGTCTTCCCGAGCCCCTGGACCAAGGGGCGCAAGATGGTGCGGGTCGGCATCAAGGGCTATGAGCTGCCGGCCTCCGCACTGCCGCGCGCGAACCTCGTGTTCCTGATCGACACTTCGGGTTCGATGAATGCACCCAACAAGCTGCCGCTTGTCCAGCGATCGCTGCTGATGCTGCTGGAGCGGTTGGGGCCCGAGGATAGCATCGCGATCGTCACCTATGCCGGCAGCGCCGGTGTCGCTCTGGCGCCGACCCCGGTGCGCGACAAGGCCCGCATCGCCTCGGTCATCGAAAGCCTCGGCTCCGGCGGCAGCACGGCGGGCGCGGAAGGCATCCGCCAGGCCTATGCCCTTGCTGCGCGCAATCTCGATCCCAAGGGCGTGAACCGCGTGATCCTCGCCACCGACGGCGATTTCAACGTTGGCATCACCAGCACCGACGAGCTCAAGGGCTATGTCGAGCGCGAGCGCGAGAAGGGCATTTTCCTCTCGGTGCTGGGCTTCGGCATGGGCAACTACAACGATGCCCTGATGCAGGCGCTGGCGCAGAACGGGAATGGCAATGCGGCCTATGTCGATACCGTCGGCGAGGCGCGCAAGGTGCTGGTCGAGGAGGCGACCTCGACCCTGTTCCCGATCGCCAAGGACGTGAAGATCCAGATCGAATTCAACCCCGCCACTGTCGCCGAATACCGCCTGGTGGGCTACGAGACACGGATGCTGAAGCGTGAGGACTTCGAGAACGACAAGGTAGATGCAGGCGAAGTAGGCTCGGGGCAAAGCGTGACCGCGCTGTACGAGATCGTGCCGGTCGGCGGCCCGAGCGCTCTGGGCTCGCTTCGCTATGCGGCGGAGCGCAAGCCTGCCGGTTCTGCTGCCGAGGAGTACGGCTTCGTCAAGATCCGCTACAAGCGCCCCGATGCTTCGGTCAGCAAGCTGCTCTCGACACCGATCGGTCGTTCGCGCGAGGTTGCGCGCTTCGATGCCGCGCCGCGCGATGCGCGCTTCGCCGTGGGCGTGGCGACCTTCGCCGAGCTGCTGCGCGGCGGGCGTTACACCGGGGCGATGACCTATGCCGATGTCCTCGAAATGGTCGCGCCGGCGGTGGGCCGCGACGAATTCGGCTATCGCACCGAGTTCGTGCAGCTCGTCCGGGGTGCCAAATCCGCCGCGTCGATGGCAAGATTGGGAGAGTGATGGTGCCGGGTCGGAGATACGATGGCGGACAATGATGATCTGACCGGGTTATTCCCCGACCCGCCCCCGCCGGACGGCGACCGGCGCAGCAAGGCGATCGAGGCCGCGCTGCGCCGGTTTGACGAGGCGCATGCACAGCCGGATGCCGACAACGGGACGATGCCGCCCGCTTCCCCAGCGGCGCCGAACCGGACGAAGTTTGCGGTGCTGGCCAGCGCCGCGTTGGTTGTGATGGTGACCGTTCCGCTGCTCATGACGCAGCGCTTCGGCCCGGATTCGCTCGTTCAAGCGCCGCCACCCTCGGCGAGCGAGCGCGTCACGACGTTCGACGTTGCCGAACCTCCGGCCTTGGACGAGGCTCCGCCTCCGCTCGTGTTCGAGGCCGCACCTGCCGATGCGGTGGCACCGCCGCAGCCGATGATCGCGCCTCCGGCAGTGGCGCCGCCAGCCGAGAACCGTGCGGATGCTGCCGCGCCGCAGGTTGCTGGAGCCGCGCCGTTGGCGATCCAGCCATCGACCCCGCCGCGCGCCGCAATGCGCGAGGAGAGTGCCGAGCGCGCCGATCCGCTGGTCGTGACCGGATCACGCGTGTCGCGTTCCGAAGCGGCTGAACCCGTCCGCGATCGCCGCCGCGCTGCAACGGGTCGCCAGATCAGGGTTTGGCAGGAATGCACCGTGGCCGACGAGCGGAGAAACGCGCGCCTCTGTGCGGCCCGGCTGGGCACCGCGCCCGGCGCTGAAGAGATTGCGCGCGGCCTCAGATTGGCGTTTCGAGGCGAGGACGCAGATGCTGCAAAGGCGTTCGACCGGGCGCTCGCTGCGGCGCCGGGCTCGACCGGCGCGCTGCTCAATCGCGCGCTCGTCCGCCAGCGCCTAGGCGATCTGGACGGCGCCCGGGCGGATCTTGATCGGGCAATCCGATCCAGTCCCGGCGACGCGCGAAGCTATTATTTCCGGTCACTTCTGCTCAGAAGGAGCGGCGACCGCGATGGTGCCGACGACGATCTTCAAAAAGCGATCGATCTTGCAGGCGGTGAAGCGCGCAAGCGCTGATCAACATGGACCGCCCGCCGCAGGCCGGATCGATCCCGGCGCGCTGCATGATTTCCTTTGTGTCCATCGGGTGGAAGGGCTGGGGCTTTTCGCAGCCGATCAGGCCATCAGCGTCGGGCTGGCCGGGATGATCGCATAGGCGAGGCTGGCGACCGTCAGCACGATGGCGAAGGCTGCGGAAGCGAGGCGGGCGGCGGTGTCGGAAGCGTACATTGGTCTGGTCCTTGGGTCTGGTGTTGCGGCAGCGATCAGGCGACGAGCGAGGGGCTGGCGGGGATGATCGCGAAGGCGAAGAAGGCGGCCGAGATCACGACCGAGAAAGCGGCGGCGAAAAAGCGGTTGGCGGTTTCGTTGGCGTACATGTGAGGTCTCCTGTGAGTGTCTTGCGGTGTTTCCCGGGACCATCCCGGGGATGCCGGATACCTTGCATCAGCCGTGCCAAACTCGGAAAATGGCGGAATTCTGCGGTTTCGTAGCTTGCACGCAGCCAACACGGCGTTCAGCCGGACGAAAGCTTGGGGAAAATTCCCAAGTGTTGGCGAAGTCGGTTCTTGTGCGAGGTGAGAGCCGCGTCAGGCGGCGTGTTCGGCGAGGTAGGCGAGCGCCTCGGCCTCGGAAATGACCTCGGCATATTTGGCCTGAAGGTCGAACAGGTTCGCCTCGTGCGGGGCAGGATGGCGGTCGGCACAGGCCTCGCGCACCACCAGCGGGACAAAGCCATATTGCATCGCGTCGAGCGCCGAGGCGCGGACGCAGCCCGAGGTGGAATAGCCGGTGATCAGAAGGGTATCGATCCCGTCGGCATGGAGCGCCTCGGCAAGGCCGGTGCCGAAGAAGGCGCTGGGATATTGCTTGGTGAACACCCGCTCGCCCTGACGCGGCATCAGTTCGGGCGGGAAGGCGCCGAGCGGCGAGCCCTCGACGAAGGCCGCGAGTACGGGCGCCTTCCTGTAGAACACCCCGCCGTCCGAGCCATCGGGCTTGTAGCGGACATTGGTGAACACCACCGGCACCCCTGCCGCCCGCGCCGCCGCGGCCAGCCGCGCATTGCTGTCGCGCGCCGCCGCAGCGGTTTCCATGAACAGCGCCGAGCCCTCGGTCAGATAGGCCGCCACGACATCGACGATCAGCAAGGCCGGGCGCGTCCCCGGCTGGAGACGACCCTCATAGACCCCGGCATAATTGTCGGACGCCGAGGTGCCGGCCATCAGATGATCCCCGCCTCGGCCAGCCGCGCGAGTTCCTCGGCGCCCATCCCCAGCCGCTCGGCAAATACCTCGGCATTGTCCTGCCCCGGCGCTGCGGGCGCGGGGCGGCGGATGGTGCTGGGGGTCTTGGAGAGCTTGGGGAAGGCATTCTGCATCTTGATCTTGCCCCGCTTCTGGGTCTCGACCTCGATGATCGCCTCGCGCGCCTGGAAATGCGGATCGGCGAGCATCTCCGGCGCGCGGTAGACCCGGCCTGCGGGGATCGAATATTCGGTCATCAGCGCATCGACCTCGTCGACGGTGAGCGTGCCGGTCCATGCGTTCACCAGCGCGTCGAGTTCGTCCTGATGGATGCCGCGCGCGATGTGGGTCGCATAGCGCTCGTCCTGCGCCAGCTCGGGCCGCCCCATCGCCTGGCACAGCCGCGCGAAGATCGCGTCGCCATTGCCGCCGATCATGTAGCTGCCGTCCTTGCAGGTATAGACGTTGGAGGGCGCGATGCCCTTCAGCACCGAGCCTGAGCGTTCGCGGATCACGCCGTTGCGGTCATATTCGGGGACCAGCCCCTCCATCACCTGCAACACCGCCTCGTAGAGCGCGGAATCGACCACCTGGCCCTCGCCGGTCTTCGCCCTGTGGTGGAGCGCGGCGAGCACGCCCATGCAGCCATAGGTGGCGCACAGGGTGTCGCCGATCGAGATGCCCATGCGGCTCGGCGGACGGTCGGGCTCGCCGACGATGTAGCGCCACCCGCCCATCGCCTCGCCGATTCCGCCGAAACCCGCGCGGTCGGAATAGGGCCCGTCCTGCCCGTAGCCCGACATGCGAGCGATGATGAGGCCGGGGTTGACCGCGTGCAATTCCGCAGGCGAGAGGCCCCAGCGCTCGAGCGTGCCGGGCTTGAAATTCTCGACCAGCACATCGGCCTCGGCGATCAACCGCTTGGCGAGCGCCTGACCCTCAGGGACGCGCAGGTTGCAGGTGACCGAGCGCTTGTTGCGGGCGATAACCTCCCACTGCACCTTCTCCTCGCCCTGGCCCCAGTTGCGCATCGGATCGCCCGCGCCCGGCGGCTCGATCTTGACGACGTCCGCGCCCATGTCGCCGAGCAGCTGGCCGCAGAAGGGGCCCGCGAGGAGCTGCCCCATCTCGATGACCCTGATCCCTTCGAGCGCACCGCTCATTCTGCCGCCTCCCTGAGGCTCGTCCAGACCGGCTGGACGGGGGCGGGAAGGCCGGTCTCGGCCTCGCAATTGGCGCGCAGGGCGTCGATGCCCGGGCCGTAGTCGAACAGCGGCAGCTCGCCGCGAGAGGCGCTCATTTCCGCGCGCAATGTCTCGGTGGCGGCTGTATCGACAACGCCTTCGCTATCCGCGACCACCCCATAGGCGCGCGCGCCCTCAGGCGTCACAAGACCCTGACGGATCTCGAGGCCCACGAGCGCGGGGTCGCGCGCCAGCGGGTCGCCCCAGCCGCCGCCGCCCCAGGTGATGAAGTGGAGGAGGTCGCCCGCCTTCACAGCGACACTCTCGACCTTGTTGCCGACGATTGCGGTGGAGCCATCGGCGCGTTCCAGGACCTTGCGCGCCCGCGCGCCCGGGTGGCCGCCATTGACGCCCCAGGGCGGCACGAACCAGCGGTCGTCATGGATCGCGATCTCGCCATCGGCAAGGAAGCGGTAGATCATGTGGATGCCGTTGCCGCCGCGATGGAGGCCCGCCCCGCCGCTGTCGGCCGCGGTCGAATAGCGCTCGATGCGCAGCGGGAAGTAGCGCTCGAGAAACTCGTTGGGAACATTGGTGAAACCCGGCCAGAGCGAGTGCCCGTCCGGCCCGTCACCCAGCGGACGCCCGGGAATGCCGCCGAAGCCGATCTGGAACAGCTGGAACCAGTCGCGGCTGCCATCCTCGCGCGCATCCCAGCCGGAGTAGAACAGGTGGGGGCTGGAGGAGAAGCCCGCGGCGTTGAGGAATTCCGGCGTCTTCTGCCCGAGGAGCCCGCCCAAGATGTCGAAGATGCGGCCCAAAGCATGAGTGCGGCCCGAAAGCGCGGCGGGGAAGTGCGGCTTCAGCAGCGAGCCTTCGGGGATGCGCACCTCGATCAGGTCGTAGAACCCGTCATTGAACAGGATCTGCGGGTCGAAGACCATGATCATGTAGATGCCGAAGAACATCTTGAACATGTTCTCGTTCAAGAAGAAGTTGATCGAGGCGGCCGACTGCGGATCGGTGCCCGCGAAATCGAGAACCACCTTGTCGCCCTCGCGCCACATGGTGCAGCGGATCTTGTAGGGGCCGTAGCCCTTGCCGTCGTCGCAGATGTAATCCTCGAAGCTGACCGGTTCCTCGGCCACCGCCATCGCCAGCAGCGCCTTCATCGCGCGGTGGTTGCGGGCGAGGAGCTCCTGCGTGGCCGAGACGTAGACATCGTCGCCGAAGCGGTCGGCCATCTCGATCACGCGGCGGGCGGCGACGCGGCACGAAGCGATAAGGGCGTTGAGGTCCGCCTGGCACCAGTCGGGCTTGCGGGTCTGGTGCATCACCAGCTTCATCAGGTCTTCGTTGTGTTCCCCGCGCTTCCAGATCTTCACGGGCGGAATGCGCACGCCCTCTTCGAAGATCGAGGAGGCGCCGATGGGCATGGAGCCGGGGACGCTCCCGCCGATGTCGCTCTGGTGGCCGAACATCGCGGTATAGGCGATCAGCCGCCCGTCCTTGAACACGGGCAGCAGCACCAGCCAGTCGTTCGAGTGGCTGATCGCGCCCGCGCAGGAATAGGGGTCGGACAGGAAGATCATGTCCCCGTCCTCGATCGTGCCCTCGTAGCTCTTGAGGAAGCCGTCGATGAAACTGCCGAACTGGCCGACAATCATCTTGCCGGCGGGGTCGGAGATCAGCGGGAAGGCGTCGCCCTGCTCGCGGATGCCGGGGCTCATTGCGGTGCGTACGAGGGTCGCGTCCATCTCGATGCGCGCGTTCCTGAGCGCGTTCTCGATGATGTCGAGCGTCACCGGGTCGATGACGACCGTGTTGAAGGGGGCGGGGTTGGTTTCGATGATGCGAGCCGGCATGGTCTTAGCCCTTCGCCTTTAGAGTGATCAGGATATTGCCGACAGCGTCCACGCGCGCGCGGCAATCGTGCTCGACGAGGGTGGTCGAATCCATCTCGGTGATGATCGCGGGGCCCTCGATCACGTCGCCCTGCCTGAGCTTGGCGCGGTCGTAGATCACCGCCGCGCGCTCCTCGCCGCCGATCCACATTACGTGGTCGCGGATCTTCGCAGACGAAGGATCGCCGTCGCCCTTGGGCAGCTCGGCAGCGGGGAGGGCGGGGGCCTGCCCCTGCGCCACGGCGCGCAGGTTCACGATCTCGTGGGGGGTGTCCATGTTGAAGGTGAAGAGGCGAAGGTGCTCCTCGTCGAAGCGGGCGAGGATGCCTTCGATCCCGTCCTTCTCGAGGATGTCCTGCGTGATCGTGAGCGGTACTTCGAAGGCCTGGCCCGCATAGCGCACGTCGATCTCGAACAGCGAGGTGATCTGGTCTTCGGGGATGCCGTCGGCCAGCAATTCGCTGCGTGTCTGCGCGGCCATTTCATCGAGCACCGCCACGAGATCGGCGATGATGGTGTCGCGCGCGAGCCGCGAAAAACTGCGCGCGGTCTCGGTGCGCATCCGGGTGGTGGCATCGCCCAGCGCGCAGAGCACGCCGGGGGAGACGGGCGAGATCGCGGGCCAGCTGCCCATCAGCCGCGCGACGGCATTCACATGCAGCGGCCCCGCGCCGCCGAAGCCCATAAGCGCGAATTCGCGCGGGTCGTAGCCCTGCTGCACCGAGATCATGCGCAGGGCGCCGAACATGTTTTCGTTGACGATATCGATGATCCCGCGCGCGGCCTCCATCAGGCTGACGCCCAGCGCATCGGCGATGGTCTGCACCGCCGCCTTGGCGCCCTCGCGGTCGAGCTTGAAGCTGCCGCCGAGCAGGTCTTCGGGCAGGTAGCCGAGCACAACATTGGCGTCGGTCACGGTGGGCAGCGTGCCGCCCTTGTTATAGGCGACCGGCCCCGGCACCGCGCCCGCGCTTTCAGGCCCGACCCGCAGTGCGCCGGTGAGCTGGGGCACGTGGGCGATCGAGCCACCGCCCGCACCCACGGTTTTTACATCGAGCGCCGAGGCGCGCACCGACAGGTGGCCGACTTCGGTGGTGCGCTGGCGGCGGGGCTCCAAGCCCTGGATCAGCGCCACATCGGTCGACGTGCCGCCCACATCGAGCGTCAGGATATTTTCAAAGCCCGCATTCTTCGCCACCCAAAGCGCGCCGGTCACCCCGCCCGCGGGTCCGGACATGAGGATGTTGACGGGGTGCTCCTCGGCCTTCTGGCTGCTCATGAGTCCGCCGTCCGACCGCAGCAGCGAGAGGCGGCCCTTCATCCCCTCGGCCTCCAGCTTGGTGCGCAGGTTGGAGACGTATTTGCTGACCACCGGCCGCACCGCGGCGTTGGCGACGGTCGAGAGGGTGCGCTCGTATTCCTGCATCTCGGGCAGGACTTCGTGGCTGAGCGACACGGGGATACCCGGCAGTTCCTCCGCCGCGATCTGGCCGATGCGGGCCTCGTGCGCGCCGTTAAGGTAGGCGTTCATGAGGCTGACGGTCAGCGCCTCGATCCCGTCGCCCTTGAGCTTGCGCAAGGCGGCGCGCACGGCGTCTTCATCGAGCGGGGTGACCTCGCGGCCCTGCGCGTCCATCCGCCCCGGTACTTCGACCGTGTGCTCGAGCCGCGCCAGGGGCTGCGGCTTGGGCCATACGATCCAGGCGGCCAGCCCGCCGGGCACAAAGCTGCGCGCGATCTGCATGATGTCGCGGTAGCCCTGCGTCGTCACCAGACCGACCTTCGCGCCCTTGCCCTCGAGCACGGCGTTGGTGGCAACCGTGGTGCCGTGGAGGAAATAGCTGATCTCGGCCGCGGTGATCCCGGCGGTCGCCATGATCGCCTTCACGCCGTTGAGGATGCCTTCGGAGGAATCGTGCGGGGTGGAGGGGGTCTTGTGCCGCCAGAAGGCGCCGCTCGCCTCGTCGAACAGCAGGAGGTCGGTAAAAGTCCCGCCCACATCCACACCCAGCCTGTATGTCATGCCCTGTCTGTCCTCTTGCCTATGCTGCACGCGCGACCGCCGAGGGAAGTTCCCGCCCCAGCACTTTCGCAAACCACTTGTTGGCGGCGATGGCCGCGCCCAAATCGATGCCCGTGTCCACCCCGGAACGCTGCATCATGTAGATGAGATCCTCTGTGGCGATGTTGCCCGTCGCGCGCGGGGCGAAGGGGCAGCCGCCGAGGCCGCCGAGCGAGGCGTCGAAGGTGCGCACGCCCGCGTTGTACGCCTCCCACGCATTGGCGATGCCGGTGCCGCGGGTGTTGTGGAAGTGCGCGCGCATGGGAATTTTGTCGCCGAGCAATGCGCCCAGCTTGCCGAACAATTCGCCCGCTTCGAACGGCGTGCCTACGCCGATGGTGTCGGCGAGCGCTATCTCCTCGGGGGCTTCCTCGGCGATGGCCTCGGCGATGGCGAGCACGGTGTCGTGCCTGACCTCGCCTTCGAAGGGGCAGCCGAAGGCGGCGCTGATGGTGACCTGCGCGCGGATGCCCTCGGCGCGGGCGAAGCGCAGCATCTCGCGGGTCTCGGCGATGCCTTCCGCGATGGTCTGGCCCTGGTTCTTCTGCCCGAAGGTGTCGCTCGCGACGACCACGCAGCCGACCTGATCGACACCCCGCGCGCCACCCTCGCGGGTGGCGAGCGCGCGCAGCACGCCGCGCTTGTTGAGAACGAGGCCCACGTAGGTGCAGTCGGCGCGGTCCGGCAGGCCGGCGATCACGGCCTCGGCATCCGCCATCTGCGGCACGAGCGCGGGGTGGACGAAGCTTGCCACCTCCAGCCGCCGCGCGCCGTAGCCGATCATGCGGGATATGAGCTCGAGCTTGACCTCGGTGGAGATGATGTCCGGCTCGTTCTGCAAGCCGTCGCGCGGGCCGACTTCCACCAGTTCGATCGTCTCGCCTGACATCGTGAATCGCCTGTTGCTGCTGCCGGAGCCCGGGAGGGTGAATTACCCGGTTTGTATACAATTGCAATCATGCTTGGCGCGAGGAAAGATGCAGGAACCGCAAGCGCGCGCCCGCGTTGTTAGGGCTCCTCGTCATCTGCATCATTGGCCGGGCCGACCGCGCGGGCAAAGGTGTGGAAGGCGCGGCGCAGGTGGCTGCCCATCACCGCGCGCGCCCAGTCACCGTCGCGCGCGGCGAAAGCGGCGACCAGTTCGTCGTGATCGCGGGCCGACTGGCGCAGGTCATCTTGCGAATAGGTGCGCGCCGTGCGCAGCACCACCGGCGCCTCGACCAGCCGCGCCAGCAGCTGCCCCAGCCGCGGCGAGTGCGCTGCATCGATGATCGCCTCGTGGAAGGCGCGGTTGGCCTCGAGGAAGCGCGCGACATCGGGCGGGCTCTGCTCGACCGCGGCGGTGAGCTCGCGGTTGAGTGCCTCGAGCGCGGCGATCTGCTCGCGGGAGAGGCGCTTGGCCGCGCGCTCGGCGGCGTGGCATTCGAGCATCTGGCGCAGCACGAACATCTCCTCGATGTCGTCGCGGCTCCAGTCGGCGACGAACAGGCGGTTGGTGTCCGAGCGCACTAGCAGCAGCTCGTCCTCGAGCCGCCGTACCGCTTCACGAACTGGCGTGCGGCTCACGCCGGTGATCTGCGCGAGCTGGTCTTCGGTAAGCTGTTCGCCGGCCGCCACCGACCCGCTCAGCACGTGCGCGCGGATCGCGGCATAGGCGCGTTCGGAGGCGCGGCTCATGGGTGCAGGGCCTTGGCGGCGGGCTGGAAACGGCGTTTGTCCATGGATGTCCTTGTGAGGTTTGGGCCTCGCCGCTGCAAGGGTGTGAGGTGACAAAAACACACCTAGACGGCCCTCAACGCAACATTTGTGTAAAGTGCTTGACGAGCGCGTTTTGTATACAATAACCAAGCAGCCCTAGGCAACTGGGGAGTGCCGTGAAGCGCATCAAGGTCATCGTGCCGATTGCCATGGACGAAGCGGGCGTCGCCAACCGGGCGCAGCAGCTTCCGGCCGATTTCGTTCGCCCCGGCTTCGCGCCCACCTTCGAGGCGGTGCGCTGGGGCGCGGCGCTGGGCGATTCCTACCACGACACGCTGCTGATGGACTGGACCGTGTTCCAGGCGGGCGTGACGGCGGGGGAGGAAGGCTACGCTGGAGTCCTCATCGACACGGTCAGCGATAGTGGCCTGCGCCCCTTGCGCTCGGCGCTCTCCATCCCCGTCGTCGGCCCGGGCGAGGCGAGCTTTGCCGCAGCGCAGATGCTCGGCAAGAAGTTCAGCGTCATCACCATGTGGCCGCAGTGGTTCCCGCTCTACGAGAAGGTGCTGACCGATCACGGCTGGGGCCATCGCTGCGCCTCGGTGCGCTCGATCGACACCCGGCCCGACGTCACCGAACTGCTCGAGGGCAAGGAGGAGGTCGTTTTCGCCAAGCTCAAGGCCGAGGCGATGAAGGCGATCGAAGAGGACGGTGCGGACGTGATCGTTCTGGGCTCGACCACGATGCACCAGTCCGCCGCATACCTTCAGAGCGAGCTGCCCGTGCCGGTGCTCAACCCCGGGCAGGTCGCCTACAAGCAATTGGAAACGCTGATCGAACTGGGCCTCACCCACTCGAAGAAGGCCTTCCCCGCACCCGAAGTGCCCAAGCACGCCGATATCCGAAAGGGCTGGTACTGATGACCGAATGGACTGAAGGTGGGCCGGGCCAGAGCCCGCTGCCCTATCCCTTCTATATCGACATCGTCACCAAGCGTTACTTCGACGGCGTCGACAACAAGGTGATGGACCAGGTGCTCGACTGCTTCACGCCCGACGCGGTCCTGACCGAAGTCACCAGCAACACCGTCCATCAGGGGCGCGAGGCGATCCGCGCCATGTTCGTCAAGCTCTTCGCCGATTTCGAGAGCATCTGGCACGGCAATTTCGTCCACACCGCCGACCCCGCAACCAACGCGGTCTGCTCGCAGTTCACCGTGCTGATCACCCCCAACGGGGGCGAGGAGCTGCGCTACGAGAACTGCAACCGCTTCTACCTCAAGGACCGGCTGTTCCACCGCGTCTATGTCTACATGTCGGGTGACAACCTGCTGAAAGAAGGGGACGTCTGATGCAGTACGAACCCACCCTTGCCCGCGCCGATCTGATCGACTTTGCGCTGAACAAGTATTTCGCCCGGGTCGATGCCAAGGACCTGGAAGCTGCGCTCGATTGCTTCCACAATACCGCGCTGTTCTGCGTCCAGACCGCCTTCACCCGCCACTCCGGCAAGGCGGAAATCCGGCGGATGTTCGAGGATTTCTTCGCGGCCTACGAAATTATCATCCACCGCGATTTCACCTGCACGGTGGACGAGGCGAACGGGCGCATCACCGCCTGCTTCACCGCCGAGCTGCACGACCACGATGGCAATGTGACGCTGCTCAACAACACCAATTTCTGGCGCCTGCGCCCCGGCGCGCAAGGCCCGAAGTTCCAGGAAGTCTATGTCTACATGAGCGGGGCCAATCCGCTCGTCTGATCCCCTCGTTCCTCTCGATCCTCTCAGGAGAGCCGCCTTATGAATATCCGTCTCGTTCTTGCCTCCGGCGCGGCTCTCGGCGCCATTGCCTTGTCCGCGCCCGCCATGGCGCAGGACGCGCCCGATACGGCGCCGGCCGCCGAAGAAGAGGAGGGCGCGATCATCGTCACTGCGCGCCGCCAGTCGGAAACGCTCGCCGATGTGCCCGCATCGGTCACGGTGCTCACCGCCGAGACGCTCGCCAAATCGGGCGTGCAGCGCGCGGATGACTTCGTCCAGCTAACGCCGGGCGTCACCATCGTCACCGGCACCGCCGAAGCGGGCGACACCCAGATCAACATCCGCGGCATCAACGGCGCGCGCGACGCGGAAAGCTCGGTCGCGCTGGTGGTCGACGGCATCCTCAAGACCAACACCGCGCAATTGAACCAGAACCAGGGCACGCTGCGGCAGGTCGAAATCCTGAAAGGCCCGCAGGGCGCTCTCTACGGCCGCAACGCGGCCGCCGGCGCGATCGTGCTCCAGACCCTGAAGCCCGGCGACACGCTGGAGGGCGGGGTGCTGGTGCGCGCGGCCGAGGACAACACCTACCTTGCCAACGGCTACATCGCGACCCCCGTGGGCGAAAGCGCGGGGCTGGTGGTCTCGGGCAACTATTCCACCACCGACGGCTTCTTCCGCAACCGCTTCCTCGGCAATTCCAAGACCATCGACGACCAGACCGTGTGGGGCATCGACGGGCGCTTCGTCGCCGAGGTCGGCCCCGACACCGAGATCGACGTGAAGGCGCGTTATGCCGACCTCACCGGCGCCTCGATCGCCTTCAACGCCGCCTTCCACCTGCCCAATTTCGCCGCGGTCGATCCGGCGTTCTTCGAGGACGTCAACGAGCACCCCTTCGGCTTCTACCCCAATATCCGCCCGACCAACGACCAGACCACCTTCGAGGCTTCGGCCAAGATCGAGCACAAGTTCGAGGCCGCGACGCTCACCGCCTGGGTGCTCTACAGCGATGTCGAGCAATCTCTCACCGCCGACGGCACCTCGGCCGATTTCGCGCGCTTCACCTTCCCGGGCGCGACCCCGGCCTCGGTCGCGGCGGCCAATGCCTGCGCGGCGTCGACCCTCGCGCTGGCAGGCTATCCGCTCAACGCGCCGACCTTCATCGGCACCAGCCCGATCCCCTTCATCTTCAACCCCGCCACCGGATCGACCTTCGGGCCCTATAGCCCGACGACCTGCGACGGCACACAGTTCCAGATCCGCAACCAGGAAGACATCAGCGGCGAAATCCGCCTCGCCTCAAACGGGGACGGTCCGGTCAACTGGCAGGTGGGCGCCTACTATCTCCACATCGACCGCGAGGTGGGGGTGAGCCTCGGCGCGGATCTCGGGCAGGGGATCATCCGCCAGCTTTACAACGCGCCGGGTTCCAGCAACCCGACCACACAGCTCTACAACGATGCCTTCAAGACCGATGTCTACGCAGTCTTCGCCTCGGTCGACGGCGATATCACCGATCGCCTCAACGTGAGCGTGGCGGGCCGCTACGACATCGAGGACCGCTCGGTGGCGAGCCTCGTGCCGGCGGTGCGCGATCCCTTCACCGGCGGCCCGATCAACCCGGGTCAGGCGGTGGTGGGCGGCGTGGTCCAGCCGATCGGGCCGCAGTCGGAAACCTTCCGCCAGTTCCAGCCCAAGATCTCGCTGCGCTACGCGCTCACCGACGACGTCAACCTCTACGGCAACTGGGGCATCGGCTTCAAATCGGGGGGCTTCAACAACCAGGGCTCGGCCGCGATCGTCAATTCGGCCTTCAACCAGTTCATCGGCACCAATGTGCAGATCAACGACCAGTACCGCAAGGAAACCTCGAGCGCGTTCGAGGCCGGGATCAAGGGCAAGGCGCTCGATGGCCTCGTGACCTTCGACCTCGCGGGCTACTACACCAAGATCGACGACATGCAGTTCTTCGAGTTCTTCGTGGGCGCCTTCGGCCTCCTGCGCGTGGTCTCGAACATCGACGAGGTAGAGGTCTACGGGGGCGAGCTCAACCTGACGGTCGAGCCGGTCCGGGGCTGGACGCTGTACGGGTCCGCCAACGTCACCGAGAGCGAGATCAAGGCCAACGCCTCGCGCCCCGTCACGGTCGGCAACAAATCGCCCTACACCGCTGATTACACCATCAACCTCGGCACCCAGGTCGATCTGCCGGTGACGGACAGCATCGATTTCATCACCCGCGCCGATTACCGCATCACCGGGCCGACGTGGTTCCACACGCTGCAGGACGATACCAACCCGACACTGTTCAGCGGGCTGCTGCCGGGCTCGGCGCTCCAGCTGCCGGCGGTGGTGGGCAATGCAGACTATTCGATCTCGCGGCGCGACACCTTCGGCGTGATGGACCTGCGCGTGGGCGTGGAGGGGGCGAACTGGTCGGTCACCGCCTATGCCGAGAACCTGTTCAACGAGAAGTACCTGAACGAGGTCATCACCGCGGTCGAATTCGGCGGCTCGTTCATCTCGCCGGGCGGGCGCCAGCGCTTCGGGGTGGAGCTGGGTTACAAGTTCTGATCCTCGGGCCTCCGCAAGCGGAGACGCAAGGACAGAAGAACGGGAAAGCGCGCGGGGTTCTGCGACCCGCCCCGCGCGCTTTCTTGTATCATTTGGCTGCAGGCGGGCTCCACCACGAGAGCGTCTGGTTGTCATGCGCCGAGGTCCACACGCCCTTGCTTGTCCAGCGCAGCGCGCCGCTGCCCACGCTCGGTCCCATGCGGGCGCGGATCTTGAGCGTCTCGGCGTCGATCACCACCATCGTCTGATCCTCGGTGGTGCGCAGCCACACCGCGCCCGCGCCGGTGTCGATATCGCCCCACTTCAGCTTCGGCCCGATCTTGGCGCGACCGAGCACTTCGAGCTTCGCGGGATCGACCTTGGCGACCGTGCCGTCGCCCTGTTCCTGCACCCACACCGCGCCTTCGCCTGCCGCAAGGAAGCCCGGGGTGTTGCCCATGGTGACCTTGCCGGTGACGGTGTTGGTGGCAGGATCGATCCGCTCGAGCGAGGCGCCCTCGCTCGACACCGCCCAGACGGCGTCGAAGCCGAAGGTGAGATACCATGTCTGAGCCGTCACCGGGATGGTCGCGATCACTGCGTTGGTCGCGGGGTCGATCCGCGCGACCTTGCCTGCGGGGTCGGACGGCACCCACACCGAGCCTGCGCCGGAGACCACATTGGTCTCCCCCTTGGGATTGCCGAGGCCGGTCGCGATCTTCGCTTCGACCTCAGCCGTGGCGAGATTGATGCGGTAGACATCGCCGTCCTTGCAATTGGCGACCCACAGTGATCCCGCCGCCGTGGTCATCGCGCCGCAGGGGCGCGGCACGGGGGTCGAGGCGGCGAGGCCCGCAGGCGTCCACTTCTCGACCCGCCCGTCATTGGTGACCCACACCGCCTCGCCGTCGATCGCCATGAAATCGGCAAACCCGGGGACCTTCATCGCGTTCTCGGCCAAGTCCGGCACGGGGCCGACGGCATCGTTCGGCGGGGGGCCTTCCTCGGCGCAGGCAGTGGCAGCAAGGCTCGCGGCGAGCAGCGCGGCGAGCGGGCGGGCGGCGTCTTTTGTCATGACTGTTCGGCCTCCATGCGAGGGCAGGGGAGGGAGAGGAGCGCGCCCGACAGGAGGGCACAATTCCTGCCATCGTGGAACCAATCTCCCCCATATTACGTTTCCAATCAATCGTAATAATTCATGGTGGACAAATGCCCCGGCAAGGCGGATGTTCGCAGACGCAACATAGGGGACGAATCATGCTCCACCACCTCTCCCGGGCAGCCCGCTTCCTCCTCCTCGGCCTCGCCGCGCTGCTGGTGACAGCATGTTCGGGCGGGGAGGAAGAGGCGCCTGCGCCCAAGACCGAATTCGCCATCGGCTGGTCGATCTATGCCGGGTGGATGCCCTGGCCCTATGCCGAGCAGGCCGGGATCGTGAAGAAGTGGGGCGACAAGTACGGCATCACGATCAAGTTCGTGCAGGTGAACGACTATATCGAGAGCGTGAACCAGTACACCGCAGGCAAACTGGACGGGGTGACGGTCGCCAACATGGACGCCCTCACCATCCCTGCCGCGGGCGGGAAGGACACCAGCGCGATCATCCTCGGCGACTATTCCAACGGCAATGACGCGGTGCTTTTGAAGGGCGCGGACAATGTCGCCGGGATCAAGGGTCGGCAGGTGTATCTCGCCGAGCTTTCGGTCTCGCACTACCTGCTCGCCCGCGCGCTCGAGATGAGCGGGCTGAAGCTGACCGACGTGAAGACGGTCAACACATCCGACGCCGACATCGCGGCCGCCTTCGCCTCGCCGGAAGTCAACGCGGCAGTCGCGTGGAACCCGCAGGTCACCACCATGAAGGGCGTCGCGGGCACCAAGGCGGTGTTCACCAGCGCCGATATTCCGGGCGAGATCCTCGATCTGATGGTGGTCGATACCGCCACGCTCAAGGCCAACCCCAACCTCGGCAAGGCGCTCGCCGGGATCTGGTACGAGACCATGGCGCTGATGGCGAAGCAGGATGCGGAAGGCGCGGCGGCGCGCGCGGCGATGGCCAAGCTTGCGGGCACCACGCCGGAGGCCTTCGAGGGCCAGCTGGCGACCACCTTCCTCTACACCGATCCCAAGGCGGCGGTCGCGGCGATGCAATCGGGCGACCTCCTCACCACCATGACTCGCGTGCGCGACTTCTCCTTCGCGCAAGGCCTGTTCGGGCAGGGCGCGGCCTCGGCGGACGCGGTGGGGATGGAGTTCCCGGGCGGCAAGACGCTGGGCGACGCATCGGCGATCACCTTGCGGTTCGACGACACCTTCATGAAGCTCGCCGCAGACGGGAAACTCTAGGCCGATGCGCTGGGTAACGGCACAGCCGACCCGCCGGGGCGCGCTGCTGCTGGGCGCCGCCCCGCTGCTGGTGCTCGCGCTGGGCTATGTTGTCGCGGCCGCCGCGCGCCACGCCGACAACCCCGCCGACAAGATCCTCCCGCTGCCCGGCGCGATGGCGGCGGCGATGGCGGGTCTGCTGTTCGAGGCGGATCGGCTTTCGGGCCAATACCTGTTCTGGGCCGACACGCTCGCGAGCCTGTGGCGGCTGGGCGCGGGGCTGGGGATTGCCACCGCCTCTGCGCTGCTGGTCGGCCTTGCGCTGGGCGCGCTGCCGCCTGTCAGAAGCACCCTCGGCCCCCTCGTCACCGGCATCGCGGTAATCCCGCCGATCGCGCTCCTCCCCATCCTGTTCATCACCTTCGGCCTCGGCGAGACGGCCAAGGTGGCGCTGATCGTCATCGGCGTCGCGCCCTTCATGATCCGCGACGTCGCCGGACACATCGGCGCCCTCCCGCGCGAGCAGGTGGTCAAGGCGCTGACGCTCGGCGCCAACTCCTGGGGCGTGATCCTGCGCGTCGCACTGCCGCAGGCGCTGCCCCGCCTGTTCGAGGCGCTGCGGCTTTCCCTCGGCCCGGCATGGGTGTTCCTGATCTCGGCCGAAGCGATCGCGGCCGATGTCGGCCTCGGCTACCGCATCTTCCTCGTGCGCCGCTATCTCGCGATGGACGTCATCATCCCCTATGTCGCGTGGATCGCCTTGCTGGCGGTGGTGATGGACGTGAGCCTCACCTTCGCCAGCCGCCGCCTGTTCGGCTGGGCCCATCCGGGGGCGCGCTGAGCCATGCTGTCGCTGAAGAACGTCTGGGTCGAATATGGCGAGAAAGTGGTGCTCGAACGCATCTCGCTCGAGATTGCCGAAAAGAGCTTCGTCTCGATCATCGGGCCATCGGGGGCGGGCAAGAGCAGCCTTTTGCGCGTGATCCTCGGACAGGAAAAGCCGACGCGGGGGAGCATCACCTTGGACGGCGCGCCGCTCCCCACTGAGTGCGGGCCGGACCGCGGAGTGGTGTTCCAGCGCTATTCGGTCTTCCCGCATCTGACGGTGCTGGGCAACACCCTGCTCGGGCTCGAATTCGCCGCCTCGCCCTTCACCGCACGCCTGTTCGGGGCCGCGCGCCGGGCGGCGGTCGCCGAGGCCGAGGCGATGCTCGAACAGGTCGGGCTGGTCGACAGCCGCCACCTCTACCCCGCGCAGATGTCGGGCGGGATGCAGCAGCGCCTCGCCATCGCCCAGGCCCTCATCAAGCGGCCGCGCATCCTGCTGCTGGACGAGCCCTTCGGCGCGCTCGACCCGGGCATCCGGGGCGACATGCACGCGCTCATCACCCGCCTGTGGCGCGAGCACGGGCTCACCATCATCATGGTCACCCACGACATCAAGGAGGCCTTCGGGCTCGGCACGCGGGTGCTCACCCTGGACAAGCGCCGCCACGATCCGCACGCGCCGCAGCGCTACGGGGCAGGGGTGGTCTACGACCTCGAACTGACCCGCAAGCAGGCCGCCGCCGCTCCGCTGCCCGAGGCGGTGGAAGAGGTCGGTATTACGATTGACACGATAGGTAATAATTGAGATGCCGGTCACATGAGCTCCCCCGAACCCACCAGGCCCGAGACGGCAGGATTGGCACGCCTCTCCATGAGCCTGCCGGCGAACCTGTTCCGCCAGCTCGACATGATGGTGGAAGAGCGCGGGCTGCCCTCGCGCTCGCAGCTGATCGCCGAGCTGATCCGCCACGCGCTCGCCGAGCACGAGGCGCTGACCCGGCCGGACGAGACGCTCGCGGGGACGGTGACCATCGTCTATCAGGGCGGGGGCGGACGGGTGCGCCAGCAGCTGGCGGAAACGCAGGTCGAGTACCTCAAGGAGGTGATCTCCTCGCAGCACGTGTTCCTCGAGGAAGACCAGTCCCTGGAGGTGCTGCTGGTGCAGGGGCCGGCGGTGCGGCTGAAGCAGCTGTGCGACGCCTTGCGGGCGATCCGCGGCGTGCAGCAATTGCAGCTGGTGACCACCACCGCGCTGCTCCCGCCGCTCCACGAACAGGACGCTCCGCCCGGCGCCCTTTCTTCTCGGGAGGCCGCCGAATGAGCGCCACCGCCGATCCCAAGGCCGCCCGCGAACACGCCCGCGCCCAAGGCGGCACGCGGGTCGAGACCATGCCGATCCTGCCCCCGGTCGCGAGCGACTTGCCTGACGGCATCGCCGCCGCCGACCTCGTGTGGGAGGAGACCGTCGCCCCCGGCGGCTACACCTCGCGGCGGCTGGCGCGCGGCACGCGGCTGCGGCTGATCGACAAGGCGGGCGATGCCTGCGCCAGCCTCAACATCTTCAACGCCGAAATGCCGACCGAGCGGCTGAATGTCGCCGATACGGTCAAGGTCCAGTGGAACGCCTATCTCGGCGAGGGCAAGCTGCTGCTCTCCGACATGGGCCGGGTGCTGGTGAGCATTCTGGAGGACGGCGCGGGGACGCATGACACCTTCTGCGGTGTCTCAAATGCGGCCGGTAACTTACGGAAATACGGGGAGGGCCGCAATTCGGGCGCCTATCCCAACGGGCGCGACCGGCTGATCCTCGGCGCGGCCAAGCATGGCCTCACGCGCCGCGATGTCCATCCGGCGGTGAACCTGTTCAAGGGCACGCGGATCGAGGCCGGTGGCAGCATCACGCCCGTCGTCGGGCCTTTCGAACACGGGCGCACGGTGCTGCTGCGCGCCGAGATGGAGGTGATCCTGGTGATCGCCAACTGCCCCCATGTGCTCGACCCGCGCCCCCAATATGCTTCGACCCCGCTGGGCGTCACCGCGTGGCGCGGGCCTATCGCCACAGACGAAGACCCTGTGCGCAATGCCACGCCAGAAGGGCAACGCGCCTACCTCAACACCGAGGATTACTACCGCCGCTAACCTCATCCACCGGAACAGCAAAAGCATGACCGCAGACCCGGCCCTCTCCGGCCTCACCGGCACCATCCTCCACGACGAGGTCGTCCCCGCGCGCGCGCCGTGGCTGCACCACGTGAAGCAGGGCGAGGTGCTGCGGATAGTCGATCTGGAAGGCAACCAGGCGGTCGATTTCCTGATCTATTCCGCCGCCGACGATGCCGAGCGCTATTCGGCGCAGGATACGGTCGCGGCGCAAGGCAACCTGTTCCTGCGCACCGGCAGCGTGCTGCTCTCGAACGAGGGCAATGCGCTGATGACCATCGTCGATTCCGCGGTCGAATATCACGATACGATCGGGGGCGCCTGTTCGTGCGAAAGCAACACCTTGCGCTACGGACATCACACGAGGCATCAACACGCCTGCGTCGACAATTTTCTCGAGGCCAACCTCACGCAAGGGCGCGGGAAGCGCGATATTGTCAGCAATATCAACTTCTTCATGAACGTTCCTGTCGAGGATGACGGCACCCTCGGCATCGTCGACGGGATTTCGGCGCCCGGCCTCACGGTCGACCTCAGGGCCGAGATGGACGTGATCGTCGTCGTCTCCAATTGCCCGCAGATCAACAACCCCTGCAACGGCTTCAACCCGACGCCGGTGCGCATGATTGTCGCGGCGGGATGACGTTCGACACCGTCCTCATCGCCAACCGGGGCGCGATCGCGACGCGGATCATCCGCACGGCGAAGCGCATGGGGCTCAGGACGGTGGCGGTCTACTCGGACGCCGACGCGGGCTCGCTCCATGTCAGTGCAGCGGACGCGGCGTTGTGCATCGGGCCGGGGCCGGCGGCGCTCTCCTATCTCAATGTCGAGGCGATCCTTGCGGCGGCGAAGGCAACGGGGGCGGGCGCGATCCACCCCGGCTACGGCTTTCTCGCGGAGAATGCCGAGTTCGCGGAAAGCTGCGCGGCGGCGGGCATCGCCTTCATCGGGCCGACGCCTCAGAACATCCGCACCTTCGGTCTCAAGCACTCCGCCCGCGCGCTGGCCGAGGCGCACGGGCTCCCGCTCGCCCCGGGCACCGGGCTGCTCACCGGCGCGGACGAGGCGGCGGAAGCAGCGTCGCGGATCGGCTATCCCGTCATCCTCAAGGCCACCGCAGGCGGCGGCGGCATCGGCATGCGCATCTGCGAGAGCGAGGCGCAGGTGCGCGAGGGTCTTGCCGCGGTGATGCGCCAGGGCGAGGCGAGTTTTGGCGATGCGGGCGTCTTCCTCGAACGCTATGTCCCCCGCGCGCGCCATCTCGAAGTGCAGATTTTTGGTGATGGCAAGGGTAGGGTGATGGCGCTGGGCGAGCGCGACTGCTCGCTGCAACGCCGCAACCAGAAGGTGGTGGAAGAGGCCCCCGCGCCCTGCCTTTCCGATGCCAAACGCGCCGAGCTGATCGCCGCCGCTGTGCGCCTCGGGGAGGCGGCGGGGTATCTCTCCGCAGGCACGGTCGAATTCCTCTACGATGCGGCGCGCGAGGACTTCTTCTTCCTCGAGATGAACACCCGCCTCCAGGTCGAACACGGCGTCACCGAGGAGGTGACCGGGATCGACCTTGTCGAGTGGATGATCCGCGGCGCGGCGGGCGATTTCGCGATGCTGGACGCCCCCGCGCCCGCAACGCGCGGCCATAGTGTACAGGTCAGGCTCTACGCCGAAGACCCGGCGCAGGACTACCGGCCGACCACCGGCACGCTCACCAATGTCGCCTTCCCCGAGGACATTCGCGCCGAGACCTGGGTGATGGCCGGCAGCGAGGTCAGCGCCTTTTACGATCCGATGCTGGCGAAGCTGATCACGAAGGGCGCGACCCGCGAAGAGGCGATCGCGAATATGCAGGCCGCGCTCGATGCCTCCCGCGTCGACGGAATCGAAACCAATCTCAGGTGGCTGCGCGCGGTGGTACGGCACGCGGGTTTCACCTCCGGCAATGTCTCCACCCGGCTGCTCGAAGGCGTTGCCCACCAGCGTCGCGCGATCCGGGTGATCGGCGGGGGGACGGCAACTTCGGTGCAGGACTGGCCCGGACGCCTCGGGCTGTGGAACGTGGGCGTGCCGCCGAGCGGGCCGATGGACGACCTTTCCTTCCGCCTTGGCAACCGCATCCTCGGCAACCCCGAGGGCATGGCGGGCCTCGAAGTCACGGCGAGCGGCCCGACGCTGTTGTTCGAGGCCGGGGCGACGATCTGCCTCACCGGCGCGGATTTCGGGGCGACCATCGACGGCCAGCCTGCCCCGCGCGGAGAGCCGCTCCGGGTCGCCGCCGGCCAGACCCTCGCGATGGGGCGCGCCAGCGGCGGGGGGATGCGCGGCTATATCCTGGTCGCCGGCGGACTCGATGTGGTGCCCTATCTCGGCAGCGCGAGCACCTTCACGCTCGGCCAGTTCGGCGGCCCCGCCGCGCGCGCGCTGGTGGCGGGGGATGTGCTGCATCTGGGTGAGGGGGCGGTGGGCGAACCTACCTCCGCGTCGCTCCCGGCGCTCACCCGCGAATGGCAAATCCGCGTCCTCTACGGCCCGCACGGCGCGCCCGACTTCTTCACCCCCGCCGACATCGCCACCTTCCTCGAAGCCGAGTGGCAGGGG
>NZ_LSKQ01000157.1 GCF_001557115.1 Erythrobacter sp. CCH5-A1
CGTTTAGAGTTTCGGACGCCGATAGGCGTCGGAAAGTCGACGGTGCCCGAACCCGCGGGCCGCATGCGGTGAGCTATGGGGATTTCGATTTACGGCCGATCTGGGCGTCTGCAGACGGTGTCGATAAGCGGACGGGTTTGAGAGCAGCCCGTCCGATTTTGGAGTGACAGGGCGGCTGTGGGGAGCTCGTCCGTCCGATTTTGGCGATGGGACGACTGCTCCTGGGCGGATGATATGCAGACATCCTCATCCCCGGGAGCGCGGTTGCGGTGAGGTCTGGCGGTGTGGGGCCGTGCCGGGTCACGACGCAAGGTTCCCGGATGGTGCGATCGGACATGGCGGGCCGCGCGGCAGATAGCGGCGTTCGATGGTCTCGATGATGATCATGGTCCCGCCGCAGCAAGGGCATGGCGGGCGCGGATCGGGGGGCTCGGTGGGTGGCTCGACCGCGGTGGGCGGCGCGAGGGCGAGCAGGCGGCGGGCGCGCTCGAGGTGGGCCTTGCGGGTGCCGCTGGCGAGCAGGCCATAGTGGCGGATGCGGTGGAACCCGCGTGGCAGGCAGTGCAGCAGGAAGCGGCGGATGAACTCGTCGGCGCTGAGCGTCATGACCTGCTGCCGGTCTGGCGTAGAACGGCGATAGTCCTTGTAGCGGAACGTGACCCCATGCTCGTCGAGCCGCAGGAGGCGACTGTTCGAGATGGCGACCCGGTGGGTGTAGCGCGAGAGATAGGCGAGCACGGCCTCGGGACCGGCGAAGGGCGGCTTGGCGTAGACCACCCAGCGCTTTTTGCGCACCGGCGCGAGGTGGCGCAGGAATGCGCGACGATCGGCGAGATGAGCGAGCCGACCGAAGAAGGCGAGCTTGCCGGCATCGTAAAGCGCCAGCAGCCGAGTGAGGAACAGGCGGCGGAACAAGGCGCCCAGCACGCGCACCGGCAGGAGGAAGGCCGGGCGGGATGATATCCATCGCTCCCCATCCGGCGCGATACCGCCGCCCGGCACGATCATGTGGATATGCGGGTGGTGGGTCATGGCCGAGCCCCAGGTGTGGAGCACGGCGGTGATGCCGATGCGGGCACCGAGATGCTTCGGGTCGGCGGCGATGGTGAGCGTGGTCTCGGACGCAGTCTTGAACAGCAGGTCGTAGAGCAGCGCCTTGTTGTGGAACGCGATATCCGCGATCTCGGCAGGCAGCGTGAAGACGACATGGAAGTATCCCACCGGCAGCAGGTCGGCCTCGCGCGAGGCGAGCCAGGTGCGCGCGGCGGTGCCCTGGCACTTGGGGCAATGGCGGTTGCGGCAGGAGTTGTAGGCGATCCGCCAATGTCCGCAGTCGGTGCAGGCCTCGACATGCCCGCCCAGCGCGGCGGTGCGGCAGTGCTCGATCGCCGACATGACCTTGAGCTGATGCAGGCTCAGGTGCCCGGCATGGGCGAGCCGATAGGCTGGCCCGGCAGCGCAGAAAACGTCGGCGACCTCGAGTGCGGCGCGCACCGGTCCTCAGCCGCTCGGCGCCTCCTTGTCCGGTGCCGCCAGTGCGAGCCGGTCAAGCGGGCTGACCACGGCGCGCACCGTCTTGGTTGCCACTTGCGTGTAAAAGGCGGTGGTGTTCAGCTTGGCATGACCGAGCAGCGCCTGAATGACGCGGATATCGACCCCGTCCTCGAGGAGGTGCGTAGCAAAACTGTGACGCAGCGTGTGCGGTCCTACCCGCTTGGCGATGTCGGCTGCCTCGGCAGCTTCGACGACGACACGGTGGAGCTGGCGTGTGCTGATCGGCAGCATGGCGCCTCGTCCCGGGAAGAGCCAGCCATCAGCGTGGAGCACACCCTGCTGACGCCCCGCGCGCCACCAGTCACGCAGCAGCACGAGCAAGCCCTCTGGCAGCATGGCATTGCGGTATCGCCCGCCTTTGCCACGCTCGATCCTGAGCAGCATGCGCTTGCTGTCGATATCGCGCACCTTGAGCGCCGCGACCTCGCCGACGCGCAGACCCGCACCATAGGCGACCGACAATGCGGCCTGATGCTTGAGGCTGGTGGTCGCATCGAGCAGGCGCTTCACCTCGCTCTGGGTCAGCACCACCGGGATCTTGCGAGCGTGCGCGGTGCGGACCAGCTTGCGTGCAAGATCGGGCCGGTCGAGGGTGTGGGTGAAGAGGAACCGCAGCGCCGCCACGATGCTGTTCATGGTCGGCGCCGGCACCCCGGCTTCCCGTTGCTCAATCTGGAACCGGCGGACATCCTCGGCGGTCGCGGTATGCGGCGAGCGCCCCAGCCAGGTCGCGAACCGTCCCACATCGCGCTGGTAGTTGCGTTGCGTCTCCGGCCCGAACCGGCGCAGTGACATATCCTCGATCAGCCGCTGGCGAAGCGGGCTGACCGGCCCAATCGGAATAATCTCGTTCATCGTTCGACTCCTTGGTTGAAGGAGCCACAATCGTCTGCCTCTCTCGGATCAGGCGCTACGCCTGTCGTTCTACATCACCCTCGCCGCCAGCGACACTCCCGCGAAGCGGGTTCGTGC
>NZ_LSKQ01000016.1 GCF_001557115.1 Erythrobacter sp. CCH5-A1
GGGGGGAGGGTGTCCTCGAGCGTGGGCTGGACCAGCGCCTCTCCCCCATCCGCGATCTCGCGACCGATCCGCGACCATTCATAGGCCACAAGGATCACCGCCTGCGCGAGGTTGAGCGAGCCGAATTCGGGGTTGATGGGCACCGTGAGGATATTGCGGGCGAGCGCCACGTCCTCGGTCTCGAGCCCGGACCGCTCAGGCCCGAAGATGATCGCGTGGCGGCCGGGGAGGGTGTGGACCTGCCGCCCGGCCTCGTCCGCACCGATCACCGGCTTGGTCACGCCGCGCTTCCTCACGGTTGTCGCGTGGACATGCGCGCAGTCGGCCACCGCCTCGGCAGTGGTGGCATAGACCCTCGCTTGCTCGAGCACGATGTCCGCGCCTGCTGCCGCTGGGCCCGCAGACGGGTTGGGCCAGCCATCGCGTGGGGCCACGAGGCGCATTTCGGTCAGCCCGAAATTGAGCATCGCGCGCGCCGCCTTGCCGATATTCTCGCCCAGTTGCGGGCGCACGAGCACGATCACCGGCTTGTTCAGGTCAGCCATAATCTGCCTATTCTTTCGCGGCTTGCTGGACAGTGCTGGCAAATTCTTCGAAATCTCGCGCTTCGGAGAAGTCGCGGTAGACCGAGGCGAAGCGGATATAGGCGACCGAATCGATCTGCCGCAGCCCCTCCATCACCAACTCGCCGATATGCGAGGAGGGAACCTCGGCCTCGCCCGAGGTTTCGACCTGGCGCTGGATGCCGCTGATGAGCTGGTCGAGCCGTTCCTGATCGATCGAGCGCTTGCGGGTGGCGAGCGAGATCGACTGTTCGAGCTTGGAGCGCTCGAACGGCTCGCGCCGGTCGCCCGACTTCACCACCACGACCTCGCGCAATTGCACCCGCTCGAAGGTGGTGAAGCGCGCCCCGCAGGACGAGCACTGGCGACGGCGCCGGATCGAGGCATTGTCCTCGGTCGGGCGGCTATCCTTTACCTGGGTATCGTCATGGGCGCAGAAGGGGCAGCGCATTCAGAAGGTTACTTCTTGACCCTCTGATACAGCGCGAAGCCCGCCCCGGCGATCAAGCCGAGCGGCCAGGAGATCACCGGCAGCAGCGCCCCTGCGACCGCACCGATCGCCGCGCCCGTCAGAACCGGAGCGGTCGAGGGGTGGTTGATGCCTTCCTTGGCCATTCCGGTAACTTCGGTCTTCACGTCCTCGACCCAGTCCTGCGATCCGTTCGGTTCGTTCATGTCGGCGGTTCCTTACATTCCGGGATAGACGGGGAAGGCCGCGCACAGCGCGCTGACCCGCTGGCGCACACTCTCTTCGATCTGCGCGTCGCCCTCAGGGCCGTTTTTGGCCAACCCTTCAACCACTTCGGCGATGAGCTTGCCGACAGTGCGGAACTCGTCCGGGCCGAAGCCGCGGGTGGTGCCGGCGGGGGTGCCCAAGCGAATGCCGCTGGTCACGAAGGGCGAGCGGGTGTCGTAGGGGATGCCGTTCTTGTTGCAGGTGAGGAAGGCGCGGTCGAGGCCCTTCTCGGCATCCTTGCCAGTCACGTCCTTAGCGGTCAGGTCGACCAGCATCGAGTGGTTGTCGGTGCCGCCGGAGACGATCCTGAGGCCGTTCTCTTCAAGGCTTGCCGCCAGCGCGCGGGCGTTCTCGACGATGCGGTGCGCATAGTCGCGGAACGACGGATCGAGCGCTTCCTTGAAGGCCACCGCCTTGGCCGCGACGATGTGCATCAAGGGGCCGCCCTGAAGGCCGGGGAACACCGCCATGTTGAGGGGCTTGGTGAACTTCTCGTCGTTCCACAGGATGATGCCCGAACGGGGCCCACGCAGCGACTTGTGGGTGGTCGAGGTGACGATGTCGCAATGCGGGAAGGGCGAAGTATGCGCGCCGCCCGCGACGAGGCCGGAGATGTGGCTCATGTCGCACAGCAGCACCGCGCCCACTTCGTCGGCGATGGCGCGGAAGGCGGGGAAGTCCCAGGTGCGCGAGTAGGCGGTGCCGCCGCAGATGATGATCTTGGGGCTATGCTCGCGGGCCTTGGCGGCGACCTCGTCCATGTCGATGGTCTCGGTCTCGCGGCTAACGCCATACGACACCACGTTAAACCACTTGCCGCTCATGTTCACGGGCGAGCCGTGGGTGAGGTGTCCGCCCGAATTGAGATCGAGCCCCATGAAGGTGTCGCCCGGATTGAGCAGCGCGAGGAACACCGCCTGGTTCATCTGCGAGCCCGAGTTGGGCTGCACATTGGCAAAGTTGCACCCGAACAGCTGCTTGGCGCGCTCGATGGCGAGGGTTTCGACCACGTCGGCATAGTCGCAGCCGCCGTAGTAGCGCTTGCCCGGATAGCCTTCGGCATACTTGTTGGTGAACACCGACCCGGCGGCCTCCAGCACTGCGCGGCTTGCGATGTTCTCGGAGGCGATCAGCTCGATCTTGTCGCGCTGGCGGGCGAGTTCCTTGCCGATGGCGGCCGCGATCTCGGGATCGGCGTGGGCCAGGTCGTTATGCCAGAAGCCGTCCATGGGAGAGGTGCGGGCGGCGAAGTCGAGGGGGGCGGTGCTCATTGGTGGGTCTCGATGTGATCGGGCTGGAAGGGCGGCTTGCCAAGCTTGCCGACCCGGCGCTGGTGGCGCCCGGCCGGATCGCCGGCATCGGCGAACTCTGTGTCGAGGAAGGTCGCAACGCAGGATTTCGCCATCTCGATCCCTACGAGACGCGCGCCCATTGCGATGCAATTGGCATCATTATGTTCGCGCGCGAGGGCGGCGGAAAGCGGCTCTGACACCAGTGCGCAGCGCACCTGCGGGTGGCGGTTGACGCTGATCGAGATGCCGATGCCCGAGCCGCACAGCGCCACGCCGAATTCGGCAGTGCCCTCGGCAAGGATTTCGGCAAGGCGGTAGCCGTAATCGGGGTAGTCGACGCTCTGTCCAGGTTCGGGGCCGAGGTCGGCGACCTCGTGGCCTTCCTCGACAAGCCATTCGGCAAGCTCGGCTTTCAGCTCCACGGCGGCGTGGTCGGAGGCGATGGCGATGCGCATGGGGCGGCTATAGGCGCTGGGGAGGGGAATCTCCACCCCTTGAGCGCGGCTTTTCGACGAAGGCTTGAGCGGGTGACACAGGTTAGGGTCGCATCGGTCAGGCGGCATAGAGTGCCGGTCCCAGTCGCGACGGATCCGCTTTATGCCAGCACGTGACCAAGTTGCCCCTTCCGACAAGCGTTGGGGCCTGCTCCGCAAATATCTCTATGCCTGGCTGACGGTTGCCTTCTTCCTCGTCAGCCTCGTGCTGCACTGGTACTTCGGGTGGCGCGCCTTTGCCAATGCGGCAGCACAGCATGGCCAGACGGCCGAGGTGGCGGGCTATCTCGACGAAATGCTGCGCGACACTTTCGAGAACTGGCAGTCGGAGTTCCTGCAACTGCTGTGGCAGGTCGTGGGGCTGGCCTACTTTCTTTACGTAGGCTCGCCCGCTTCCAAAGAGAGCGGAGACCGTCTCGAGGCCAAGGTCGATGCGTTGCTGCGGGCGCAAGGCGCACAGGGCGAGCAGATCATCGCGGACATCGACGATCGTTTCCTGCGGGGCAAGGGTCACGCCAAACCGCATGAATAAGGTGCGTTACCGAGGTTAGGGCCGCCCGCACCCGCAGGCGCCTATAGTGTCGCGCTGCCATTACGGAGTGAGTAGGATGCCAGCCAGATCCAAGGCCCAGCAAAAGGCCGCCGGCGCGGCGCTTTCCGCCAAGCGCGGCAAGACGCCCAGGAGCAAGCTCAAGGGCGCTTCGAAGAGCATGGCCGATTCGATGAGCGAGAAGGAGCTCGAGGAGCTGGCCGCCACGAAACGCAAACCGCTACCCGATCGCAAGGGTTGACGCTGCGCCGCCCGTGAAAAGCCCCGCCGAAGCGGGGCCTTCCGGGTCTTACTGATCAAGGAAGCTGCGCATCTTTCGCGACCGCGACGGGTGCTTGAGCTTGCGCAGCGCTTTTGCCTCGATCTGCCGGATACGCTCGCGCGTGACCGAGAACTGCTGGCCGACTTCCTCGAGCGTGTGATCGGTGTTCATCCCGATGCCGAAGCGCATGCGGAGCACGCGTTCCTCGCGCGGGGTGAGCGATGCAAGCACGCGGGTGACGGTTTCCTTGAGGTTCGCCTGAATCGCGGCATCGACCGGGATGATCGCGTTCTTGTCCTCGATGAAATCGCCGAGGTGGCTGTCTTCCTCGTCCCCGATGGGGGTTTCGAGCGAGATCGGCTCCTTGGCGATCTTCATTACCTTGCGCACCTTCTCGAGCGGCATCGAGAGGCGCGCGGCCATTTCCTCGGGGGTCGGCTCGCGGCCTTCCTCGTGGAGGAACTGGCGGCTCGTGCGCACCAGCTTGTTGATCGTTTCGATCATGTGCACCGGGATGCGGATGGTGCGCGCCTGATCCGCGATGCTCCGCGTGATCGCCTGCCGGATCCACCACGTGGCGTAAGTGCTGAACTTGTAACCGCGGCGGTATTCGAACTTGTCGACCGCCTTCATCAGCCCGATATTGCCTTCCTGAATGAGATCAAGGAATTGCAGGCCGCGGTTGGTGTATTTCTTGGCGATGCTGATGACCAGACGCAGGTTCGCCTCGACCATTTCCTTCTTGGCGATGCGCGCCTCGCGTTCGCCCTTCTGGACCATGTTGACGATGCGGCGGAACTCGGTGAGGCTCATGCCGGTCTGCGCGGCGATGTCGGCGATTTCCGAGCGGATGCGCTCGATCGCGTCTTCCTCGCGCTCGAGGAAGGCTGCCCACTTCTTGTCCTTCTTCGCGCGTTCCCTGATCCAGGCGTCGTCCAACTCGTTGCCGACATAGGCGGTGAGGAAGTCGGCGCGCTTGACCTTGTGCCGCTCGGCAAGACGCAGCATCTGACCGCCCAGCGTGGTCAGGCGGCGGTTGAAGGCGTAGAGGTTGTCGACCAGGAATTCGATCTTGGTCGCGTGGAACTGGACGCTTTCGACCTCGGCGGTGAGGTCTTCGCGCAGCTGTTCGTACTTGGCTTCCTTGGCCGCCGGGAAGGCATTGCCGGCGGCAAGCGTATCGACCCGCTCGGCCTGGAGCTTCTCGAAGGCATTGAACAGCGTGGTGATCCGCGCGAAACGCTCGAGCGCCTCGGGCTTCAGCGCGGCTTCCATCTGGGCGAGGGAGAGGGTGTTGTCCTCCTCCTCTTCCTCTTCGCGCTTCTGGCGGGGCTCGCCGTCCTCGTCCTCGTCGGCGTCCGCTTCGGGCTCGTCCTCGACCTCGTCGTCCTCGCGGATGGTCGGGCCGGCGGTGGCTTCGGAGATCTCGTCGTCGTCGTCATCCTCGGCGCCGTCAGCCATTTTCTCGGCCGGCGGCTCCTTGGAGAGCATCGCGTCGAGATCGAGGATCTCGCGCAGCTGCATGTCGCCGTTGTTGAGCGCTTCCGACCACTGGATGATCGCGTGGAAGGTGATCGGGCTTTCGCACAGCCCGATGATCATCATGTCGCGGCCGGCCTCGATGCGCTTGGCGATGGCGATCTCGCCCTCGCGGCTGAGCAGTTCCACCGCGCCCATCTCGCGCAGGTACATGCGCACCGGATCATCGGTGCGTTCGCCCGTGGCGAGCTTCTTGTTACCGGCGCGGGCGTCCTTGGGAGCCTTCTTCTCGCTGTCATCGTCATCATCGTCGTCGTCGACGATCACATCATCGGCGTCGCCGTCCTCGCGGTCCTCGGCCTCGGCCTCGGCGTCCTCGTCGCTTTCGACGATCTGCACGCCCATCTCGCTCAAGGCGGTCTGGATGTCCTCGATCTGGTCAGGGCTCATCTCGCCCGAGGGCAGCGCCTCATTGAGTTCGTCATAGGTGACGTAGCCGCGCTTCTTCGCCTTGCTGATCAGCTTCTTGATCGAAGCCTCGTTGAGATCGATCAGCGGGGCATCTTCCTTCTCGGCCATAAATTTCCGTGTCTATCCGTTGCCGGGCGGCGATCCGGTGAGAACGCCGCCTGTTGATCCCATGTCCGCCGCGTCAGGCGGTGTCATCCGTGTCGCCCGCGAGCTGCGCCGGCGCTGCCGCCTTGCGACGCCCGAAGGCCTTCAATCGTTCCTCGGTTGCCATGAGCTGTGCACGCAAACGCGTCTGCTCGGCAAACGATCCTTCCGGATCGCTGTCGAAACGCGCGATCGTGGCCGCAAGCGCAGCCTCAAGCGCCGGCCTTTCGACCAGCAGCGACACAGCTTCAGCCAGTTCCTCGCACGCAGCGTCGGGATCGGTGCCTTCTTCGAGAAAGGCGTAGCGGATATCTGCCGACGGGGCGGGTTGACCTTGCGTGGTTGTGCATATGGCGGTTGCGTCGTGCGAATCAAGCGTTTCCGCAAGAGCGATGAGCGATTCGATGGCCGGCGCGGCCTCCGGGCGCAATCGGGCGAGGCCGATCAGCGCTTCTGTGTGGCGGGCGATCTGCCCGGGATAGCGCGCCAGACCCGCCAGCACGGCCTGCAACAGTCCCTCCCGCTGGCCGCCCGCCATGAGGCCCGACAGTTGCGCCCGCGCGGCATCGGTGAGGCCCGGCGCAGGCATGGGAACCCCGCGCCACGGCCCGCGCTGGCCAAATGCCGGGCGCGCCTGAGGGGCGGCACGCTGGGGCCGTGGCGGATAGGCGAAGTCCGAAAAACGGTCGGAGAGCTCACGGCGGTAGAGGCTCTTGATTTCAGGGTCGGCGATGGTCTCGACATGGGCCATCAGCCGCGCCTTGAGGCCCGCCTTGGCCTCGGGCGTGGCGAGGGGCTGGGCGTCACGCTCGAACTCCCACAAGGTGTCGATTAGCGGGGCGGGCTGGGCGAGGAGCTGCTCCATTGCGCTTGCCCCTTGCGCCTTGACGAGGTCGTCGGGATCGAGTCCGGCAGGCAGCCGGACGATGCCCAATGAACGCATCGGCGCCAGCAGCGGCAGCGCGCGCGCAATCGCCCGCATCGCCGCGCGCTGGCCTGCGGCATCGCCATCGAAGCACAGCACCGGCACCTCGACCATGCGCCACAGCAGTTCGAGCTGCATTTCGGTGAGCGCCGTGCCGAGCGGAGCGACCGCGTCCCTGATGCCCGCGTTCGCCAGCGCGATCACGTCCATGTAGCCCTCAACCACCACCACGCGCCCGCTCTGGCGCGCGGCAGGGGCGGCGCGGTGGAGGTTGTAGAGCGTGCGCCCCTTGTCGAAGAGGTCGGTGTCGGGAGAGTTGAGGTATTTCGCGACCCCGTCGCGCTTGTCGAGGATGCGGCCCCCGAAGGCGATCACGCGGCCCCGCGCGTCCTGGATCGGCAGCATGACGCGGCCCCGGAAGCGGTCATAACGCTCACCCTGTTCGTTGGCGGCGCGCATTCCGGCGCCTTCCAGCATGTCCTCGCCGAATCCCGACAGGGCACGGGGGAGGGCCTGCTTGTCATCGGGGGCCCAGCCGAAGCCGAATTCGCGCATGATGGCCGGGGAGAAGCCGCGGCGCTGGAGATATTCGCGCGCGGCGGCGCCCGAAGGGCCGGCGAGCGCCTCGACGAAGAACCGCTGGGCCGCTTCGGTCACGTCGATCAAGCTGGCGCGCGCTTCGGCCTTCTTCGCCATGACCGGGTCGGGGGCGGGGACCTCCATCCCGGCCATCGCGGCCAGCTCCTTGACCGCGTCCATGAATTGCAGGCCCTGCTGGTCCACCATCCAGCTGATCGCATCGCCATGCGCGCCGCAGCCGAAGCAGTGGTAGAATTGCTTCTGGTCGTTGACGTAGAAGCTCGGTGTCTTCTCGTCGTGGAACGGGCAGCACCCCTTCCACTCGCGTCCCGCCCGCGTCAGCTTCACCGAGCGCTGGACAAGCGTCGAGAGCGTGATCCGCGCACGCAGCTCGTCCTTCCATTGCGGGGTGATGGCCATGGGGCTTAGGTGCGCCCGAAAGCCCGAGGGTTCAAGCGCGGGCTGTGGACGGGTCTGTGGCTTAGCTCAAAGCAGCTTTGACCAGCCCGCTCGCGAGCTTCCCGTCGAGCACCGCGCCGTGGCGATTGCGCAGTTCGGTCATCACCGCGCCCATGTCCTTCATGCTCGACGCGCCCAATTCCGCCTTGATCGCCTCGATCGCGGCCTTGGTCGCCGCCTCGTCCATCATCTGCGGCAAAAACTCCTCGATAACGGCAAGCTCCGCCCGCTCGACCGCGGCCAGTTCCGTGCGGCCGCCGGCGTCATACATCTCGATCGATT
The DNA here is from genome assembly GCF_001557115.1 of Erythrobacter sp. CCH5-A1. Taxonomy (GTDB): domain Bacteria; phylum Pseudomonadota; class Alphaproteobacteria; order Sphingomonadales; family Sphingomonadaceae; genus Erythrobacter. The sequence goes on from NZ_LSKQ01000016.1 coordinate 8,237, forward strand.
CGCGGCGCTGCTTGGCCATCTTCTGGAGCACGCTCGTCACCAGAACATCGTCATCGGCGACCGGCTGCGCGGCAGTGCGCTCCTCGATGTCGCGGTCCTTGATCTTGGCGCTGATCTGGCGGAGCGCGGCGGTGCGGTCCTTCTCGCCCGCCTTCATCGCGGCAATGGTGGCGGCCTTGATATCGTCACGGATCATTTTTTCGGCTCATTCCTGTGGATGGGGTTTATCGTGCGCGCCCCTAACCCAAATAGAGGCACACGCCTAGGTTGACGGGCGCGGGCGAGGGGCCTAGCGGGCAAAACTTAGCACCATCGCCGGATCAACTGTAACGGAGCGCCCCATGGCCGACCCCGCATCTTCTCGCGCGCAACCCTCAGGCGCAACGGGAGTCCTCGTTCTGGCCGATGGCACGGTGCTGTGGGGCCGCGGCTTCGGCGCGGCGGGCTCGGCGGTGGGCGAGGTGTGCTTCAACACCGCCATGACCGGCTACCAGGAGGTGATGACCGATCCCTCCTACGCCGCGCAGATCGTCACCTTCACCTTCCCGCATATCGGCAATGTCGGCGCGAACGGCGAGGATATCGAGAGCAAGGTCGAAGGCGCGGTCGGCTGCGTGGTGCGCGAGGATGTCACCGAGCCCAGCAACTTCCGCTCGATCGAGCGCTTCACCGAATGGATGGTGAGGAACGGCAAGATCGGCCTCAGCGGCATCGACACCCGCGCATTGACCCGCCGCATCCGCCAGAGCGGCGCGCCCAACGCGGTGATCGCCCATGCGCCCGACGGCAAGTTCGACATTCCGGCGCTGGTGAAGCGCGCCGCCGAGTGGCCGGGCCTCGAAGGCATGGACCTCGCCATCCGCGTCACCCGCGAGGGCGGCGAGCAATGGGCGGGCGGCTCGTGGACCCTCGGCAAGGGCTATGGCCGCGCGGCCTTCGACGCCAAGCCGCACGTGGTGGCGATCGACTACGGCGCGAAGGACAATATCTTCCGCAATCTCGTGAAGGCTGGCGCGCGGGTGACGGTGGTGCCCGCCAAGACGTCCTTTGACGAGGTCATGGCGCTCAAGCCCGACGGGGTGTTCCTCTCCAACGGCCCGGGCGACCCTGCGGCGACCGGCGAATATGCCGTGCCGGTGATCAAGGCGCTGCTCGACGCGGAAGTGCCGCTGTTCGGCATCTGCCTCGGCCACCAGATGCTCGCGCTGGCGGCAGGAGCGAAGACGATCAAGATGCACCAGGGCCACCGCGGCGCGAACCACCCCGTGCAGCGCGTCGGCGAGGGCTGGGGGGAGACTTCCGGTCTCGTCGAAATCACCTCGATGAACCACGGTTTCGCGGTGGACGCGGCGACCCTGCCGGAAGAGGTGGAGCAGACCCATGTCTCGCTGTTCGACGGGACGAATTGCGGGATCGCGATCAAGGGCAAGCGCGCCTTTGCGGTGCAATATCACCCCGAGGCGAGCCCGGGGCCGCAGGACAGCTTCTACCTGTTCGAGAAGTTCGTGGGGGGGCTGGGGTAATGTCGTGTATCCTAGACGACTTATGGCAGTTTTCTGACAGAGACTTCGCTGATTTGGTTGATCCCCGAGATGTGGTTCTTGCAGAGCTGGATTATTCCCATCCCGACCCCATTGGTGTTGCCTCTATAATGGGGGCGGCCTTCTTTTTACCAATCGGGATTGACCAATTAGCAGTCGCAGAACTTATTTCGCAGGGACTCGTACGCGAGGATACGGACGGCGCATTGAGCCTGACAGAAGATGGCTGCGACCATGTTCGGTCCAGAATGCTGAAGCGAGCTACTTGGTCGGATTATGCAATACGACCTGATGCACGACCGTATTCACCAATGGGGCGACGATTGGCGCTCGCGATAATGTCACACATGCGAGACAAGCCAGACGACTACTTTACGCCGATGTTTAAAGAGCTCGGTGACCTCATTCCTGGGCTTTACAAAGATGATCGAGGTTTCTGGGTCTTCGAAGCCGACGCTAAATTTAGGGCCGACCATTGATAACGGACTTGTCCTTGCTTTTTTCCTCCCTTCCACTCGGGGAAGGGTTGGGGATGGG
>NZ_LSKQ01000158.1 GCF_001557115.1 Erythrobacter sp. CCH5-A1
ACTGATCCGCAGAAATTACCCCGCGGGGTGGAGAGCCGTCCACGACATCAGTTGCTGCCGCTGGCGCTTGCACTTAGGCCGTGTTGACAAAAGACTTCAGCCATAGGCGAGTGGCTGCGAGATTGAGGAAGCTCTCGAACGAGAGGATGGTCTTGTCGTAGCGTGTGGCGATACGGCGCTGCTGCTTGAGTTTACCGAACATGCGCTCGACGCGGTTGCGGTCCCGGTAGCGGCGATAGTCGGGATGCTCGGGCACCTTGCGGTTCGAGCGGGGCGGGATGATCGGCAGGATGCCCCGGATCAGCAGGCTTTCCCGGAAGCGATCACCGTCATAACCTTTGTCCGCCAGCAGCGCCTTGGGCGCGGCGATGGGGATCTCCATCAGCGGCTCGGCGGCGGTGTAATCGGATGCCTCGCCGCCGGTCAGGATGAAGCCGAGAGGCAGTCCTTGATTGTCGCACCGGGCGTGGATTTTGCTCGTAAAGCCGCCGCGTGATCGACCAAGAGCGTTCGCACAAGCCCCCCTTTTCCGCCCGCTGCCGAGACGTGGCCGCGAACGCTGGTGCTGTCGATCATGTGCTGCCAGTCGTCGGTCAGACCCAGATCAACCAGCGTTTGCAGGAGCGCATCCCACACGCCTTGTTCGGCCCAACGCCGGAACCGGACATAGACCGAGTTCCACTTGCCATAGCGCTCATGCATGTCGCGCCAAGGGCAGCCGACCCGCAGCACGTGGAGCATACCATTGAGAAAGCGCCGATTGTCCCCGGCAGGACGCGCCCAGCGACCACGCTCAGGCGGCAGCAACGGCCCGATCAGTTCCCACTCCGCATCCGACAAGTCCCCACGACCCATGACTGCTCCTCAAAAAGCAGTCTTGAATCAGAAGTCGGGGCAAATGGGAATCCCTTTTGTCAACACGGCCTAGTCTGTTGACCTGGCACCCACAGAGAAGTCCTTGAGATGAAGCGGACTGTAACAGTATGCTCGGCACTTGTATTCTTCACCGCCTGCGGCACGCCAACCGTGTCAGATGGTCGCCATGCTCAGGAAGTTGCTGCGGCTATTTCAGATCTGAATGATGGAAAGTCCGAACCTTGCCTTAATATTATGGGGCGCGCTCCGTTGACATCGGGAGACGTCGTAGGGCCAGCTACTGCCCTTTGCGGACGCAAGGGTCAATTTAAAGATGTAGCGGACATTTCTCAACGCAACGAAGGAATACGCTCGTTTGTGACGATCCGTTTCAAACAGGGCGCCGACATTGAATTACTTTTTGAACGCGGCATCTTGGTGTTAGCGAACTCCAAGTTAAATTTCCCGCACCCACCAGCTATTCCTTAATCCGACGACACACAGACATTCAGCTTCCCATCTGTGGACGCCCCGAAAGATGCAAGAGTAAATTCGGGTCTTGGC
>NZ_LSKQ01000159.1 GCF_001557115.1 Erythrobacter sp. CCH5-A1
GCAGACCGCCGCCGCGCCCGCCCCCGCGCCTGCGCCCGGCCCGGCGCTCAGCCCAAGCCCCACGCCGCTGGCCGCCGCGCAGCAGGCCGAACAGGCGGTGGAGCGCGTCGCCGAGCAGCAGGGCGGCATCGACCAGCGCCTTGCCGCCGCCGAGCAGCGCCTCACCCGGCTCGATCTCCAGGCGCAGGCGGCGGCAGGCAATGCCGCCCGCGCCGAGAGCCTCCTCATTGCCTTCGCCACCCGCCGCTCGGTCGAGCGCGGGGCCGAGCTCGGCTACCTTGCCGACCAGCTGCGCATCCGCTTCGGCGACCAGTGGCCCAACGCGGTCGGCACGATCATCGACTTTTCGCGCAACCCCGTCCGGCTTGACAGCCTCGTCGCGCGGCTCGAGGGGCTCGGCCCCGATCTCCAGCAGAGCGGCGAGGGGCCCTCGTGGGGCGCCTTCAAGCGCGAGTTGAAGCAGCTCTTCATCTTCCGCCGCGAGACCACGCCCTCGCCGCAGCCGCAGAGACGCCTCGAACGCGCGCGCTGGGCGCTCGAGCAGGGTCGGTACCAGGCCGCGATCGACGAGGTGCGCGGCATGCCCGGCGCCGCCAAGGCGGCGGCGTGGATCAAGGACGCGGAACGCTACAAGAAGGCGATGGACGCATTGGAAGTGATCGAGACCGCCGCCGTGCTCGACCAGCGCGGGGTGCGCGACGGCGCGGGCAATCCGGTGCGCGCGCTGAGCCCGCTGGTGCTGCCGTAAGACCGCCTGTCTCCGTGTTGGAGACACATGAGACGCTGTCCAGATCCGGAAAGCCTGCCACCCGCGCAGGCGTGTTTGGCAGGGGCGGGAAGGGCGCGCGGCGCGGGTCATGGCCGCGCGTGTGTCAGGGCAAGGGCGTGTAGGAAAGCGCTGATTTTCCTACAGTCCTTCCCCGTTCGCGGAGGCCCACCCCGCTGCGACTAGGCCGCTTCGCGACCAAGTCTCGCTTCCCTCCCGCGGGCGGGAGGGAAGCGAGAC
>NZ_LSKQ01000160.1 GCF_001557115.1 Erythrobacter sp. CCH5-A1
GTCGACGAAGGTTTGGTGGCAAAGGCCGCCCATCGCCGGTGCGCATGTCGTCGAGTTGGCTCGACCATTCACCGCCCTTGATGGCTTTGACAGATCGTATGCCTTGCAACGCAAGGAGCCCCCTGATCCGAGAGATAATGCGGGTGCGCTCATGCACCAGATCGCCGCGCTCGCGCATTACTCTGCGTGCGTCCTCCTCCTCGGGAGAGGGCACCTCCACGACACGGCACACGCTTTTGTCGCCAGCGAGATAGGCTTTCAGAATCCCGATCATGGCTTCGGCGTCGATCCGGTCAGTTTTTGCGCGCCTGCCTCGCCGCGACACGAGGAAGCTGGCGGGATCCAGCACAT
>NZ_LSKQ01000161.1 GCF_001557115.1 Erythrobacter sp. CCH5-A1
GAGATGCGCCCGAAACGGAATCCTCAGCGATTCAGCCACTGTGGAAAACGCTCTAGAAGTTCATCGAGCAAATGGCGTGATTGCGCCCACAATTGCGTAATTCGAGCATCATCCAGCGCCTGCCACTGCGGCGTCGCCGTGACCCCTTCCGTCAGCCAATCTGTTGTGAATAAAGCACCTTGATGCACCCGCCGCCTCCCGTCAGCCCGAGCTAGCCAGTTTTGACGGAGGAATGAAGCGATTCCTTGGCGGGGAGGTTCAGGCGTAGATTTCATCGCGCTGCGATGCCTAGCGAATTGTTATTGTCAGACGACATCTCGTATGATTGGCGCTATGCAAAATGCGATTGGGGACATCGACGGCAGGCGCCAACTTTCCTGCCGTACAGCTACCCCTTCATGAGTTATGAAAGCGGCCGTCCGTTCATCTCGAAGTTGGCTAGGGGGCATACGATCGGTAGGTTTCCGTCGCGGATCGTGTGCGTCTGGTCGTCATTGGACAGCTGCCGCTCAACCGCGGTGCTACAGAACGTAAATGCTGAGGCGCGATTATGAGCTTTTCGCCAGTAGAAGTTAATCGCCTTGTTGTACAATGAACTTACAACCGGCATCTCAGAAGGCGACCTTACCGGCAGGAGAAAGTTCTTGAAGCGTAGCATGACTGCCCTCGTAATCGGCAATGCCGATTATCCAGACGGCCACGACTTGATGAACCCGGTGCACGACGCCGACGACTTCGGCGCTAAGCTAAAAGGCTATGGGTTCGAAGCGATCGTTGTGACCGACTGCACTGCGAAGGAAATGGAGAAGAGCCTTAAACTGTTCCGCGCGTCACTCGATAAGCATGATGTCGGTCTGTTCTTTTTTGCCGGACACGGCATGCAGATCGAGGGAAGCAACTATCTGCTAGCGCTTGATACGGACATGGACAGCGAGACCGACGCCAAGCACAGCTCGCTTTCATTGGATAAGGTCGTGGACGTGATGTCGAAGTCAACGGCAGCAACGAAGATTATCATTCTTGATGCGTGCCGCAATAACCCCTGGGAGCGCAAGTGGCAGCGCAGCGCCGCGACCCGCGGCCTCGCCTCTGTCTATGCGCCCAAGGGAACAATTATCGGCTTCGCGACGTCGCCTGGCGAGACCGCAGGCGACGGCGATGGTCGAAACGGAACCTACACGGCCGCACTGCTTGACCACATTGACGCGCCCGACTGTTCTATAGAAACGATGTTCAAGCGCGTTAGAAACACGGTCGCCGCTGCAACCAAGAGCAGGCAAACTTCGTGGGAGCATACATCGCTTGCGGGCGAATTCTACTTCAACATGAGTCTCGGCAAACTTATCACCGAATATGATGGAACGGCACTGGCAGACGGGCTCTTCGTCCTCGACGTCGCGAAGAAGTCGCACAAGATCATAGCGGGACTGAAGACGCACGACTGGTACAGGCAAAACCCCGCATTGGCACTCCTTACGCCCGAGGCGGCCAACAAGATGGCCCCAGACAGCCTTTTCGTGCTCGGTCGCAATATCTATCAGGCCGCATGTGGGACGTCGGCCGCAGCAACATCGTATGTTAACGACTTTGTCGCGAGAACCGCGACCTATGAAGAGGCGAAGCGCAAGGCAATTCTGGACGGCATGCTGTTCGAGATTTTCTTCGACGCTTCGGGAAAGCTTCGAACCAAAATCAAGAGCAAGTTCTTCGACACGGTGTTCGATCTGCAGCGCGTCCCCACCTTCAGGACCAGCTTCGATTTCATTGCTGATGCGTTAATCGCTGCCAATGCCGACTACCATGTTGTCCCCGGTAAGGGCCAGGATCTGGCAGTAACGATTTCGACCATTCAGAAGAAGAGTGGCCCGCGCGTTGACGCGATCTACATCGGCGGTGTCGACGTCCTGAAAGTTAGCGATGACGCGTGGGACACCGACGAAGGCGACCCCATTTACTTTGCAATTGCACCAAACGAACTCGCTGAAAGGTTGTCAGAGGACTTAGCGGTGCCCGCGCGCAATCTCAAATTGACTTACTCGCCAAATTCGGCGGCGAAAGAACCGGTGCTGCGGATTGCGCTAGGCTGGACCGTACGCAAGTAAGCTCGGCATCGCCCAGCCCGCCACGTTCTCATGATGCCAGCACACACCTTGGGCTGAACGCGGACGCCTTACACCAGTTTAATGGTATGCGTGAAAGCAAGCATGAGAATAAGTCCTAGAGCGTTTTCCGATCACTCTGGTTCATATCCACAAGATTTGAAGTAATTGGCG
>NZ_LSKQ01000162.1 GCF_001557115.1 Erythrobacter sp. CCH5-A1
TCGGCTGCGACAACGGCGAGAAGGTGCGCGTCGCCTTCTCGCTCGACTGCTGCGATCGAGAGGCAATGGGCTTCGTTGCCACCACGGCAGGCATATCTGCCGAGGACGTGCGCGATCTCATGACCGCCACCGTCGAGCACCGCTTCGGCCGTGTGAACAGGCTGCCTGCCACCATCGAATGGCTGACTGACAATGGCAGCTGCTACACCGCCAGGGAGACCCGCCGCTTCGCACGCGAGATCAACCTCAAGCCCCGGACAACACCCATCGAAAGCCCGCAATCGAACGGCATGGCCGACGCGTTCGTGCGCACCATGAAGCGAGACTACGTCCGCGTGGCGGAAAAGCCTGACGCCAGAGCCGTGATCAGCCAGCTGCCCAGCTGGTTCCACCACTACAACACCGTCCATCCGCATCGCGCCCTTGGCTACCTCGCACCGCGCGAATACATCACCCAATCAACCAGTGAGGAACTGTCCGGGAATTAAAGGGCAACGACAGCTTGAGGTTGTCGAGGAACTCGTGATTGAACACGGCCTCGTAATACTGGTCTTCCGCGATCGCTTCGCCATTAGCGCTTCCGGTGAAGGTATCGGTACCGATCTGCTGTAGGATTTCGCCATTGGATAACAGCGGGAAGCCTGAATTGGGGTTGGTTTCGGTGCGGGTGTAGGACGCACTGGCCTTGATCGAGGTCGAAGGGCCCACGTTGACGATTGCCACGGGTCGCACCGCAACCGTCTGGCGCCGGGTCTCGCGCGCATCGAACTGAAAATCGCGGTAGGCGCCGCTGATACGCAGCAGCACAGTCTCATTGCCGCTGATGTCGCCGAGGTTGGCATCCAGCTCGGCGGCGAAGCTGCCGAAATGGTCGCCGCGCAGCTCGTAGCCGATGAAACGGTCGGCTTCGGGCACCTTGGTCACGGTGTTGATGATGCCGCCCGCTCCGATAGGCCCGAGCGAGATCGAAGCCGGGCCCTTGAGCACTTCGTAGCGTTCGACGAAGGCATCGTCGCGCGCGCCGGATCCGCGAAAGTTGTTCTGCACCCGGTTGTCGATCTGGATCGGGGCTTCAAAACCGCGTGCGAGAAAATCGGGTGTGCCAGTGCCCAAGCGGTCTTCGGTGAACGTGATGTTGGGCAGGGTCGTCAAGGCCTCGATAGGACGGGTCAAATTGCGCTCATCCAGAAAATCGCGGTCGATGATGTCCAGGGTGAAAGGCAGTTCTTCGGGCGCGATCGGAATCCGGTCGATCAGCGATTGCTGAAACTGTCCGGTTACGACGATTTCTGCCTCCGCTTCGGCGTCAGCACCAACATCAACGGTCGCTTGCGCGCGTACAGGTGCGCTAGCTAGGATCGCGCAATCGAAACTGCGCTCGTCAGCGTCAACTTCATAGAGCGCATGTGGGATTGCCTCATACATTCAAACTCACTTGTTCGTTTGGGGCGATCTGGCTGCAGCTTGGCGCTACAAGGCAGATAATTATGTAAAACCCGCAAAATTTCCGTGGATGCGTCGTGTTGGCGATCAAGCGCCGGATTACTGCAATCCGACGCCGGATCGTGGACGTTAAGATTAATATCGCAGCGTCAGGCCCACCTGGATCGTAAATGGCTGGCCCGGCAGGATGCCCCGCGCACGGTCGGTCACATAAAGCCGGTCGAACAGATTGCGCGCGGTGGCGAACACCTCCCACTTGCCCTGCGGCGGGCCGTAGGATGCGGCGAGGTTGACCTGCGTCCACCCCTCGATCAGCCCGCGCTGGCCGTCCGGGGTGACGGGGATCAGGTTTACGTCATCGGCGAAGACCGAGGACTGGCTGACCACTTCGACCTGGCCGGTGAAGCCCTTGTGCTCGACCCCGAGCGCGCCGGAGAACAGCCATTCGGGCGAATAGGGCAGGCGGTTGCCTTCGACATCGCGCGCCACGCCGCAGGGCACCGCGCCCGCGCCGGTGGCAACCAGCGTGCCGGTGGTCGCGCCGTCGAAACAGGGGGCGGTGGCGATGCGGGTGGAGTTGTATTCCGCATCCGCGACCCAGGTCAGCGCGAGGCGGGCGAAGACATCGGTCTCGCGCTCAGTCCACCCCGCCGCGCGCGACGAGACATTGAGCGCAAACTCGCCGCCCCGGTGGATCGTCTCGCCCGCCGAGGTCAGGGTCGCGCCGACCCCGCCGGCGACCGACTGGGCGACGATCTGGTTCTGGAAGTCCATCACGAAGGCGGTGGCATCGAAATTGACGCCCGGCACGATATCGCCGCGCAGGCCGATTTCGTAGTTCCAGCTCAGCTCCGCGCCGAGATCGACCGATCCGCCGGTGGCGGTGATGATGTCCTCCACGCGCGGGGGGGCAAAGCCGCGGTGGACGCCGCCGTAAAGCGTGATCGCATCGGTGATCGCATAGGTCGCGCCCATGCCGGGCAGCAGCTTGTCGAGGCTTTCGCTTCCCTGCGTCACCGCCGTCACCGCGCCCGACGGACGCCCGCCCGCCAGAATGTCGATCGGCAGATTGCGGCGGGTGAAGTCGATGATCTCGGCGCGCACGCCCGGCGTCAGCGCCAGACGACCCAATTCGAAGCGCGACTGGAGGAAGGCCGAAAACGCGGTCACATCCCGCTCGTTGTTCTCGCGCACGCCGGCGTTGACGCTGGTGCCCGGCGCGCGGGCGGTGGGCGTGTCGCCGTTGAGCTGGCGGCGGCGCTGGCGTTCCTCGTGGAAGCGCACTCCGATCTCGGTCTCCCCGCCGAAGCCGAGCAGGTTGTGATCCACCGTCAGGCGCGATTCGATGCCGTAGGTGTCGTAATCGCGCAGCCGGCCTTCATTGCCACAGGTGGTGAGCAGGTTCGCCATCCCGCCGCAGGCCGGATCGCTCGCGTCATTGGGGCGCTGGTTCGAGTTCGAGGATTGCCGCCACCAGTCGCGGGTGAAGTAGTGGTAGTAACCCGCCGTGCGCAGCGTCAGATCGTCCGAAAGGTTCCAGCGGTGCGCGATGGTGGCGTTCAGCCGCTCGGTCTGGAAATCCTCGTTGGGGAAGGGATTGCCGCGCGGATTGGCAGCGAATTCGTCGCGGCGCAGGCCCGAATAGCCGACCTGGCTATCCTCACGGAAGCGCGACAGCTTGATGGTGAGGCCGTGATCGGGGCCGAACTCCCACCCGCCCTTGATGAAGATGTCGGTGAAGCGCAGCGCCTGATTGTCGCGGTTGCCGTCGGTCTGGTTGTGGTTGACGTGGACCATCACCCCGCCGCCCAGCAGCTTGCCGCCGATCGTGCCGTCGAGCATCAGCATGTCGCGGTTGCCGCCCGCGATGGTGCCGTTGGCGATGAATTCGTCCGGCACTTCGGGGGTGATGTAATTGACCACGCCGCCGATGGTCTGCGGGCCGAAACGGATCTGGCCTGCGCCCTTCAGCACTTCAAGGCTGGTGAAGCGCTGGATCGGCGGGTGATAATAGGCCGCGTTATCGCCATAGGGGGCAAAGCCCAGCGGGATGCCGTCTTCCAGCAGCAGCACCTTGGTCGAACGGATTGGGTTCAGCCCGCGAATGCCGATATTGGGGCGCATCCCGGCGCCTTCCTCGTCACGCACGAAGACACCAGGAACCAGCCGCAGCGCGTCATTGACGTTGAGCGGGCGGGTGCGCTTGAGGTCGGTCTCGCTGACAACTGCCGAGGAACCGGGGATGACATCGGCATTCTCTACGCTGCCAACCACGATGATGTCGGTTGCCGGGTCAGCGGCTCCGCTCGCGACGGCGGCGGCCATCGGAACAGCGCTGACTGGGCTTTCGGCATCGGAGGGGGCGGCTGCGGCCGCAGCCGGGATGGCGATGAGAGACGCGCTGAGCAACAGGACGATACGAGCGGAGTGCAACATTAGGGACCTCTTAATCGACTTGGCTGGTCACTAATGAAGATGATTTGCAATAACAACTGGCAAAGTGACTCCTCCCGAAGACATTTCCAGACTGTAGCTGTTGTGCCGCACCCAATGCGCGATGGTCCGGCGGAAAGAATCTGCGCCCGCCACATTAACTTGCCGGAGCTATCGCCGCAAAGGGTCGCACTCAGGCGATGCTATCACGCCCATTATGGCAGATACGGGGTCGGATTGCGAATTTCCGCTTCCAGGGAGAACCCGGCTGAGGCTGCCGGTCTGCGCTTTGGGCTTTCTTGACCTGGCAATCGGTCGGGGCAGGGCAGGCGCGTGAATTCCCGCATCTCCAAGAGTAGCGGCATCATACAACCGGTGCGGCATAATCGGGCAGAGTGTGCATGGAGCGCAGCCGGGGTTCGGACACGGCTGCGGGGATTGATCGGAGTGCCGCACGCATCAGCAACTGCGCCGCAGCCGGCCCATGAGCACCAAACCGGCCAAGCGCCGATTGCCGGACAAACATCCGCGCCCGCTTGAGGCGGAGGCGATCGTAATGATAGGCCACCTGCGAGGGCGTAAAACCATCGGCGATGGCCTGAAGCGCGGCGGCATCCTCCAGCCCCTGACAGGCGCCCTGGCCAAGATTGGGCTCCATCGCATGGGCAGCATCCCCGACCCGGATGATCCCGGGGGCGCAGAGTGTCTTCGGCGGCGGCTTGGCATGGACGGCAAATGGGATAAGCGCTTCAGGCGCGGTGGCGGCAATTGCCTCGGCGATCGGGGTTGGCCAGCCTTCGGCGGCGGCGGCGCAGGCGGCAAGATCGGGCATGGCGGCAGCGGCAGGCTGGGTGCGCATCAGGAACCAGTAGCGGCGGTTGTCCGGCAGTTCGAACACGCCGAACCGCTGGTGCTTGCCCCAGTATTCCGCCGCCACACCTCCAAGCCCGGGCCCCGCGACCCGGCCCGAGAGCGCCAGCACCCCGCCATAGCCCGCATAGGCGGGCGCCGATCCCGCACTGCTCGGCGCGCGGATACCGCCGGCATCGACCACCAGATCACAGACCAGCGGCTCGCCGCTCGCCAGCGTCACACGCCCCGAGGCGACCTCGGCGACCTCGCAGCCGAGCCGTAGGCGATCCGGCCCCAGCGCCACCAGCAGCGCGTTCTGAAGCGAGGTCCGGGTCGCGAGCAGCGCGGTATCGGGCAGGAGCCGGGCAAGGATCGTCGCGCCGCCCTGTGTCGCCAGCAGCATCTGCCCAATCGGCGCGGCGGCGGCCGTGACCGCGCCAAGAATGCCAAGGCGCGCCATCGCCGCACAGGCATTGGGCCACAGGCTGAGCGCGGCGCCCATCGGCGCGATGCGGGGCGCGCGTTCCAGCACCGTGACCTCCCACCCGGCATTGGCGAATGCGATGCCCGAGGCCAGCCCGGCTATCCCGCCGCCGACGATGATCGCTCTGGGCATACGCGCGCGCCTTGTCGGTGCCTGCTATCGCGCGCTGATGAAGGCCGCCAGAGCCGCGCGCCCCTCGGCCGCTTCGAGCGCGCCGCCATGGCCCACCGGCACGGGCGCGAAGGTCACCTTCGTCCCGCCTCCCTCAAGCGCCGGCTGGAACTCCCGCATCCGCGGGGGCCGAATGACCTTGTCTTTGGTGCCCGATAGCAGCAGCACCGGCGCACGGCTCGCCATCACATAGCCCTGATAGTCGAAGGCACCCAGCGCCGGGTCGAGCCGCAGCTTGACGAAAGGCTTGGCAAGGCCGGGGACGAAATCGCGCCCGACGGCCTGATAATCAGCGGCGCTCCCTTCGATGATCAGTCCGGCAAGCCCGCCCGCTTGCGCCAGCGATGCCGTCATGGCGCCGCCGAAGGACAGGCCATAGGCATAGACCGGGCCATTCCCGATCCACCCTTGCGACTTCAGCCGATCGATCATCGCCGGGCCGAAGGCGGCGGCTGCCTCAATCGTGGTGGGCAGGATGGTGCCGCCGCGCCCGGGATAGTCATAGAGGATGATGTCAGCCCCCGTCACCTCGGCAAGGCGCGCGGCCATGCGGCTCGTGCCCTCGGAATCGACGAAGCCGCCATTGCCGGCGCTGTAGATGATCGCGGTCTCGCTTGCGGGATTGTCCAGTCTGACCGTGCGCACCGCACCCAGATCGCCGAGGGGCAGCAGCGTATCCGTGGCCGTGTAGCCGTCCGGCACCGCCAGCACGGCATTGGGCGCGGCGAGGCTTGCGCTGGGGTAGAAGCTCGCCTGCGAGATCACCGCCGTGCAGCCGCCAAGGCTGAGCCCGAGCGCGGAAAAAATCATTGCAGATTTGCAGGAAATCACATCGGCCTCCATCAGAATTTCAAGCGCAACCAATGTGATAGGAGATGGTTCCGCGATCCTGACGGCTTGCTGAACGTGAGGCCGATCAAGGCGCGGCAAATGAGGCCTGAGCGTATGTCATTGACCTATGTGTCAATGGCGTATATATGGCGGGCATGACGACCTTGCAGACCGTTGTTGAACTGCCTGGGTTCCAGCGGCGCGCCAAGGCCATCATGAGCGATAGCGAACGCATCAGCCTCATTGGCTACATCGCGGCAAACCCGGAAGCGGGCGTGTCGCTGGGCGGTGGATTGCGCAAGGTCCGGATCCCGCGTGAAGGTGGCGGCAAAAGCGGTGGTCATTGCACCATCTATGTCTTCGGCGGCCGGCATATGCCGATCTACCTGATCACCGTCTTCGCCAAGAACGAGAAGGACAATC
>NZ_LSKQ01000163.1 GCF_001557115.1 Erythrobacter sp. CCH5-A1
GCTCGCCGCGGACGAACCAGTCCGAGACCGACCAGTTCATGGATGGCAGGAAGCCCATCCTAGTCTTCAGCGACGCGGGCGGCACCGGGCGGTCTTATCACGCCAGCCTTGACGCAGCTTGCCAGAAGCGTCGCATACACTTCCTGCTTGAGCCGGGATGGCGAGCCGACCGGGCCATCCAGGGGCTTGGCCGAACGCACCGGACCCATCAAGCCAACACACCGCTGTTCCGGCCTGTGACCACGAACTGCAAAGGGGAACTGCGGTTCACCAGCACCATTGCGCGCAGGCTCGATAGTCTGGGGGCTCTCACGCGGGGCCAACGCCAGACGGGCGGGCAGAACCTGTTTGACCCTGCCGACAATCTCGAAAGCGAATATGCTAAGGCGGCCCTGTCGACCTGGTTTGCCTTGCTGGCGGACGGCAAGCTCAAGAGCGCAACGCTGATCG
>NZ_LSKQ01000164.1 GCF_001557115.1 Erythrobacter sp. CCH5-A1
GTGCCGCACCGCCGCTGACTGCGGCCGTTTCGGCCAGTCTTGCGCTCCGTGCTCAGTCGCTCGCGGCCGGCGATTAGCAGCGCGCATCTGTCCGCATCTTGGCAATCGGCTGCTAAGAACTACCTGATATGGCGTGCGCGAAGGCAATGCCCTGCGCGGCAGCCTATGGGGGTCGAAGAATGCTGCAGATGTGGAGCAAGGCGCGCGAGCTGGCGGTGATGACCCCGCCGGAGCGCAACCGCTGGGTCGATTTCCTGCGGGCGATCTCGATCATGGCGGTGGTTTTCGGCCACTGGCTGATGGCTGGGCTCTACATCGACGCCGCCGGAGAATTGCGGCGCGGCGATCTGCTGTCGGTCTCCGATTGGGCGCATTGGCTGACCTGGGGCTTTCAGGTGATGCCGGTGTTCTTCCTCGTCGGCGGCTACGCCAACCAGGTGAGCTGGGAGGCGACGACACGGAAGGCCGCTGCCGACCAGGCGGGCGTCTACCGCGACTGGCTGGCGAGCCGGGTGCAGCGGCTTATCACCCCGACCTTCCCGGTGCTCCTGCTGTGGGCGGGGCTCGCGGTTGTGATGACGCAGGTCGGCCTGCCGCGCACCCAGATCCGCATGGCGACCGAGGCGGCGCTGATCCCGGTCTGGTTCCTCGCGGTTTATTTGCTGGTGACCGCCTTCACGCCGATTGCCCAGCGGCTGTGGGACCGGCTGGGGTGGGGGAGCTTTGCGCTGTTCGTGCCGCTCGCGATGCTGACCGACTGGCTGACCTTCACGATGAAGGTCCCCTACGTCAATTTCACCAATTTCCTCTGGGTGTTCCTCGCGATCCACCAGCTGGGCTTCGCGTGGCGGGCGGGCAAGTTCGACAAGGCGTGGTTCGCCTGGGGCTTCTTCGCGGTGTCGCTGGCGATCCTAGTCAGGATCACCGTCTTCGGCTTCTACCCCGTCTCGATGGTCTCCGCGCCCGGAGGCTTCTCCAACTCGCTCCCGCCCACGCTCGCGCTGTTCGCGCTGGGCGGCGTGCAGGTGGGGCTGGTGCTGGCGCTGGAGCGTGCGGGCCGGCGGATGCTCGAGAGCGTCACCGTCTGGACCGCGACAGTGCTGATGAACGGGATGATCATGACGGTCTACCTGTGGCACCTGACCGCCTTCGTGCTGGTGATGACGGTCGACTGGCTGCTGCTGGGCGGCTGGGGCCTCGGCCCGGTGCCGGGGACGGGCGAGTGGTGGGCAACGCGCCCGATCTGGATCGCGGTCTACATCATCGCGCTGCTGCCGCTGATCGGGATCTTCGCGCGGCATGAGCGCAGCTTCGGCCCGGTGCGCGGCGGGCGCACCGTGCCGCGACTGCGCGCGGTGCTCGGCGTGCTGGCGATCTGTGCGGGGCTGGGCGCGACCGCGGGGCTCACTCTCACCAGCCCCGACAGCCTTTCGGGCATCCGCTGGTGGGTGGTGGCGCTCCCGCTGGCAGGGGCGGCGATGATGGGCTTCGGCCCGGTCTACCGCCCGCGCCAGCGCCCCGGCGCGCACGAGATGGGCTAGCCCTTCAGCAGATAATCCCGCG
Organism: Erythrobacter sp. CCH5-A1; assembly: GCF_001557115.1. Taxonomy (GTDB): domain Bacteria; phylum Pseudomonadota; class Alphaproteobacteria; order Sphingomonadales; family Sphingomonadaceae; genus Erythrobacter. Next base: position 1,564 of record NZ_LSKQ01000164.1, read on the forward strand.
TGATCGGCACCGCATGGCGGCTGCGGATGTACTGGATCTGGTAATTGCCCATCCCCCCGTGCTCAAACACGGTTGCCGCGCCCGCGAGGTAGAAGGTCCACATCCGGAAGAACTTCTCGTCATAGAGCGCGATGATCTTGTCCTTGTGCTCCATGCAGTTGGCATACCAGGCGCGGATGGTGCGGGCGTAATGGAGCCGCAGCGTCTCGACGTCCGCGGCGATCAGGCGGAATTTCTCAGAGGCCGCCACCGTCTCGGACAGCGCCGGGATGTAGCCGCCGGGGAAGACATATTTGCGGGTGAAGGCGTCGGTGGTGCCCGGCTCGCCGAAGCGGCCGATGGTATGGAGCAGCATCACCCCGTCATCGGCCAGCATCCTTGCACAAGCCTCGAAGAAGGTCTCGAACTGCGCGCGGCCGACATGCTCGAACATGCCGACCGAGACGATCCGGTCGAACCGGCGGCCGCTGGCAGCGGTGTCGCGGTAATCCTCGAGCAGGATCGTCACCCTGTCCGCCACGCCCGCCGCCTGCACCCGCTGGCGGGCAAGGGCCGCCTGTTCTTCGGACAGGGTGATCCCGGTGACGTGGACATTGTGGTTCTTGGCCAGATGGATCGCCATCCCGCCCCACCCGCAGCCGATGTCGAGCACGTCCTGCCCGGGCGAAAGATGCAGCTTTCTCGCGATGTGCTTGAGCTTGGCCTCCTGCGCGCCGCCCAGCGTGGTCACGCCTTCGGGCCAGTAGCCGCAGGAATATTGCCAATGCTCGGCATCGAGCATCAGCGCGTAGAGATCATTGCCGATATCGTAGTGGTGCGCGACGTTCTTCTTCGAACCCACGCGGTTGTTGATCTGCTCGGCGGCGAAAGCGGCGGTGTTGATGAAGCGCTTCAGCACGCCGGGGCGCAGGTTGTCGTTCCCGCGTTCCCACGGTCCGTTCATCCGCAGCAGGCCGACAAGGCCCATCACGTCGCCTTCCTCGATCAGCAGCCGCCCGTCGATGAAGGCCTCGGCCGCGCCCAGGCGGGGGTCGAGGATGATGTCGCGCGGGACGGCGTTGTCGGTGAAGCGCAGGACGATTTCGGGAAAGCCCTCGGCACTTGCGCCATAGGTGCTCGCCGAGCCGTCGGCAAAGACGATGCCAAGGCGGCCCTGCTTGACGGCACGCGACAGGAAACGGTCGAGGAGAGACTTGCTCATGAGGCTCCTTTCTAGGATGCTGGCGAGGGTAGGCTAAGCCGGAGAGGCGGCTTTCGCAAAATCATCGACTTGGAGGCGAAAGATGGGCGACGCGAAGACGACGATCACCGATGTTGCAGTCGAAACCTTCATCGAGGGCATCGAACCGCCCGCCAAGCGAGAGGATGCGCGCGTGCTCGACGCCCTGTTCCGCAAGGTGACCGGCGAGACGCCCAAGATGTGGGGGCCGACGATCATCGGCTACGGCGAATATTCCACAACTTATGATAGTGGCCGCGATGTGCACTGGATGCGGGCGGGGTTCTCGCCGAGAAAGGCCAAGCATTCGCTCTACTTCATGGGGGGCTATTGCGATCCCGTCACCGGCGCGGGACGGGATGAAAAGCTGATGCGGCTGGGCAAGTACACTACCGGCAAGAGCTGTCTGTACGTCAACAAGCTTGCCGATATCGACCTGGCGGTGCTGGAGGAGATCATCGCCGCCGATTGGGCGACGATGCTGCGGATATTTCCGGAAGACTAGTCGCGCCTAGACCCCTGCGTACCACTGGTAGCCGGCGAAATCCTCCCAGAAGCCGCCGCCTCCCTGGCCGATCTTATCGAAGCTGGTGACCGCCTCGATCGCCTGGACGTACTTGGCCTGTTTGTATCCCAATTGCCGCTCGATCCGCATGCGGTAGGGCGCGCCGTTCTTTTCCGGCAGCGGCTCGCCGTTCAGCGCGTGGGCGATGATCGTCTGCGGGTGATAGGCATCGACCATGTCGATGCTCTCGTAATAGGGCTTGCCGTGGTAGAGATCGGCGCAGCGGAAGACGATGAACTTCGCCTCCTTCTTCACCTTGGCCATGTCGAGCAGGTGGCCGAGCTGCACCCCCTGCCATTCGCCGATCGCGCTCCAGCCCTCGACACAGTCGTGGCGGGTGATCTGGGTGCGCTGGGGCAGGCCCTTCACCTCGGCGAGGCTGAGCGCCAGCGGGGTTTCGACCAGCCCCTTCACCTCGAGCTTCCAGTCGGGAAAGCCCTTGGCGAGCTGGTCCTGATAGAAGGGATCGGCGACCGTGACCGAACCATTTCCGCGGAAGGTGGGCGAGCGCTGATCGGGGCGGAACTCCTTGACGAGCCCCTGCTTGGCCGCGAGCGCGCGGTGGAGGACGCGGTGTCCGTCCTCGGCGGCCTTGAACACCTCTTTCGTGGTCTCGCTGTCGTTGATCTTGGCGCAGGCCGAGGCGCCGAGGGCGGCCATGCCGGCAAGCAGCGAACGGCGCGGCAGGTCAACCATGGGCGGGCACTCCTTCATCGGCGGCGGGGACGGGTTCGGGTTCGGGCTGGGGAGGAGCAGGTTCGGCCGGGCGTTTGCCGCCGGTGAACATCTCGAGGATCAGCCGCCAGTCGGTGACCGCCAGCACAATGTGGATGACGAAGAAGGCAAAGATGCCCCAGGCGGCGATGAAGTGCAGCGAGCGCGCGCTCTGGCGGCCGCCGAACAGGTCGATCAGCCACGGGGCATAGCCGCCCGAACCGGGGCTGATCGCCAGCCCGCTCAGCAGCATCAGCGGCAGCAGCACGCCGAAGACGCCGCCATAGAGGATCTTCTGGACCGAGTTGTAGCCGTGATGCGCGCCCGCGCCTGCGCCCGAATGCGCCTTGATCGAGGCGATCACCGCACCCGGCGTCCAGTCCTTCGGCGCGGTCATCAGATCGCGGCGGAAGTGGCCGTTCCAAAGCATCGCGACCCAGATGAAGAGCACGCCGATGCCGAAGGGCCAGGCCATCGTGATATGCCAGTCGCGCGCGAGGGCGAGGTTGTAGTGCCCCGGGATCGTCGCCCAGCCCGGGAAGCGGATCACGTGCAGCCAGGCGTCATTGGCATCGAAGCCGTAGTGGCCCCAGTAGAGGTGCCGGTGGGCGTTGGAGATGTTGAGCCCGGTCATGAACAGCACGATGATCGCGATCGCGTTCACCCAGTGCCACAGACGGGTCGAGAGCGCGTGCTTCTTCATGCAATTCCCCTTTGGGCCTGCTCACGAGCAAGCCATATCACATCACGCGGTTGGTCCATAAGATGCTGGCCACTGTCGACGAACAGGCTTTGCCCGCTCGCGAGCGCGCCGCCTGCCAGAAACAGTGCCGCGTCGGCAATTTCGTGAGCGCCGGTCTTGCGGCCGAGGAGGTTCAACCGGTGCGAGATCTCGGTCTCCTCCTCGCGCTGGTCATGGCTGGCGAGGATCGCGCCGGGCGCGATGCCGTAAACCCTGACGTTGTCCACCGTATTCCCCTTGGCCAGCATGCCGATAGTGGCTGCCAGCGCGTGTTTGGACATGGTGTAACTGAAGAAATCGGGGTTCGTATTTTCAATTTTCATGTCCGTGACGTTGATCACGGTGCGCACAGCCTCGCCGTCCGCTGTCAAAGCGATGAAGGCTTGGGCGAGCCGGGCCGGGGCAAGAGCGTTGATCTGCATCGCCGCCCGGTTCGTTGCCGGGTCCAATCCGGTTACGCCGTCGTAATCGAAAACCGACGCGGAATTGACGAGGCAGCGCCATCCGGGCGTGCGCGCGGCAAGAGCGGTGATTGCGGCGAGGGCGTCGTCGTCGTCGGCAAGGTCGAAGCGAAGTGTCTCGGCACTCGGGAGCGCGGCGGCCAGGGCTTCGGCGGCGGCGGCCGAGCGTCTGTAATGGATCACCGCGTGCCACCCCGCGGCGGCAAAGCGGCGCACGATCGCGGCGCCGATACGCGTCGCCCCGCCGGTCACGAGAACGGCGGGGCGAGAGGGAAGGGGTGCGCTGCTGTCGGGGGAGAGGGCCATGACAGCAGCGCTAACAGGGGGGCGCGCGCGCTTCAATCGGGGAGAGGCGCGCGCGCCCTGTGGTGGCTTAGCGGCAGCGCAGCTCCCCGCGGTCAATCTCGCGGCCGAGGAGGCCGCCGCCGATCGCGCCGAGGAGGGTGCCGACCGTGCGGTCGCCGCGGGTGTCGATCGTGCGGCCGAGCAGTGCGCCGACCCCTGCACCGATCACGAGGCCTGTGGTCCCGTTGTCGCGGCGGCAGTAATAGCGGTCACCATCGCGCCAGATCCGGTCGCCGCGGCTGAGGCGGCGCGGCTCGTAATAGCGGCCGCGCTCGTCATAGATGCGGTGCTTCTTGCGCTTGCGGTGCTCGGCGACATCGTTCGTCGGGAGCGAGCCGGCCTCGAACCCGGCATAGGCCGAGGCATTGACGGGCGCGGCCTGCGGCAGGGGTGCCGCCTGGGCGGGGATCGCCATCGGCAGCGTCATAGCTCCGGCGGCGAGGACGAGAGCAAACTTCTTCACGGCAGTTCTCCTTTCGGTTTGCCTGCGTTCGTAAGGGTATGGCTGGCATTGCCCCGCCAGCGGGGGAAGGGGCGGGC
>NZ_LSKQ01000165.1 GCF_001557115.1 Erythrobacter sp. CCH5-A1
GGGCGGGAGGTCTGCGTTCGCGCTAGCGAACCGAAAACTTTTCGGTCGAATCGATCCACCCGCCGCCGACTACGCGGTCCCCCGCGTAAATCACCGCCGCCTGCCCGGGGGCGACACCGAATTCCGGTTCGGCGAAGCGGATCGTCACCGGCGCGCCGTCGCCCAGCGGGCCTTCCAGCGTGACGGGGACGGGCTTGGCGAGGCTCCTCACCTTGGCGGTCAGCGGCGCGTCCGGCAGGGGGCCGATGCGGTTGGTCTCGGTGAGATGCGCGGCGCTCACGGCGAGCATCCGTTTCGGGCCGACCCGCACCTCGCGCGACGGCGCGTCGAGGCCGATCACATAGAGCGGCTCGGGCTGGCCGCCGATCTCGAGGCCCTTCCTCTGGCCTACGGTGAAGTGGACGATGCCCTTGTGCTCGCCGAGCCTTTCGCCCGTCGCCGCGTGGACGATCGCGCCCGGGGCCGCGCCCTCGGGGCGGACCTTGGTGACGATCTTCGCATAATTGCCATCGGGCACGAAGCAGATGTCCTGCGAATCGGGTTTTGCGGCGTTCCTGAGGCCCGCCGCCTCGGCCAGCTGCCGCACCTCCTGCTTGGGCATGCCGCCCAGCGGAAAGCGCAGGTAATCGAGCTGCGCTTCGGTGGTGCCGTAAAGGAAGTAGGACTGGTCGCGCGCCGGATCGTGGGCGCGGTGCAGCTCGACCCCGGCCTCGCCCATGACGCGGTGGACATAGTGCCCGGTTGCAAGGCAATCCGCGCCGAGCTCGCGCGCCATGCGGAACAGATCGGTGAACTTGGGCCCCATGTTGCAGCGGATGCAGGGGACGGGGGTGCGGCCGGCGAGATATTCGTCGGCGAACTGTTCGACCACCTCTTCGCGGAACGCGCTTTCGTGGTCGAAGACATAATGCGCGATGCCGAGCCGGTCGGCCACGGCGCGCGCATCGCGAATGTCGTCGCCCGCGCAGCACGCGCCCTTGCGCCCCGTCGCCGCGCCGTAGTCATAGAGCTGGAGCGTGATCCCGATCACTTCGGCCCCGCTGGCATGGGCGAGCGCGGCGACCACCGACGAATCGACCCCGCCGCTCATCGCCACAACGATCCGGCAATCGGCGGCGGCCCGCGGCAGATCGAACAGCGCGGCAGCATCGGCGGGGCCGGGCAGGGCCGGGCCGGGCAGGCCGGAGGATAGGAGCGCGGGGGTATCCATGGAGCGCGCGCATATAGCGATGCTCCCCCCCGTGCGCCAGTGGGCGGCAGGTTGTCCCTCCGGGCCGCAGTAATCCTAAGCCGGGGTAAATGGCAGTTTTACCGGATTTTGACGCACTCGGGTTAGGAAAGGGGATGATGTTCGAGAAAGCCAAGTCGATCCCCGTGCGCGCCGATGCGCCCGCTGGCGGCCTTTCCGCCGAGGAGCGGGCGCTGCTGCGTGCCACCGCCAAGGGCGGCGGAGCGGAGCGATTCGCACCCGCTCCGACGCGGCGCGGCAGCGAGGCGCTGCGGGCGATGGAATGGAGCGAGCTGACCGCCCGGCTCAACGCCGCGCGCGATCTCAGGCTGCTGCTGCGCACCGAGAATCAGGCCCCGATCGAAGCCGTCGCCGCCAGTTTCGGCGATGCCGCCGCTAGTTATTTTGCACTTCTAGACGATGGCGAACCGGACATTAACCCTCATGCTTTAGGTCAATCTAAAGGTCCGGGTGCGAAGGTCGATGCGAGCGATGCGAACCGCCCGGACAATGCGAATGTACCCCGATCCGACGCGCCCCGCGGCGCTGCGAGAGAAATGCGATGATTGAGAACCAGGACTTCCGCCCCGCACAGGTGATCGGCCCCCTCGGGGAGCCGCTGACCCTTGCCGACCTGCCGGCTCCCGAAACCAAGCGCTGGGTCGTCCGGCGCAAGGCCGAGGTCGTGGCTGCCGTCAACGGCGGGCTGCTGACGCTCGACGAGGCGTTGGCGCGCTATGGCCTCACGCTCGAGGAATTCGCCTCGTGGCAGCGCGCGGTCGACCGTTCGGGGATGCACGGCCTGCGCGTCACCAAGATCCAGCACTACCGCGATCTTTACGAGCGCCAGCTCAAGTACTGATACTTTCAGACCACAGCCTGTCCCCCTGACAGCCCGCTTCGTCCTCAAGGCGTTGCGGGCTGTTGCCGATTCGGGCCATCTTCCGGCGCGGCGCGGCGCGGCGCAGGCAAAGGGGGCACGGGGGCATGTTGGGATTCATCTGGTTCATCGTCATGGGCGGGGTGATCGGCTGGCTGGCGAGCCTGATGATGCGGCGCGATGCCAGCATGGGCACGCTTGCCAACATCGTGGTCGGCATTCTTGGCTCGTTCATCGGCAACGGCGTGCTCGGCTTCATCACCGGCGGAGGGACGATCGGCGCATGGCCGCCGGACTGGTCGGGCGTGCTGGGCGCGCTGATCGGGGCGGTGGTCCTGCTGGGGATCCTCAACCTCATCCAGCGCGGGCGCGTTCGGTAACCGCCTTTATTGCCGCGCCCTTCGTCTAGAGGGAAAGTCACCGGTCGATGCACAAGTTGCGGGCCAGCGCCCGACGATCTATCAGGCGTTGCACATGGTGACTTAGGCGAGTAATACACTCGGGTCCGCCGGGCTGCGGGCAGCACAGGGTATGCCCGGGTGAAGGAATGGCAATGAATTACGAGACGACGATCAAGGCCGAGGCCGCCGACGGGGTGACGACGGAATTTGCCGGCGCGCGCGGTCTTGCGGCGCCTGCCATCCCGCGCTGGCTGATTTTCGCCGGCCTCGGCGTGTTCGCCCTGCTGCTGGCGATCGCCGCGTGGTTCGTGCTGGCCGGCGGCGAGCCGGTCGCGGTGGACGACGACAATTCGCAGGCCCCCGCGGTCACCGTCGTGGCTCCGGGCACGACCATGGTCAGCGGCGAGATCGAGGCCCCCGGCACGCTCGCAGCGCGCCGCCCGATGCCGGTGGGCGTCGTGGGCGAGGGCGGCCAGGTGCTGCGCGTTACCGTCGATGCGGGCGACTGGGTGCAGCAGGGCCAGGTTCTCGCGGTGATCGACCGTTCGGTGCAGGTCCAGCAGGCCGCTGCCCAGGCCGCGCAGATCCAGGTCGCGCAGGCCGATGCCAATCTGGCGCAGGCCAACCTCGACCGTGCGCTCCAGCTGGTCGCGCGCGGGTTCGTCTCCAAGGCGGATGTGGATCGCCTGACCGCGACCCGCGATGCCGCCGTCGCCCGCGTCAAGGTCGCGCAGGCCCAGCTTTCCGAGCAGCGCGCGCGCAACCAGCGGCTCAACATTCTCGCGCCCGCGACCGGCTATGTCCTGTCGCGCGCGGTCGAGCCGGGGCAGACCGTCGGCGCGGGCACGCCTGCGCTGTTCACCATCGCCAGCGGCGGCGAGATGGAGATGCTCGCGCAGCTTTCGGAAGAGCAGCTCGCCAAGATGACGGTCGGCACGGTCGCGCGGATCACGCCGACCGGATCGGAGCAGACTTTCGAGGGTCAGGTGTGGCAGATTGCTCCGACGATCGACCAGACCACCCGCCAGGGCACCGCGCGCATCGCGCTTGCCTTCAACCCCGCGCTGCGCCCCGGCGGCTTTGCGACGGCGCGCATCAGCAGCGGCAGCTTCCGCGCAACCGTGCTCCCCGAAAGCGCGGTGCTCGCCGATCCCAAGGGCAGCTTCGTCTATGTCGTTGGGGCGGACAATAAAGTCACCCGCCGCGGCGTGAAGACCGGGGCGGTGACTGCCGAGGGCGTCGCCATCACCGAGGGCCTCACTGGCACCGAAAAGGTGGTGCTGCGCGCCGGCGGGTTCCTCAACCCGGGCGAAACGGTCAACCCGCAGCTCCAGAAGAAGTAAGGCGTCCATCTCGCGCGAGGCTTCGCGCGTAGCTGGCAAGGCAAGCCGCGAACGGCGATACAACAGGCAGGAATTTCATGGCACTTCGCGACATCTCGGCCTGGTCGATCCGCAACCCGGTGATCCCGCTGGTGTTCTTCACCGGGCTGTTGTTCGCCGGGATCGTCAGCTTCATGCGCATGGACGTGACCAACAACCCGGATGTGGATTTTCCCGCCGTGGTCGTCAACATCGCCCAGCCCGGCGCCTCGCCGACTGAGATCGAGAACCAGATCACCCAGCGCGTCGAAAGCGCGCTGCGCTCGATCAACGGGGTCAATTCGATCCAGTCGACCGCGCGCGAGGGATCGTCCAACACCTTCGTCGAATTCGAGATCGGCACCAACCTGATCGAGGCGGTCAACGAGGTCGAGACCGCGATCGACGGCGTGCGCGGGTCTTTGCCCGACGGCATCCTCGAGCCGCAGGTCAGCAAGGTCAACGTGGTGGGCGAGCCGATCGGCTATGTCGCGGTCGAGGCCGACGACATGACGCTCGAACAGTTGAGCTGGTTCATCGACGACACGGTCGCCAAGCGCCTGCTCAAGATCCCCGGCATGGCCGAGGTCGGCCGCTTCGGCGGGGTCGACCGGCAGATCGAGGTGATCCTCGATCCGGCGCGGATGCAGTCCTTCGGGGTCACCGCCTCGCAGATCAACGGGGCGCTGCGCCAGAGCAATCTCGACGCTGCGGGCGGCCTTGCCGAAGTCGGCGGCACGCGCCAGTCGCTGCGCGTCCTCGGAAATTCGGACACCGCCTACCAGCTCTCGCAGACGCAGATCCAGCTGGGCGGCGGGCGCTCCGTGCGGCTGGCCGACATCGCCACGGTCCGCGACGGCTATTCCGAGCGCAATTCGATCAGCGAAGTGGCTGGCAAGGAAGTCGTCAACTTCTACATGAACCGCGCGCGCGGGGCATCGGACCTCACGGTTTATGACGCCGCGCTCAAGGAAATGGACAAGATCGAGACCGAGAATCCGGGCGTCAAGTTCATCAAGCTCTCGACCAGCACCACCTACACCCGCAGCCAGTACAAGTCCTCGATGTGGGCACTGGTCGAGGGCGCGGTGCTGGCGGTGGTCGTGGTGTTCATCTTCCTGCGCGACTGGCGCGCCACCGCGATCAGCGCGGTCGCGATTCCCCTGTCTGCGATCCCGACCTTCTTCTTCATGGACCAGCTCGGGTTCAACCTCAATTTCCTCTCGCTGCTCGCGCTGGCGCTGGTCGCGGGCGTGCTGGTCGACGATGCGATCGTGGAGATCGAGAACATCGTGCGCCACATGCGGATGGGCAAATCGGCCTATCAGGCCTCGATCGACGCCGCCGACGAGATCGGCCTGCCGGTGGTCGCCACCAGCTTCTGCATCGTCGCGGTGTTCCTCCCCGTCGGCCTGATGCCGGGCGTGTCCGGCCAGTTCTTCCAGAACTTCGGGATCACCGTGGTGGTCGCGGTGCTGATGAGCCTCGCCGTCGCGCGCATGATCACGCCGCTGATGGCGGCCTATTTCCTCAAGGCCCACGGCGAGGCCGAACATGGCGGCGGCCGCTGGATCGAAGCCTATATGCGCGTGCTCGCCTGGACGCTCGACACCGGCCGCATGGCCGCGCGCCGCGCCGGCATCACCGGTCCGCGGAACCGTTTCTTCTACGTGCCCGGCCTGCTGCTGACCGTCATCGCGCTGCTGTTCGTCTCGGCCGTCGCGATGTTCGAATCCGCGAACGGCTCCTTCACGGGCGGTGCATGGAAGGGCCTGCTCGGCCTCGGCGTCCACAAGCAGATCGCCGCCGCGGTCTCGGCCGACACCAACGGCATGGCCTACAAGCTGGTCGCCAAGGTTTTCGAGGTGGCGATCGTGCTCGCCATCTCGGCGATCTCCTTCCTTGCCGCGTTCCTCACCTTCAAGGCGATCGAATCGCTCTCGGGCACCGCAGGCGGGTTCGGCCGCGGCGTGCGCTGGATGACCGCGCGCTTCTACGACCACCGCATCTGGATGCTCGGCATCGGCTGGTTCTCGTTCCTGGTGACGATCCTGCTGTTCGGCGTGATCCCCGGCCAGTTCCAGCCGACCATCGACGACGAGAACAGCCAGGTCACGATCGAGGTCGTCCCCGGCACCACGCTCGCCGACACCAAGCGGGTGGTCAATGCCGTGGCCGACCGGCTCCGGCAGGAGCCCGAGGTCGAGCGCATGCTCGAACGCATCCGGCTCGGCGAATCCTCGGCAATCTTCGTCAAGCTGCGCGACGATCGCCAGCGCTCCTCGGTCGAATTCGAGCGCGAACTCGCCCCTGTCCTCGCGAAGTTCCCCGATGCCCGCGTGCGCTTCCAGTCGCAGTCGGGCGGCTTCGGCTCGGGCCGCGACATGACGGTGATGCTCGCGGGCAGCGATCCGGTGCTGCTCGACAAGACCGCGACCCAGCTGGTCGAGGAGATGAAGGGCCTGAAATCGCTGGTCGCGCCGCGCATCAGCGCCGATCTCAACCGCCCGGAAATCATCATCACCCCGCGCGAGAAGATCGCCGCCGAACTGGGCGTCACCACCGCCGCTCTGTCGCAGACGATCCGCATCGCGACGCTGGGCGAGATCGAGCAGAACGCCGCGCGCTTCTCGCTGTCCGACCGCCAGATCCCGATCGTGGTGCGCCTGTCGCAGGAAGCGCGCACCGATTTCCGCACCATCGAGAACCTGCCGGTGCCGACCGCCGGCGGCGGCTCGGTGCCGCTCAGCCGGGTCGCCGACATCACCTTCGGTTCGGGCCCGACCGCGATCCAGCGCTATAACCAGAACCGCCGCGTGCTGGTCGGCGCTGACCTCGCCGCGGGCGTGTTGAAGGGCGAGGCGCAGGCGCAGATCGATGCCCTGCCGGTGCTCCAGAAGCTGCCGCTGGGCGTGATCCGCGACGTGGTGGGCGAAGAGGAATGGCAGGCCGAGCTGATCCAGAACCTCATCATCGCGATCATCGCCGGGGTGCTGCTGGTCTTCGCGGTGCTGGTGCTGCTCTACAAGCGGCTGATGAGCCCGCTGGTCAACATGACCTCGCTGGCGCTCGCGCCGCTGGGCGGCATTCTGCTGATCTGGCTGCTGGGCCAGCCCAATTCGATGCCGGTCTATATCGGCATCCTGCTGCTGCTCGGGATCGTGTCCAAGAACTCGATCCTGCTGATCGACTTCGCGATCGAGGAGATGAACAAGGGCATCCCCAAGCTCGAGGCGATCATGGATGCCGGGCACAAGCGCGCGCAGCCGATCGTGATGACCACCGTGGCGATGAGCGCGGGGATGGTGCCGGTGGCGCTCTCGCTCGAGGGTGACGGGGCGTGGCGCCAGCCGATGGGGATCGTGGTGATGGGAGGGCTGGTGCTCTCGACCCTGCTGACGCTGCTGATCGTGCCGGCGGGCTTCAGCCTCGCCGACAGCTTCGAGCGGCGTGTCGGGCCATGGCTGCGCGCGCGCCTGCTGACCTACAAGCCGGGCGATGATGGCCGGATCGCGGGCGGGCCGGTGGCCGATGCGCCGCTGCCCGGCGCCTTCCCCGGCCTCGGCAAGCTGCCTCCGACAGGGCACGAACCGGCCGAGTGACCGGCCCGGCCCCCGCAAAACGGGTGACGCCGCGGCCGGAACCGGTCTAGAGCGCGCATATGGCGACACGTTCCCCGAGGCCACTGACATTGGGCGGCCAGCCGCTCGGCCATGACCGCGCGAGGCGGATGCGCTGGACGGCGACGGGGATGCTGGCGGCGATGGCGGTGATCTTCATCGCCACGCACGGCCTTGCCACCACCGGGCATCCGGCGTGGGGCTACATCAACGCCTTCGCCGAAGCCGCGATGGTGGGCGGCCTTGCCGACTGGTTTGCGGTCACCGCGCTGTTCCGCCATCCCCTCGGCCTGCCGATCCCCCACACCGCGATCATCCCCGAGAACAAGGACCGCATCGCCGATACGATGGCGGCCTTCCTGCGCGAGAATTTCCTGACGCCTGCCGTGGTCGCGCGGCGCATGTCGGCCATGAATATCGCCAAGGCGGCGGGCGAGTTTCTCGCCGCTTCGCCCGAACGCGGCGAGAGCGATCACCGCTCGCGCATCACCAGCGGCGCGGCGGAGCTGCTGGCCGAGGTGCTCGAATCACTGGATCCTGACCGGCTCGGCAACCAGGTGCGCTCCGGCCTCGCCGCGCAGCTCGCCAAGCTCGACATCGCCCCGCTCGCCGGCCGGATGATCGAGAGCGCGATGACCGACAAGCGCCACCAGCCGCTGATCGACGGCTTCGTGCGCTGGGCGGGCCTCACCATCGAGGACAACGAGGAAACCCTGCGCGAGATCATCCACCAGCGCGTGTCGGGCGTGCTGCGCTGGGCGGGGATCGACAAGACCATCTCCTCGAGCGTGCTCGACGGGCTGTACAAGCTGCTCGCCGAGGTGCTGGTCAACCCCGACCACCCCTTGCGCGGCAAGATCGAGGAGGGGCTCGCCAAGCTCGGCCAGGACCTGCAGCACGATCCCGAAACCCGCGCCAAGGTCGAGGACATGAAGCGCGACCTCATCGCCAACCCGGCGGTGGCGGTGTGGTGGACGGGGGTGTGGGAGCGCATCCGCCAGTCCCTGATCCGCCGCGCACGCGATCCCGAGAGCCAGATGGGCGCGGAGATGCGCAACATGCTCGCCGAACTGGGCGAGGCGCTCCAAGCGGACGCGCGGCTGCAACACCAGATCAACCGCTTCGCCCGCCGCACGGCGGTCGGCATCGCCACCCGCTACGGCGATCAGATCGTCCGGCTGGTGTCGGAGACGGTCAAGCGCTGGGACGCCCGCACCATCACCGACCGCGTCGAGGGCGCGGTGGGACGGGATTTGCAGTTCATTCGCATCAACGGCACGCTGGTGGGCGGGCTCGTGGGGATGACGCTGCACTTCATCAATACGGTGCTCTAGGCCGCTACCCGATCCGGTAGGTGATCGTGGTCGCGAAGAGCGAGCGGAAGGGCTCGCCCGCCGCATCGCGCGCCGGTTCGAACTGCGCGCGCTGCATCACCTCGCAGGCCGGGGATTCGAGGAACTGCGTGGCAGTGGCCTTGAGGATCCGGCATTCCTCCACCTTGCCGTCCACGCCCACGATCACCCGCATGCGCATGATCCCCTGCTCGCCCCGCGCCGCTCCCGGGTACTGTGCGGTAATCCGGCGGACCAGCGCCTCCCGGTTAATCCAGCGCGCCTCGCTCGTCGCCGTCACGTGCTTTTGCGCATCGAGGCCCATCTTGGTCAGCAGATCGAGCGTGCATTTGTTGAGCACCTCGAACGCCTTGTCGAGCGCCCCGGTTTCGTAGCGCACTTCGCGCGAGCCTTGCGTGACGGCCACGAAGCGCACCGTCCTGCCCAGCGCAACGTCCATCTGGGTGAAGGGCCCGTCCGAGCCGGGCTCGCGGTTTTCCAGCGCAGATGCGGTGAGGCTGACATTGGGGAAGATCAGCGCCTGACCGATGTCACCGAAGTTGCCCTCGAAGGCGGGGGCGCGCAGCGGCTCCTGTGCGTCGTTGTATCGCAAGCTCGTCCGGTCAACGGTGCGTAACTTGCCCAAAGCGGAGCCCGCGAGCGTCAGGCCCGCGCGCTCCGACGGCCAATATTGCGTGAACACCAGCACATGCTTGTCCTCGGCGCTGCCGAACAGGCGCTGGAGCCGACATGCATCATCGCCGAAGTCGACATTCCACGGGCCAAGGGGCTTGAGCACGACCGGCTCCGCTGCCTGCAAGGGCATGGCAAGCGCGGTGGACAGCGCGGCGAGGGCAAGAAGGGCGCGACCCATATGAAAAACCTCCGGCAGTCATGCGAGACTGCCGGAGGTTCTCTGTAAAATAAAGACCTTTGTGATGAACGTCTTACAGCGCGTTCGTCAGCTCCGGCACCGCCGTGAACAGGTCCGCCACGAGGCCGACGTCTGCCACCTGGAAGATCGGCGCGTCTTCGTCCTTGTTGATGGCGATGATGACCTTGGAGTCCTTCATGCCCGCAAGGTGCTGGATCGCGCCCGAGATGCCGATCGCGAAGTAGACTTCCGGCGCGACGATCTTTCCGGTCTGGCCGACCTGGTAGTCGTTCGGCACATAGCCCGCGTCGACCGCCGCGCGGCTCGCGCCGATGGCGGCGCCGAGCTTGTCGGCAAGCGGCGTGATGGTCGCCTCGAAGGTTTCCGCGTCCTTCAGCGCGCGGCCGCCCGAGACGATGATCTTGGCGCTGGTGAGTTCCGGGCGCTCGCTCTTGGCGATTTCCGAGCTGACGAAGGTCGAGATGCCTGCGTCACCCGCGCCGCCGACGGCTTCGATGGTGCCCGAACCGCCCTCGGTCGCCGCCTTCTCGAACGCGGTGCCACGCACGGTGATGACCAGCTTGGCGTCGCTCGATTCGACCGTCGCGATGGCGTTGCCGGCGTAGATCGGGCGAGTGAAGGTCTTGGGGCCTTCGACCGACAGGATCTCGCTGACCTGCATCACGTCGAGGTGCGCGGCGACGCGCGGGGCGACGTTCTTGCCCTGGGTGGTGGCGGGCGCGAGGAAGGCGTCGTGATCGGCCATCAGCGCGGCAGCGAGCGGCGCGACGTTCTCGGCAAGGCCGTTGGCATAGGCCGCGTCATCCGCGACGTGGACCTTGCCGACGCCTGCGATCTTGGCAGCAGCCTCGGCCACCGCGCCGCAATTGTGGCCCGCAACCAGCAGGTGCACTTCGCCGAGCTTCGCAGCGGCGGTCACGACCGGCAGGGTCGCGTCGGCCAGCTTGGTGTTGTCATGTTCGACGAGAACCAGAGTCTTCATCTCGAGTGTTCCTTATATCCGGGGGCGGGCTCAGGCGATGCCGAGCGCCTTGACCTTCTCGACCAGCGCGGCGACGTCGGCGACCTTGACGCCGGCCTGGCGCACGGCGGGCTCTTCGACCTTGAGGGTCTTCAAACGCGGGGCGAGGTCGACGCCGTAATCGGCAGCGGTCTTGGTCGCGAGCGGCTTCTGCTTCGCCTTCATGATGTTGGGCAGCGAGGCGTAGCGAGGCTCGTTGAGGCGCAGGTCGGTGGTGACGATCGCGGGGAGCGCGAGCTTGACGGTCTGAAGACCGCCATCGACTTCGCGCTTCACGGTCACGCTGTCGCCCTCGACCTCGACGGTATTCGCAAAAGTGCCCTGCGGACGGCCCATCAGCGCGGCGAGCATCTGGCCGGTCTGGTTGCTGTCGTCGCTGATCGACTGCTTGCCGAGGATCACGAGGCCGGGGGCCTCTTCATCGGCGATGGCCTTCAAAATCTTGGCGACCGCCAGCGGCTCGACCTCTTCCTCGGTCTCGACGAGGATCGCGCGGTCAGCACCCATGGCGAGCGCGGTGCGCAGGGTTTCCTGCGCCTTGGCCGGGCCGATCGAGACGGCGACGATTTCGGTCGCCGCGCCCTTTTCCTTGAGGCGGATGGCTTCCTCGACCGCGATCTCGTCGAACGGGTTCATGCTCATCTTGACGTTGGCAAGGTCGACGCCGGTGCCGTCGGCCTTGACCCGCGGCTTGACGTTGTAATCGATCACCCGCTTGACGGGGACGAGGATCTTCATGGGTTTGTCCTTCCTCTCAAAGAATCACGTGACGCCTGACAGCGCCTTGGCCGCCCGCCTAGCTTGCGTTTACGTAAACGTCAAGCGAGGCGGGCCGCAGTTCCGGCCGGTCGGGGAGGATACGTGTCCAGCCCCGCCCGGGATGTCTTCGCGCCGTCTCAGGCGGCCTTCTTCACTTCCGCGACGATCTTCTTGGCCGCATCGCCGAGGTTGTCGGCGGGCACGATCGCGAGGCCCGAATTGGCGAGGATCGCCTTGCCTTCGGCCACGTTGGTGCCTTCGAGGCGGACGACCAGCGGGACCTGGAGGTTCACGTCCTTGGCCGCCTGAACGATCCCGTTGGCGATCACGTCGCACTTCATGATCCCGCCGAAGATGTTGACGAGGATCCCCTCGACCGCCGGGTCCTTGAGGATGATCTTGAAGGCTGCCGTCACCTTCTCGGTGGTGGCACCGCCGCCCACGTCGAGGAAGTTCGCGGGAAAGGCGCCGTTGAGCTTGATGATGTCCATCGTCGCCATCGCGAGGCCTGCGCCGTTGACCATGCAGCCGATGTTGCCGTCGAGCTTGATGTAGGCGAGGTCGTATTCGCTGGCTTCGACTTCGGCCGGGTCTTCCTCGGTCTCGTCGCGCAGGGCTTCGATGTCGGGGTGGCGGTAGAGGGCGTTGCCGTCAAAGCTCATCTTGGCGTCGAGCACCAGCAGCTTGCCGTCCTCGCTTTCGACCAGCGGGTTGATTTCGAGCATCTCGCAATCGGTGGCGAGGAATGCGTCGTAGAGCTGCTTCGCCAGCTTCTGCGCCTGCTTGTTGAGATCGCCCTGGAGCTTCAGCGCGAAGGCCACGGCGCGGCCGTGGTGCGGCTGGAAGCCCTGCGCGGGGTCGATCGAGAAGGTGGTGATCAGTTCGGGCGTGTCATGCGCCACGGTCTCGATGTCCATCCCGCCCTCGGTCGAGACGACGAAGGCGACGCGGCCCGAAGCACGGTCGACCAGCAGCGAGAGGTAGTATTCCTTGGCGATGTCGACGCCGTCGGTGATGTAGAGGCGGTTGACCTGCTTGCCCGCTTCGCCGGTCTGGATGGTGACCAGCGTGTTGCCGAGCATTTCCTCGGCATGGGCGCGGACTTCATCGAGGCTCTTGGCGAGGCGCACGCCGCCCTTGGCATCAGCCGGAAGTTCCTTGAACTTGCCCTTCCCGCGCCCGCCGGCGTGGATCTGCGCCTTCACGACATAGAGCGGCCCGGGCAGCTGCTTGGCGGCCTCGACCGCTTCCTCGACGCTGAGCGCGGCATGGCCCGCCGGCACCGCGATCCCGTGCTTCGCCAGCAGTTCCTTGGCCTGATATTCGTGAACGTTCATTGCGTATCGATCCCTTCAATGAGTTCCTGGGGAGAGGTTCGTCCACGCGGGGCCTAAGCACGGATCGCCCCTCTTGAAAAGTGCCCTCGGCACGGCCAACACGGGGGCCTGCCATGATTGACAGGTCGCACCTTCAGACAATCGTCCGCGAGGCGGGCCGCATCGCCCATTCGCGCTGGCCGGGGGCGGGTCATGACCTCCATTCGTGGGACAAGACTCCGGGCAATCCGGTGAGCGAGGCCGATCTCGAGGTCGACCGATTCCTCAAGCGCGAACTGGGCCGGTTGCTGCCTTCGGCCGCGTGGCTGTCCGAGGAAACCGCCGATGACAAGGCGCGCACGCAAAGCGGTCTCATCTGGCTGGTCGACCCGATCGACGGCACCCGCGATTTCGTGCGCGGGCGGACCGGCTGGGCGGTGTCGGTGGCGCTGGTGAGCGCCGGGCGGCCGCTGATCGGGATGCTCTCGGCGCCCGCGCGGGGAGAGGAGTGGGTCGCGGTCGCAGGGCAGGGCGCGACCCGCAACGGCGAGACGATCCGGGCGAGCGGGCGCACGCAGTTCTCCGGGGCACGGGTGCCGGCCCACAATCTGCCGTCCGAAGACAGCGATCTCGTGCTGGTCGACCAGCCCAATTCGATTGCGCTCAGGATCGCGATGGTCGCCGCCGACGAGGCCGATCTCGTCGCGACCCTGCGCTGGGGCTACGAGTGGGACATCGCGGCGGCCACTCTGATCGCGCGCGAGGCCGGGGCCGAGGTTACCGACGCCTTCGGCCGCCCGCTCGCCTACAACAAGCACGATCCGCGCGATTTCGGCGTGCTGGTGTGCTCGCCCGCGATCCACGCCGCCGCGGTCGAGCGGCTGGCGGAACGGGCCAAGGCGCTGCGCTGAAACACAAAACGGGCCACCCGCGAGGGCAGCCCGTCCTGTGCCTTGTCAGCGAAATCAGTTCCCGGCGCGGGCCCTGCTCACGTCATCCTGGCTCACCGGGATGATCTTGATCTCGACCCGGCGGTTCAGCGGCTCGTTGACGTTGTCGCCGGTCTTGACGCGCAGGTAGTCGTACTGCTCGCCGAAGCCCTTGGTCGCCATCCGCGCTCGCGCCACGCCCTTGGCGGCGAGGTAATCGGCGACCGCCTGGGCACGGCGGTCAGAGAGCGCCTGGTTGGTCGTCGGCGAACCGGTGGTGTCGGTGAAGCCGTACACGTCGATCAGGCTGTTGGGGTACTTGATGAGCGTCTCGGCGACCGAATCCAGCGTAGTGTAGAAGCCCGGGTTGATCGCCGCCGAGCCGGTGGCGAAGGTCACCCCGTCGGGCAGGCGCACGAGGATCGCGTCCTGATCGCCGACTTCCTCGACATCGACGCCGCTGCCCGCGGTCTGTTCCTTCAGCTCCTTGATCTGGTCGTCATACTGCTTGCCGAGCACCGCGCCCGCCGAGCCGCCGATGCCCGCACCGATGATGCGCCCCGCATCGCCGCCGATCGCGCCGCCGAGCAGATAGCCGAGCGTGCCGCCCAGCCCCACGCCGATCGCGGTGCGCGAGATCTTCTTCTCGCCGGTGTTGGGGTCGGTGACGCAAGCGGTGGTCATGCCGAGCAGGGCGATGGCCGCGGTGCCGGTCTTGAGAACGCGCGCAATAGTCATAATCTGTGCCTCCCTTTATGTCTTTGAGACGATCCCACGCGGCCGGAATGGCGGTAAGGCGTCGTCCCGGTGGGACTAGGCGCACTTGGCCCCCGCATCCTTGACCCATGTTGAACAATCATGCTGCCCGACGTTCAGGCTGCGGCGAGCCATGCGCCACGTGGCTGGCAACTTCGCCCGATTGTGCTAGCGCGGGCGGCGTGACACCTTTTCCCTGGACAGACCTTGCGATCATCGTCGCGCTTGTCGTGCTCAACGGCGCCTTCGCCATGTCCGAGCTCGCCATCGTCAGCGCCAAGACCAGCGCTCTCGAGGCCAAGGCGGAAAACGGCTCCACCAGCGCGCGCATCGCGATCCAGCTGGCGGCGGACCCGGGCAAGTTCCTCTCGACCGTGCAGATCGGCATCACCCTGATCGGCATCATCGCCGGGGCCTATTCGGGGGCGAGCCTCGGCGGACCGACGGGCGAGCGGATGGCGGCGCTGGGCCTGCCCGAGGAATACGCCGACGAGACCGGCTTCGCGCTGGTGATCGCCTTCACCACCTATCTCTCGCTGATTGTCGGCGAGCTGGTGCCCAAGCAGCTCGCGCTGCGCGCCGCGGTGCCGGTGTCGCTGGTGATGGCGCGGCCGATGGCCTTCATGGCCAAGGCCGCCGCGCCACTGGTGTGGCTGCTCGATTCGAGCTCGGCGGGGATCATCCGCCTCATGGGGCTGCATTCGAGCGACGAGGCCGCGCTGACCCACGAGGAACTGCGCATGATCTTCGCCGAGGCGACCCGCTCGGGGGTGATCGAGGCCGGACAGCGCCAGATCCTCACCGGCGTGGTGCGCCTCGCCGAACGTCCGGTGCGCGAGATGATGACCCCGCGCATGGCAATCGACTGGATCGAGGCCGATGCCGATGCCGACGAGATTCGCCAGACGATCGAGGACAGCACCCATTCGCTGCTGCCCGTGGCCGAGGGCTCGCCGGACACCATCCTCGGCGTGGTCAAGGTGCGTGACGTGCTTGCCGCGCTGGTCGCGGGCCATTCCGTGCGTCCGCGCGACATGATGCGCAAGGTCGAGGTGGTGCCCGACCAGCTCGACGCGATGGACGCGCTGCGGGTGCTCCAGCAATCCGAAGTGGCGATGGCGGTGGTGCACGACGAATACGGGCATTTCGAAGGGATCGTCACCCCCGTCGACCTGCTGACCGCGATCGTCGGCAATTTCGCCAGCGATTCGGACGACGGCGACCTGCCCTCGGTCGTGGAGCGCGAGGACGGCTCGCTGCTGGTCTCGGGCTCGCTCTCGGCCGATGCGCTGGCCGACCGGCTGCGGCTCGATTACGGCGAGGACCGCGAGTTCGGCACCGCGGCGGGCTATGCCCTCTCGGTGATGAAGAAGCTCCCGCACGAGGGCGAATATTTCATCGACCAGGGCTGGCGCTTCGAGGTGGTCGACATGGACGGCCGCCGGATCGACAAGCTGCTGGTGAGCCGGGTGCGCGAGGACTGAGGGGCGCCGCAGGCTTTGCGTGAACCTGCATCGCCGGGTTTTGGAAACAAACGATTTTCCTACACGCAGCGCGGGTGACAGGGTCGCGCGCATGAACCGCCAGAGTCTCTTAGCCCGTCATGCTGCAAACGGCACGCGGGACAGAGCAGGTTTTCTGCCCCTGGACAGTGTCTCATGTGTCTCCAACACGCCAGCCGCAGCAGGGCGGGAGGTCTCAGGCGCTCGGGATGACCGTGCTTGCAGCCTGACCGTCACCCTCGGGCGCGGCGACGATGTCGCGGGTAAGGCGGCCCTTGGCGACGGTGTTGGTGCCGGTGTCGCCGACCTGGCTGCGGATGCTCGGATCGGCGCGGCCGGCGCGGTCGATCACGCTCGCTTCCACGCGGCTGCGCGGGGCGGGGCCGCCGAACAGCGCGTCCAAGGCCTGCTCGGAGGCCGTGCCTTCGGCCGGGCGCGGGGCGCCGGGCCGAAGGCACGGCCTCCGAGCAGGCCTTGGACGCGCTGTTC
>NZ_LSKQ01000166.1 GCF_001557115.1 Erythrobacter sp. CCH5-A1
CTCAGGCACCGACCGCCGCACCGCACCGCGCGGCGACGCCGAGGGCTGAGGCGCGCGCACCGCGTTCAGCTTCGCCGCGGTTGGAGACACATGAGACACTGTCCAGAGGCCCAAAACCTGCGCCCTGCGCGGGAGTGCCCGCGACACGCGCAAGGCCGCGCGGCGGGCAGGGGAGCGACGGGGTTGCAGCGGGCATGACGGGGGGATGCTACGCCGCGCGGGGGGTGTAGGAAAGCGGTTGGTTTGGCGCGGGGTTTGCGGGGGAAGTCCTATGGACGGGCCCACCCCTAACCCTGTCTCTTATACACATCT
>NZ_LSKQ01000167.1 GCF_001557115.1 Erythrobacter sp. CCH5-A1
GCCCCCGCCGCCGCCCAAGCCGTGGGAGGCCGTGATCGTCCGCCCCAATGTCACCCCTGCCAATGGCCACCAGGCGGCGCTGATCGCGCAGCGTGACGCCAAGGCGGAATCCGACGCGGCGACCCAGTCGGCGCTCGCGCGCTTGCAGATGGTCTACCAGTCGCCGGGGCAGGCGCCGGGCTGATGTCCGGACCTGCCGGCCGTCGGCGCGTAATGCCGGCGGCGATGCTGTGCGGCGCACTCGCGCTCTGCTGCCTTGCCGCAGCCGGTCGCCTGCATTCGCAGACCACTGACCGGCGCGTGCCCTCCGGCGATGCCGCCGTGCCCGCCGCACTGGCACAGGCAGCGCGGGCGGTCGGATTCCTCGACGCCGGGCCGCCCGCGCCGGGGAGCGTGCCTGACGGCGGCACGGCGATCCTCATCTCCGACTGCCTGGCGCTGACGGCTGGCCACGTCGTCGAGGCGCTCGCAGCGGGCAAGCAGGCGGTGATGCTGCGGCTGCGTTTCCCGTCGCTTGCCGACGACAAGGGCGCGCTGCGCAGCTTTGCCGCCACGGTGGAGGCGCGGCCGAGCGGCCTGTGGCGCGATCCGGTGTCGGACGACTGGGCCCTGCTCAGGCTCGCCGAGTCGCCGGGCCTGCCGCCGCTCGAGCCTGCCCCGGCGTCATGCTGCAGCTGGAAGACGCTGCCCGCTCCGGCGGCCGTGGCCGGATTTCCGGCCGACCGCTTCGATGCCGCAGCGCCTGCCTTGTGGATCGATCCGGCCTGCACGATCCAGCGGCGTCTGGCGATCCCGGTGCTCGCCACCGATTGCCAGGCGACGAGCGGCAATTCCGGCGGTCCGGTGCTGGTGCCATCGGGCACAGGCTGGAAGCTGGCCGCCATGCTGACCCGCGCCCCGCCGCCCAAAAGGCGGGGATTGAAGACCGGTCAGACGACCTACGCGCTGGTCATCGAGGGGCGGATGGCCGCGGCGATCCGGCGCGCCAAGGAGCGACCTTGCACGGCCAGCCCGGAGGCTCCGGCTCCGGCCCTTGCGCCGCAGCAAGCGGGGCCGTGATCGCCCGGAGGCTGCCGCCTGCCCGCTATTCGTACCCGTAGTCCGAATAGTCCTTGAAATTGGGCGAGGTGAACTTGGTGATGTCGCTCTGGAAGTGCAGCGGCACGTTGCCGGTCGAGCCGTGGCGCTGCTTGGCGACGATCAGCGTCGCGCGGCCCACCAGCCCTTCGAACTTCTCCTCCCACAGGCGGTATTTCTCCTGCACATCGGGCGGCGAGGAGGCGTCGGGCGTGTCGGGCTTGACCAGCAGGTGGTAGTAATCGCCGCGGAAGATGAACCACACCATGTCCGCGTCCTGCTCGATCGAGCCGGACTCGCGCAGGTCGGAGAGCTGCGGGCGCTTGTCCTCGCGGCTTTCGACCGCGCGGGAAAGCTGCGAGAGCGCGATCACCGGGACCTGCAATTCCTTCGCCAGCGTCTTGAGGCCGCGGCTGATTTCCGAGATTTCGTTCACGCGGTTGTCGTTGGCCCGGCCCGAACCTTGCAGCAGTTGCAGGTAGTCGACGATGATGAGGCCGATGTCGTGCCGCCGCTTCATCCGCCGCGCACGGGTGCGCAGGGCGGCGATGGTGAGCGCGGGCGTATCG
Source organism: Erythrobacter sp. CCH5-A1 (assembly GCF_001557115.1). Taxonomy (GTDB): domain Bacteria; phylum Pseudomonadota; class Alphaproteobacteria; order Sphingomonadales; family Sphingomonadaceae; genus Erythrobacter. Next base: position 1,647 of record NZ_LSKQ01000167.1, read on the forward strand.
TCGATGTAGAGCGGCAGCTCGGCCAGGCGCTGGCTGGCGTAGGAGAGCTTCTGGAAATCCTCGCGGGTGAGCTTGCCGCTGCGCAGCGCTTCCGATGAAATCTCGGCCTGCTCCGCCAGAATACGCGTCGCCAGCTGGTCGCTGCTCATTTCGAGGCTGAAGAAGGCGACCGGCGCGCCGTAGTTGAACTCGCCGCCCTCGCGCTGCCAGTTGAGGTGGGCTTCGGCGCAGTTGAAGGCGATGTTGGTGGCAAGCGAGGTCTTGCCCATCCCCGGACGCCCGGCAAGGATCACGAGGTCGGAATTGTGGAGGCCGCTGGTCTTTTGGTCGATCGTCGCAAGGCCGGTGGTCTTGCCCGACAACCCGCCGCCCGAGTTCATCGCGGCTTCGGCCATCTTGATCGCGGTCAGCGCCGCCTCGCGGAAGGTCGCCGCTTCGCGGCCGGTGCTGGCTCCTTCGGCGACCTTGAACAGATCCGCCTCGGCCTGCGCGATGCGGTCCATCGGGGAGGTGTCTTCCGAGGTGTCGAGCGCGCCCTCCACAAGGCCCCGCCCGACGCTCACCAGCTCGCGCAGCAGAGCAAGGTCGTAGATCTGCTGGGCCAGTTCGCGCGGCACCAAGAGGCCCGCGCCGCTCGCGGTCAGCTGCGCGAGATAGGACGTGCCGCCCAGTTCGCGCAAAGCCTCGTCCGCCTCGAAGAACGGACGCAGCGTGACCGGCGAGGCGGTGGCGTTGCGTTCGATCAGCGCCAGTACGCGCTCGTAGATGCGGGCGTGGAGCGGCTCGAAGAAGTGGTCGGGGCGGATCGGGACCGGCAGTTCCTCGATCACCCGGTTGTCGATCAGCACCGCGCCGAGGAAGGCGGCTTCCGCATCGAGATTGGCGGGCAGCTTCTTCACCGGAAGCTCTCCGGCGGGGTCTTGCGGTTTGATCGGGGTGACTTTTTCGGGTTCGGCCATCCGGCCCTGATGCGCACCGCGCGCCGCTTCGTGCAAGGGCGAAAGGCGCCAATATTTATTTCGCACGCTGTGGATAGTGGGGAGAGTGCGTCGAAGTGCTTGAAGTGCGGGCCCTGCATCTGCGAGAGGCTTGTCTCATGGCCGATACGCCGCCCGATTCCCTGCCTGTCTCGCCCGCGCCCGGTGCTGCGGGGGCGCAGCGCATTGCCCAGGTCACGCTCGACGAGGCGACGATCCTGTGGCGCAACGCGGACGTCGAGCAGGAGCGGCGGGTCGCGATCTACGATCTCATCGAGGAGAACAGCTTCAAGCCGGTGCGTTCGGCCGAGCGCGGGGCGAGCGGGCCGTACCACCTGCACCTCTCCGTCACCGACGGGCGGCTGGCGATGGATATCAAGGACACCGGCGAGCAGCTGCTCGAGACGCTGCTGATCGGCATGGCCCGCTTCCGCCGCCCGATCCGCGAATATTTCGCGATCTGCGACAGCTACTATCAGGCGATCCGCAAGGCGACCCCGGCCGAGATCGAGACGATCGACATGGCGCGCCGCGGCATCCACAACAACGCCGCCGAACTGCTGCTCGAGCGGCTCGAGGGCAAGGTCGAGACCGACTTCGCCACCGCCCGCCGGCTGTTCACGCTGATCTGCGTGCTGCACATCAAGGGCTGAGGGGGCATGGCCAAAGGGGCAAGGAAACGGCGCGCGCCGCGGCGCTGGCTGCTGCGGCTGGCGGCGCTTCTGATGCTGTTCAGCCTCGCCTTTGCCGCGTGGCTGTGGTGGGACATGCGCAGCTGGCGTCCCGATCCCGACCTCTACCCCGAGCAGGGCGCGCTGGTCCCCGCGGGCACCACGCCGGTCCGGTTCGAGACGCTGAAGGCGATCGGCGCGCGTTTCGTCTACCTCCCGCTGGCGGCGGGGGCGGGGGCGGATGCACCGGGCGGTTTTGCCGACCGCTTCGCCGCCGCGCGCAAGGCCGGCCTCAAGGTCGGCGTGGTCCTGCCCTTCGACCCCTGCCTCGGCGCCGACGCGCAGAGCGGGGTCTTCGCCCAGATGGTCCCGCGCGATGCGGACCTGCTGCCGCCCGCCATCGCGCTCGAGGGGCTGGCCGAGGCGTGTGACCCCAAGGTCAGCGATGCGGCGGTCGAAAGCGAGCTGATGACGCTCATCAACCAGATCGAACTTCACGCGGGCAAGCCCGTCATCCTCAAGCTCTCTCCCGCCTTCGAGGCCCGCCACAAGACCGCGACCGCGCTCGCCCGCGACCTGTGGCTTGCCCGCGACCGGGCGCGGCCGGATTACGCCGGGCGGCCATGGCTGCTATGGAGCGCCAACTCGGCGCGGGTGACCGAGGCGAGCGCGGAGCCGGTCGAATGGGTGGTGGTGCAGAAGTGAGCCTTTCGGGCGAACAGGAACGCGCGCTGATCGACGCGGCCTACGCGGCGGCGCGCGGGGCCTATGCGCCCTATTCCGATTACCCCGTCGGCGCGGCGCTGCTGTTCGATGACGGCGCGGTCGTCACCGGGTGCAACGTCGAGAACGCGAGCTACGGCCTGTCGCTCTGCGCCGAGACCGTCGCGGTCGCCAAGGCGTTCGAGGCCGGACGGCGCGGGGGATTGCAAGCGGTCGCGGTGGTGGGCCTCAAGGCCGACGCCGAGCCGATCACCCCCTGCGGCCGCTGCCGTCAGGTCCTCAACGAGGTCGCCGCCCTCGGCGACACAGACCCGCTGGTGCTGTGCGTGAGCAAGGACGACGTGCGCCGCGTGGCCCTCTCCGCGCTGCTGCCCCACGCCTTTGGGCCCGCGCACCTCGGCTGACCGGCTCCGCACGCCGCTGCCTGCGGGGGGCGTGTTGGAGACACATGAGACACTGTCCAGAGGCTGAAAACCGCTCCCACCGCAACGCCAGTTCGCGGGGGTCGGGGAAGGGCGTCCGGACAGTCTCATGTCGCACGGAATGGCATCTGCGAAGCGAGTAGGAAAGCGGGGCTAACCGAAGAGGGAAGACCTCCGCCGATCCTTCAGGGTTCCTACTGCCGCGCCGCGGATCAGGCGTCCCGCCCCTCCAGCCATTCCACCAGCGCCGCGAGGCACTCGCGCCCCAGCAGCTTGCAGCGCTCGGGCGACCAGCCCTGTTCGGGCTCGGGGAAGTCCGCGAGGTCCTTGTAGGGCATCTCCAGCGTCATCGCGACCGCGCCGAAGCGTTCGGCGAGCTGGTTGGTGCTCATCGTCAGGTTTGCGCGGCCCGGCGAGGCCTTGGGATAGCCGAGCTTGGTCTGGAAATCGGGGGTGCGGCGGTCGAGGATGCGCTGGTAGCGGTAGAAGCCCTCGCCCTGCTCTTCCTTCCACGAGGGGATGCCTTCGAAGCCCGCAAGGAACACCGCCGGGATCGCCTCGTCGGCATGGACGTCCATCGCGAAGTCGACGCCGGTCTGGTCCATGCGGCTGCGGATCGCGAGCACTTCGGGCGAGCGTTCTGGGGTCGGCTCGGCCCATTCGCGGTTGAGGTTGGTGCCAACCGCATTGGTTCGCAAGTGCCCGCGGCGCGAACCATCGGGGTTGCAATTGGGCACGATGTGCAGGCGGCACTTCTTGCGCAGCACCCGCGCCACCGGATCGGCGGGATCGGTCAGGCACTCGAGCGCGCCCTCCATCCACCATTCCGCCTGCGTCTCGCCCGGGTGCTGGCGGGCGTAGAGCCACACCTGCGTCGGCCCCTCGCCCATTTCGAGGCAATCCACCGGCTGGCCGTCCAGCGTGGTGCCGAGCCGCACGTAATTGACGCCCTCGGAGGAGGCGGCCTCGGCGATCAGGTCGTGGTGGCGCTCCATCGAATAGGGCGCGAAGTACGCTACCCAGAACACGCCGCCTGCGGGCAGGTAGCGCACGGTGAGCGTGCCCCCGTCCTCGTCCTTGTCGTAGCTCGAGGCGGCGCGCGCCCAGTAATCGCGGTCCTCGGAAACGCAGGCATTGTAGTCCGGCCAGCCGCCCGGATAGGCGCTCGCGGCAAGGCCGGTGAGCTTCAGCACCACTTCCTCGCCCGCGGGCGCGGTGACGCGGAAGTGGAACCACTGGAAGAACTCGGATTCGTTGTCGCGCCGGATGGCCAGGCGGGCGGTGTTCCCGCTGATGCCGAGCACGTCGATATTGCCGCTGTCGAACCCGGCGTCGATGAAGAGAGAGGTCATTTGGTTCCTTGAAGCTTCTTGGCGTCGATCGTCACGGTCTCGCCATTGCCACCGGGGAAGTCCTTGAACAACCCGGCCGCGAGCGTGCGGGCGGCGGTTGTCACCTGCGCATAGGGGGACTTCACCCCGGTCGCCATCTCGGCGCGGCCTTCCCACAGGGTTTCGCCGCCGGTCCGGCTGATGCGCAGCTCGAGCGTGGTGGTGGCCGCGGGCCCCTCGCGCCCGCCGCCGAGGTTGATCCCGACCCCGAGCCCCACGCCCGAACCGAAGCTGCCGGTCCCGCCGCCCACGCCCACATTCACCGGCCCGCGCCGCTCTACCGGGGCCGCGAGGATCGCCTTGCGGCTGGTGCGGATCGCGGCGGTCTGGTCGGCGGGGACGCCTTCGGGAACGACGGTGTAGCCCGTCTTGGTCAGTTCGGCGCTGACAGCCTCGGCAATCGCGGCGCGTGCGGCAAGGTTGGTGACCTCGTCGGGGAAGGTTATGGCGATGGTCCCGCGCCCAAGCTCGCCTGCGGAAGGCGCGACGAAGCGGGTGACCTCGACCGGGCCGGTATAGGGCGTCGTCGCGCAGGCCGAGAGCGCGAGCGTGGCGGCAGCAAGGGGGGCAAGCAGGCGGAAGGGCAACATGGCGCAGGTTCCTCTCGTGATCCGCCGACTATAGGCCGCGCACCTGAACGTGCACAGACCACGATGTGTCTGTCGCAGGTTGAGATTTCCTGAAACAGTTTGTGTGATAGGGCGGCGCATATGACGGACAGCAAACCTTCTGTGCTCGTGACCGGCGGGGCCGGCTATATCGGCAGCCACGCGGTGCTCGCCTTGCGTGATGCGGGCTGGCCGGTCGCGGTGATCGACAACCTGACGACGGGTTTCCGCTTCGCTATCCCTGACGGCGTGCCGCTTTACGAGGGCGATATCGAGGATGCGGCGCTGCTGGCGCGGATCTTCACAGAGCAGGGCACGCGCGCGATCATGCATTTCGCCGGCTCCATCGTGGTGCCCGAAAGCGTCGCCGATCCCTTGAAGTATTACCACAACAACACCGCCAAGAGCCGTGCGCTGATCGCGGCGGCGGTGGCGGCGGGCGTGCCGCACATGATCTTCTCCTCGACCGCGGCGACCTACGGCATTCCCGATGTCGCCGCCGTTTCGGAGGACACCCCCCAGCGCCCGATCAACCCCTATGGCTGGTCCAAGCTGATGACCGAGCAGATGCTCGCCGATGTCGCCGCCGCGCATCCGCTCAATTACGGTGTGCTGCGCTATTTCAACGTCGCGGGCGCGGACCCGGCGGCGAGGAGCGGGCAATCGACCGCGGGGGCGACCCACCTCATCAAGGTCGCCATCGAAGCCGCGCTCGGCAAGCGCGAATCGGTGAGCGTGTTCGGCACCGATTACGCCACGCCCGACGGCACCGGCGTGCGCGACTACATCCATGTGAGCGACCTGGCGGCGGCCCACGTGCTGACGCTCGAGGCGCTGATCGCGGAGCCGGGGCGCTCGCTCACCATGAACTGCGGCTATGGCCGGGGCTTCTCGGTGACCGAGGTGCTCGATGCGGTCGACCGGGTGACGAATCGCAAGCTCGAGCGGCGGCTGGAGCCGCGCCGCGCGGGCGATCCCGATTCGCTGATTTCGAACCCCGCGCGCCTCAAGGCGACCCTCGGATGGGAGCCGCAGCACGCCGATCTCGACGAAATCATCGCCCATGCGCTCGCCTGGGAGCGCAAATTGACCGATCTCAGGGGGTGATCGGGCGAGTCCTGCATTGACCTGCGCGCCCTGCATCGCTAACGGCACGCTTCAATTTCCGCGCGTCGGACCGTTTCCGGCGCGCTTCTCTTTTGGAAAAGCGCCATGAAGATCGTCAACAGCCTCAAGTCGCTGAAGGGCCGTCACCGCGACAACCGCGTGATCCGTCGCCGCGGCCGCACCTATGTGATCAACAAGACCGATCGCCGCTTCAAGGCCCGCCAGGGCTAAGCTGGCGCGGCTGCCCCGATGGGCGGCTGACGGATATGGCGGCCCGCCTCCTCACCGGAGCGCGGGCCGCAAGCGTTTGGGGGTCTGGTGATGCGGAAGGCCGTGGTGTTCGATGTCGGGCGGGTGCTGTTCCACTGGCAGCTCTCCGCGCTGTTCGAGCAGCTGATCGACGATCCTGAGGAACTCGCGTGGTTCCTCGCCAACGTGGTGACCGAGGAATGGCACTTCGAGCATGACCGCGGCCGCCTGCTCGACGAGATGGTGCCTGAGCGGATCGCGCTCTACCCGCAATACGAAGCCCACATCCGCGCCTATCGGACGCGCTTCAACGAAACCCTGCCCGGTCCGGTCGAGGGCGCGCACGAGTTGGTCGAACGGCTCGCGGCGGCGGGCGTGCCGCTCTATTGCCTGACCAATTTCGGCGAGGAGTTCTTCGCCGCTTTCCGTCCGACCCAGCCGGTGTTCGACCATTTCGCCGACATCATCGTTTCGGGGACCGAGAAGGTCGTGAAGCCCGAGGCGCGCATTTACGAAATCGTGGAGGAGCGCAGCGGGCGGAGCGGGGCGCAGCTGTTCTTCACCGACGACAACGCCGCGAACATCTCCGCCGCCTGCGCGCGCGGCTGGGACGCGCATCTGTTCACCGATGCGCAGGCGCTTGAGGCGCAGCTGGTGGCGGCGGGATTGTTGTAATGCCCTTGTTTGCGTGACCGCCTCTGCGGTCACGTCCTCGGCGCTGTTCCTCCGCTGCGCTACGGGCGCCTGCGGGCGGCCAGTCGGCCTTGCGGTCCGTCCGTTGGCGGACCGAACCAGCGCTCCCGGACAAGTTCTCCCTTCACCAAAAAACCCCGGCCGCGCCGTGGGATGGGCGCGCCGGGGCTTCTCAAGCTCCGTCCGGTTTGGAGAGGGGGGACGCCCGGACAGAGAGGGACTTTGTGTCAGCGCGCGGCGATCAGCCGTTGCACTTGGCCAGTTCCTCGGCTTCCATCGGCTGGCCGAGCACCTTGAAGTTGGCGATTTCGCCCGACTTGCGGCTCAGACCGCGGCAGATGCGCAGGGGACGCGCGCTCGCCTTGCCGGCAACGCAGGTGGTGCCTTCGCAGGTCCAGGCCACGCCGCCCGCGACGAAGCGCGATTCGCTCGCCGGGGTCGCGAGGGTGGCGGTGTAATAGGCGGTGGTCGCCGCGCTGACGGGCGCGCCGCTGGTGACAACGCCGAAGCTGAGGCCGGTGTACACCAGCGCCGAAGCCAGGATCGCAAGCTTGCCGGTAGCCGAGGGGGAGAGGGTCTTGATCATCGGGGTATCCTTTGCCTTTTGTGTTTTGGGGCTCGTGCCCCATGGTCTCTGTCACCGCATTTTGCAACGCAACATTTCGATTCGAAACCAGTTGCTATTCGCTACCTAAGCTATTAGGTTGTGAGTTGCAACTGAAAACTGAAATTTTTTTGAGAGCCGCGTAAAATCGGTTACACAACCCCCGGAAGGGGAAGGAAAGCGACGATATGGGTGAGTTGAGAGAACCGCTGCGCGAGCTGATCGAATGCGGGTTGCCGCAGGCGCTCGAGGTGATGGGCGAACGCTGGTCGTTCATGATCCTGCGCGCGAGCTTCAATGGTCTCAAGCACTTCGAGGAGTTCCTGACCGAGCTCGGGATCGCCCGCAACATCCTCTCCAACCGCCTCGCCAAGCTGGTCGAGCACGGGATCCTGAAGCGCGAGCCCTGCGCGGACGATCGCCGCAAGATCGAATACCGCCTGACCGAAAAGGGCTTCGACCTGCTCCCTGCAATGCTCGCGCTGCGCCAGTGGGGCCAGAAATACGGGGCCGAGCGGGTGGTCGAGGACCCTGTGCTGGTCGACGAGCGGGACCGGCTGCCGATCGGCCCGGTCTCGATCCTCGCGCATGACGGGCGGATTCTCGGCCACCACGATCTGTGGCTGGTGAAGCCCGAGAACCTCGGCAAGCGCGCCGACGGCACGGTGGCGACTCGCGGCGCAGACCTCGCGCAGGGCGACGTGGTCGATCTCGCCAGCAAGAAAGCGGTGCTGCGCTAATCCGTCGATAGGCGCGAAGCGGCGGGTGCCCATCGCGCGCCGCTTGGGCTAGGGCCGCGCGCATGAGCGCGGCCGTGCCCCCCGAATGCCACGAAATCCTCCACCGCACCTTCGGCTACCCTGCCTTCCGCGGGCAGCAGGAGGCGGTGATCGCCCGCGTCATGGCGAGCCGCCACACGCTCGCGCTGATGCCCACCGGCGCGGGCAAGAGCCTGTGCTACCAGATCCCGGCGCTCGCCCGCCCCGGCACTGCGATCGTCGTCTCGCCGCTCATCGCGCTGATGCACGACCAGATCCGCTCGGCGCGGGCGGCGGGCATCCGCGCCGCATCCATGACCTCGGCCGATAGCGACAACGCCGCCACCGCCGAGGCCTTCCGCGCGGGCGAATTGGACCTCCTCTATGTCGCCCCCGAGCGCGCCTCGACGCCGGGGTTCCAGAGCCTGCTCGAACGCGCGCCTGTTTCCCTGTTCGCCATCGACGAGGCGCATTGCGTTTCCGAATGGGGCCACGATTTCCGGCCGGACTACCGGATGCTGCGCCCGGTGCTCGACCGCTTTCCGGACGTGCCGCGCCTCGCGCTCACCGCCACCGCCGACCGGGCCACGCGCGCCGACATCCTCGTCCAGCTCGGCATTCCGCAAGAGGGGTTGGTCGTCGCCGGGTTCGACCGGCCCAACATCCGCTACGCCATCACCCCGCGCGACAACGGCCCGCGCCAGATCACCGAATTGCTGCAACGGCTCGACGGCGCAGGCATCGTCTACGCCCCCAGCCGCAAGCAGGCCGAGGATCTCGCCGCCGCGATCTCCCGTGCGGGCCGCGAGGCGGGGTTCTACCACGCGGGTCTGGAGCCCGAGCGCCGCGCGCGGGTGCAGGCGGAATTCGTGGCCTCGGAAAGCATGGTGATGGTCGCGACGATCGCTTTCGGCATGGGCATCGACAAGCCCGACGTCCGCTTCGTGATCCACGCGGGTCTGCCCAAGTCGATCGAGGCCTATTATCAGGAAACGGGCCGCGCAGGCCGCGACGGCGACCCATCCGAGGCGCATCTGTTCTGGGGCGTCTCCGATTTCGCCCGCGCGCGGCAATGGCTGGGCGAGGTGGAGCCCGTGCGCCTTCCGGCAGAGAACGCCCGCCTCAACGCGCTCGCCGCGCTGGTCGAGGCGCCCACCTGTCGGCGCGCGATCCTGCTCCGGCATTTCGGCGAAGACCCGCCCGAGGCTTGCGGCAATTGCGACAATTGCCTGGAAGCGCCGCAGGTGGTCGACGCGAGCGAACTCGCGCAGAAACTGCTCTCGGCGGTCTACCGCACCGGCCAGAGCTTCGGCATCGGCCATATCGAGAAGGTGCTGACCGGCCAGAGCGACGAGCGCATCGTCTCGCGCGCGCACGATCAACTCTCGGTGTTCGGCATCGTCGGCGGGGAGGAGGCGCGGCTGATCCGGCCGCTGTCGCGTGCGCTGGTGGCGCGGGGGATGCTGACCGCGACCGAACACGGCGGCCTTGCGCTGGGCCCCGAGGCGCGGCCGGTGCTCAAGGGCGAGGCCGGGGTGACCATCGCCGAGCCGCCCCCCAAACGCCAGCGCCGCGAACGCCGCGCGCGGGGCGGCGCCGATACCGCGCCCAACCCCGTCGGCAACCCGCTGTTCGAGGCCCTGCGCGCCAAGAGGAAGGCGCTCGCGAGCGAGCATGGCCTGCCCGCCTATGTCATCTTCCATGATTCGGTGCTGCGCGACATGGCGCTGCAATGCCCCGAGACCCTGGCGGAACTCGGCATGATCCCGGGTGTGGGGGCGAAGAAGCTCGAGACCTGGGGGCCGGATTTCATTGCGGTCGTCAGAGACCACCTGAGCGGTTAGGGCTTGGCCCGCCGCTCCGTGTAATCGATCCGGATGCGCACCCACTCGCCGAACTTCTCCGTCCCGCCGAGGCGCGGAGGGCGGACGCGGAACTGCCATGCGGCCGCCATCACCGCGCGGCCGATCATCGAGCCGCGCGGGCTCTCGCTCAGGAACTGGCAGTCCTCGACGTAATAGCCCTGCACCACGCGGCAGGCGATCAGCGCAGAGCCGGGGCCATTGGCGGTCGAGAGATAGCCGCCGAGCTCCTGATCGGTCGGCTCGCGGTACCAGCGCGCGGCGTAGAGCGGCTCGCCATTGGGCATCATCCCCACCCGCTCGGTATCGCCCGCCATGCGCGGATTGCCGCTGTCGACCGGGCCGTACCCCCCGCCTCCCGGCCGGATGCGCGCGCCGATCTTGGGTGAGGGCCGCGCGCTCGGCTGGGGCGAGGGTTGCGGCTCGGGCGGGCTCGGCGCGGGCGGCGGCGGAGGTGGGGCGGGCTGCGGGCGCAGCACCAGCGGCGAGGGCTGGATCGGCGACATCGGCACGGGCTGGGGGTCCTGCGGTGTGTCGGGCGCATCGGCGGGAGCGGCTTCTTCGGGCTCCGCCTCGGGTTCGGGCGCGGGCGGGGCGGCGAATTCCTGCGCCTTGAAGGTGGTGATCGCCTCCTTGGCGTCTTTCTCGCCAACGAGATTGGCGCCCAGCGTGAGGAGCAGCAGGATCAGCAGGCCTTCGATCACGAGCGCGATCGCAAGGCTCTGGAGCTTCCTGCGCCGCGACATCTCGCGCAGCTGGGCGAGCCACCGCGCGAGACCGCGTGGTTCTTCGAGCGCCAAAGCTGAAGGATCGTCGTAAATCGCCGCTGCGCCTTTGCCGGGGCCGGGGGAGGGGCGGCCCTGAAGCGCGTTCCTTAACGGGTCATCAGCCGATAGGATAGCGCCTCGGCGATGTGGACGCGGCCCACGGTGTCGGCGCGCGCAAGATCGGCAATCGTGCGCGAGACGCGCAGCATCCTCGTGTAGCCGCGCGCGGAGAGGCGCAGTTTCTCGGCCGCCTGGAGCAGCAGCTTGCGGCCCGCCTCGTCCGGCGTGGCGTGGGCTTCGAGGCGCTCGCCTTCGAGTTCTGCGTTCGACCGCACCCCGCGCGCCACGGCCCGCTCGCGCGCGGCGGCAACGCGCGCGGCGACCGCCTCGCTGCCCTCGGCCGGCGGGGGAAGGGTCATGTCGAGGGCACTCACCGCGCCGACATGGACATGGAGGTCGATCCGGTCGAGCAGCGGGCCGGAAAGCCGCGCCTGATAGTCGTCGATGCAGCGCGGATACTTGTTGCAGTTCCGCGCCGGATCGCCGGCATAGCCGCAGCGGCACGGGTTCATCGCGGCGACCAGCTGGACGCGCGCGGGGAAGGTGACGTGGGCATTGGCGCGGGCGACATCGACCGTCCCGGTCTCCAGGGGCTGGCGCAGCGAATCGAGCACCGGGCGCTGGAACTCGGGCAGCTCGTCAAGGAACAGCACGCCCAGGTGCGCGAGGCTCACCTCGCCCGGGCGTACCTTCAGCCCGCCGCCGGTCAGCGCGGCCATGCTCGCCGAGTGGTGCGGGGCGCGGAACGGGCGGGCGCGACTGATGCGGCCTGCCTCGAGCATCCCGGCGACCGATTGCACCATCGAGACTTCCAGTGCCTCGGCAGGGGTGAGCGGGGGAAGGATGCCGGGGAGGCACGAGGCGAGCAGGCTCTTGCCCGATCCCGGCGGGCCGACCATCATCAGGTTGTGGCCGCCTGCTGCCGCGATCTCCAAGGCGCGTTTGGCGGTTTCCTGGCCCTTCACCTGCCGCAAATCATTGCCCGCCTGCGCCTCGGCGACCGCACCGCGCGCCGGTTCGGGGAGCACCAGCGTGCCCTTCAAATGCCCCAGCAGGCTCGTCAGATCGCGCGGGGCGAGCACCGGCACTCCGCTCGCCCAGCGCGCCTCGGGGCCTTGCTCCAGCGGGCAGATGAGGCCGCTGCCGACGGCGCTCGCATGGAGCGCGGCGATCAGCACGCCGGGGCTCGCGACCACCCGGCCATCCAGCGCCAGCTCGCCCACCGCGACCCAATCGCCGAGCTGTTCGGCATCGGTCACGCCCATCGCGGCGAGCAGCGCCAGCGCGATGGGGAGGTCGTAGTGCGAACCGTCCTTGGGCAGGTCGGCTGGCGAGAGGTTGACCGTGATCCGCTTGGGCGGCAGCGCGAGGCCCATCGCCGCCAGCGCCGCCTGCACCCGCTCGCGGCTCTCGCTCACCGCCTTGTCGGGCAGGCCAACCACGTTGAAGCGCGGCAGGCCCGGGCCGACATGGCACTGCACCTCGACCTCGCGCGCCTCCAGCCCGAGGTAGGCAACCGTTCTCACCAGCGCGACCATCGATAGCCCCCTTGCCCGCCCCAAGGCACGGATTGTGCAGCCTTGCGAGGGACTTGTCGAGGGGCCGGGGCTTGGCGGGAACAAGGGCGATGTCGGCCATCAGCTGCGCCGCGCCCTTCGAACCGCGCCCGCGTGGTTAAGCGTGCCTGCACCGCGCCCTCCGCACGGACGCGAAGGCTTTTCTAAAGGATAAATCTTCGCGAATTCGGAAGGGCGCGGCGGGCAAAACCTTGCCGTATGAAGCGCGCTTTTGCCCTTTTCCTTGCCGCCCTCGCGCTGGTGCTCCCCGGCACCGCGGCGCAGGCGCAATCGGGCGCGCGCGTGGTCTCGACCGTCAGCTGGGTCGAGGAATGGGATCCGGCGACCGGCGAGTGGGTGCGCGTCGCCGACAGCCCTGCCGCCCCTGCACCGGCCGCTTATGAGCGCGCCGTCGCCACCGTCACCCGCGCCGGGGCGACCACCATCACCGAGACCGTGATCGAAGAGGCCCAACCGGTCCGCTTCATCGCCGGAGCGCTGCGCCAGCCCGCCGGCGCCGCCGGGATCGCCGCCTTCGGGCCCTTCCGCGTGATCGACGGCAAGCACGCCGCGCTCGTCGCGCCCACCGATGCTGCATCCCCGCAGGCCTTCGCCGCGATGCTCGCCGCCTTCCCGGGGCTCGAGGTGATCGAGTTCGTCGACGCGCCGGGCACCACGCATGATCTCGCCAACCTGCGTCTCGGCCGTGCGATCCGTGCCGCGGGGCTTGCCACGCATGTCCCGGCGGGCGGCTCGGCGCGCTCGGGCGCGGTCGAGCTGTTTCTCGCCGGCACCCGCCGCACGGTCGATCCGGGTGCGCTGTTCGCTGTGCATTCGTGGCGCGACGAACGCGGGCGCGAGCCTGACGACTTTGCCGCAGACGCTCCCGAAAACCGCCTCTATCTCGACTATTACACCGAGATGGGCATGAGCGAGGCACAGGCGCGGGATTTCTACGCCATGACCAATTCGGTGCCGCATTCGGGCGCGCTGTGGCTCGAGGGGGCAGAGATGGCGCGCTGGATCGCGCCTGCCACCCGCAGCATCGACACCGACGCCGCGCGCGCCGTCCGCTTCGCGATCGCGCGGTCGGGCGCGATGCTGGGCGCGGTCCTGCGGGCCCCGCTCTTCGCGCAGCTCACGCCTGCGCCTGCCCCGCCGCGTCTTGCCTATGCCATTCAGGGCGCAGGGCTGCTTGACTCGGGGACCGCTTTCCCATAACGGCGCCGGTCTGTTTACGGCTCGTGCCTGTCGCGGGCCCCGGCCTCTCGCCGGTCAGCTTTTCGAGGATGATATGAAGCGTACCTTCCAGCCCAGCAATCTCGTGCGCGCCCGTCGTCACGGTTTCTTCGCCCGCAAGGCCACCCCGGGCGGCCAGAAGGTCCTGCGCGCCCGCCGCGCCCGCGGCCGCAAGAAGCTCTGCGCGTAATTTGTGTTCCGCAGCCCATCCGGGCTGCGAAATTCTCGCTCACGCGATCTGACGATCGCGTCGCTGCGGGCGGCCGGTCGGCCTTGCGGGCTCCCTTGGGGAGCCCGTTGACGTTTCTCGGCATCGCTGAGAAGAACGATTCGAACCGCGCAGCGGTTCGCAAGCGCGACTGCGCGCCGGCCGGTAGGCCGAAGCCAAGGCGGACGGATGTCCGCCGCCCGGCGTTTGAGGGCGTAAACAAATGACTCAGGCGGCAAGCGCGACAAATCCCGTGAAGACCCTCACCAAGCGCGCCGATTTCCTTGCCGCCAATTCGGGCACGCGGAACGCGCGCGCCGGATTCGTGCTGCTTACCCGGCCCAACGAGGGGCAGGGCATCCGTTTCGGGATCACCGTCACCAAGAAGATCGGCAACGCGGTCGTGCGCAATCGCATGAAGCGCCGCTTCCGCGAGCTGCTGCGCGCCGCGCTGCCGACGCAGGGCCTGCCCGATCACGATCACGTGCTGATCGGCCGTGCGGGCGGGATCGAGCGGGACTTTCACCTGATGGCCGACGAACTCGCACAAGTGCTGGAGCGCGCCCGCGAGTGGCGCGGCGATCCCTCCGGCGGGCGGCGTCCAAGGAAAGGGAGCCGCAAATGAAGCGCGTCCTCATCCTCATCGCGCGCGGTTGGCAGCTCGGCCCCTCGCGCCTCATTCCGCCGACCTGCCGCTACTATCCCTCTTGCAGCCAATACGCGATCGAGGCGCTGGACAAATACGGCGCACTCAAGGGTGGATGGATGGCGGCGAAGCGGCTAATGCGCTGCCACCCCTGGGGCGGGCACGGTCATGACCCGGTTCCCTGAGGGCTGAATTCCCCGGGGGTCTGGAAACGGGACCGCCTTACCCCCATAATACACCCACTGTCGCATCTTGCGGGGCATACACTTGGACAATCGCAATCTTCTGCTCGCTGTCGTGCTTTCGGGCCTGCTCATCCTGGGATGGGATCTGGGCCTCAGATATTTCTACCCCGAAGCCTCGATGTCGGCGCAGACCAGCCCGAAAGCGGCGACCGCTGCGGCCAAGGGCGCCGGCGCGCCGGGCGCGAACGGGACATCTGCCGCCTCCGGCCTCGGCGCCGAGCCGGCCGCGCGCAAGGTCGATCTCAAGACCGCGCTCGCCAGCGGCAACCGCGTGGCGATCGACACCCCGCGCCTCGAAGGCTCTATCAACCTCGTCGGCGCGCGGATCGACGATATCGAGCTGAAGGACTACCGCGAGACGGTGAAGAAGGATTCGGGCCCCGTCCGCCTCTTCGCGCCCGAGGGGACCGCCGTCCCCTATTTCGCCGAGTTCGGCTTCATCGCCAATGGCGCGCGCCAGCCTTCGAACCTTGTGTGGCAGGCCGACGGGGCAAAGCTGACCCCGACGACGCCGGTTACGCTCACCCGCACCGATGCCAGCGGGATCACCTACCGCATCCGCTTTGCGGTCGATGCCGATTACATGATCACCGCCACGCAGAGCGTCAGCAATGCGGGGCAAGCGGGGGCGATCATCCAGCCCTTCGCGCTCATCAAGCGCACCAGCGCCAACGCGACGATCGACCAGTATGCCTCGCACTCCGGCCCGGTCGGTGTGTTCGCCGACACGCTGTGGGATCCCCATTCCTATGACGAGCTCGCCGAGCTCGGCGGCGAAAGCCCCAAGGGCGCGCCCGACTGGCTGGGTTTCACCGACCAGTACTGGCTCTCCGCGTTGGTGCCCGGAGACGGCAAGGGCAACGTCAAGGTCGAGGACGCGGGCTTCCGCAGCCTCGGCGGCAAGCTGTTCCGGACGGACCTGCTCTACGGCGCGACCACCGTCCCCGCCGGCGGCAGCCTGACGCAGGACACGCGCCTCTATGCGGGGGCCAAGGACAGCCAGATCCTCGATCTCTACGAAGAGAGCGGCATCACCAATTTCGGCCTCGCGATCAGCTGGGGCTGGTTCGCGCTCGCCGAAAAGCCGATCCTTTGGCTGCTGCGCACGCTCAACAGCGTGGTCGGCAATTTCGGCCTCGCGATCATCCTGCTCACCGTCATCATCCGCGGGTTGATGTTCCCGATCGCCCAGAAGGGCTTTGCCTCGATGGCGGCGATGCGCGCGGTGCAGCCCAAGATGAAGGAGATTCAGGAGCGCTTCGCCGACGACAAGCAGCGCCAGCAGCAGGAAATCATGAAGCTCTACAAGGACGAAGGCGTGAACCCCTTGTCCGGCTGTCTGCCGATGCTGATCCAGATCCCCGTGTTCTTCGCGCTCTACAAGGTGCTGGTGCTGGCGATCGAGATGCGGCACGAGCCCTTCATCCTGTGGATCAAAGACCTGTCCTCGCCCGATCCGGCGCACATCCTCAACCTGTTCGGCCTCCTGCCTTTCGCGCTGCCCGAGTACAGCTTCCTTGCCATCGGGCCGCTCGCGGTGCTGCTCGGCATCACCATGTGGCTGACTTTCAAGCTCAACCCGGCAGCGACCGATCCGGTGCAGCAGCAGATGTTCGCCATCATGCCGTGGATCATGATGTTCGTGATGGCACCCTTCGCGGCGGGCCTGCTGCTCTACTGGGTGACCTCCAACATCCTGACGCTGGCGCAGCAGAGCTATCTCTATTCGAAGCACCCGCAATTGAAGGCGGCGAATGCGGAAGCCGCGGCCAAGGCGGCGAAAGCGGCGAAGGGATAGCTTCGGGCGTGGACGATCCCGAACTTCAGGCTGCCCGCGAGGAAGCGGCATCGCGGCTCTTTTCCGGGCCGGTCGATTTCCTGCGCTCCGCCCCGCAGCTGCAATTTCTGCCCGATCCGGTGGTGCCCGAGATCGCCTTCTGCGGCCGCTCGAACGTGGGCAAGTCCTCGCTCCTGAACGCGCTGACGGGGCGGAAGGCGATCGCGCGCGCCTCGGTGACGCCGGGGCGCACGCAGGAGCTCAATTTCTTTGACGTCGGCCGCCCTGAGGACGAAGGCGCGCTGCCGCTGTTCCGCCTCGTCGACATGCCCGGCTACGGCTTTGCCAAGGCGCCGGTCAAGGTGGTCGAGAAGTGGAAGGTGCTGGTCAATTCCTACCTGCGCGGGCGGCAGGTCCTCGCCCGCACGCTGGTGCTGGTCGACAGCCGGCACGGGTTGAAAGAGGTCGACCGCGAGATGATGACCATGCTCGACAAGGCCGCCGCCTCCTACCGCATCGTCCTCACCAAGACCGACAAGATCAAGGCGAGCGAGCTTGCCGCAGTGGCCGAAAAGACCGCCGCCGAAGCCAAGAAACACGTCGCCGCGCACCCCGAAATCCACCTCACCAGCTCGGAAAAGGGCATGGGCATCGAACGGCTGCGCGCCGCCGTGGTCGCCGACGCGCTGGGTGAGGGGTGGATGGGGTAGGCCGGGAGCCATGATGCTCGACCTTCTCCTGCGCCTCGACCGGATCATCCTCGCCTTCATCTGTGCTGGCGTGTTCTGGTTCCTCGCAGCGATGGTCCACTACGGCGCCGAGGAATTCACCGCGCTCGAGGCCCAAATGGTTCACGCCGCTCTCGAGACGCTGATCGTCGGCCCCTTCGGCCGCGAGGGCGGGACGATCTTTCTCGTGGCTCTCGGCCTGATCGCCGGAGCCGCCGTGCTGATGTGGCAGCGGCAGGACTAGCGGCTCATTCCTTCGACCGCCTGAACCCCGCCGCAATCGCCTCGCGTTCGGTGCAGAACAGGGCTTCGGGGCGAGTTACGTCGTAATAGCGCTGGCCGGGGAGGTGGTAGATGAAGTCGCCGCGGCGGCTGTGGTTGCCCTTGATCGCGCAGCCCTGTGCGTTGGTGTAGCGGGCCTCGCGCGCGGGACGCTCGGCCACCTCGGCGCGCGCGGGAACAGGGGCAGAGCGCGGATTGGCCGCGCGCCATGCCGCCGGCTCCTCGAACTCGCCCGCCCACAATCCGAACCCGAGCCGCCGTGCGAGATCGCGCGCCTCCCCATATTCGTAAGGCGCATCCTCCCCGAACGGCACCGCAAGGCCGCGCCGCACCATCTCGTGGCCGAGATCGAACAGCGCATTGCGGCAGGTCGCGAGCGTGCGGCCATAGCGGTCGGTGCCCCGCGCCGTGCATTCCAGCGGCCCCGCGCCCACGATCTCCTGCATCGCCGCCGCCGCATCGCGGCCGCAATCCCACGCCTGCCCGTCGCGCCGGCATTGCTGGGCGCTCTCGGGCGCGTCGATGCCGAGGAGGCGGATGCGGGTGCCGGTCATGTCGATGGTGTCGCCGTCGATCACCTCGGCAGGCCCGGCAAGGACGTTCGCGGCGGCAGGCGGCACGGCCAGCCCGGCCACCGCAGCGGCAAGGAGAAGCAAGCATTTGTGCATGAGGTGAAGCTAACGATCCCGAGTTAACGGCTCGTCACTAGCACCTGCGCATACCTAGCGCACCTGCGCACGAAACCTGATCGTGAAACTCGGCTGGGCGGTGGCGCTGCTGGCGGCGGCCATCGTGCCGGTCGGCGCGATGCGGATGCCGCGCACGTTGGCGTCGTAGGTGCCGGTCGGCGTGTAGGTGTAGGGCGCGAGGCCGCCGCTGGCCTGCGAATAGCTCACCATGGTCGCGGCGTTGAAGGTGTTGAGCCCGCTCGTCGTCGTCCCGTTGGTGAAGGTCACGGGCGTGCCGACCGCGAAGGCCATTTCGGCGGGCATCACGTCGAGCAGAACGATCGAGCTCGCGTCGACCGTCCCCGCGCCAACGTTGCGCACGGTGATCTGATATTCGACGACCGCGCCCGGAATGAGCTTGGGGTTGGTGGTGCCGTTGACCGGATCGGAAATCACGCTGCTGGTCTTGGTGATTTCCAGCAATGCGATCGAGCGGCGGGTGTTGGTGATCGAGCAGGTGATCGCATCCCCCGGGCGCGGGGTGATTGTCCCGCCCACCGCGCTGGGCAGCACGGTGGTCGATCCGCTCGTGGCATTGGTGCAAGCCATGGTCGCGGTGTAATTGCCGAGGATGGTGGTGCCCGCCGCGACCTCGTCGAAGGTATAGGGTGTCTGGTTGACGACCTGGACGAGGCCGGTGTCACCGGTGTTGACGGTCCCGCCCGTGCCGGTGGTGGTGGCCGAGGCCGTCACCGTCGATCCATCCATGATCCGCACCGTGAACTGGTCCCCGGCAAAGCGCCGTCCGCCGCTGCCGAGCAGTTTGCGCACCCGCAATCGCGGCTGCGCGCCGGCCTGGAAGGTGCAGACCAGAAACTCGCCGAATTCGAGCTGGCCGATGCTGGTATCGGTGGTCGACAGGTTGTTGGGCAGAGCCGAGCGGGTGGTGCCTGCGGTATTCACGCAAGTGAGGTTGGCCGAATAGGCCGATATCGCGCTGACGCTCCCCGATGCCATGGCAAGGCGCAGGGAGACCGGAATGCCGGCAGCCATGCTGAGCGGCGCGGTGGTGAAGGGGCCGGTGCCGGTGCCGGTGGTGGTCCCGCTGCTGATCGTGCTCCCTGTCGCGGTCGAGGCGATCTGGAAGCTCAGCTGGTCGGCGCTGTTGACGCGCGTGCCGAGGATCTGGGCCTGAAGCCGGATCGTCGCGAAGCGGATCGCGAACATCACGCCCTGGAGGCCGCCTGCTGTGGTCTGCACCGAAACGCTGGTCGGGCTGTTGCTGCCGAGGATATAGGCCCCGACCGTGCCCCCCGTGCCGGTGATGTTGACCGTTCCGCTACCCACGCCGCTGATCGGCGGCATGGTCGATCCCGATATCGGCGGGACCGAATCGAGCAGCTGCCAATTGCCGCCATTGGTGGTCATGCGGATGGATTCGCCGTCGTTGCTCGATTCCGCATCGGCCACGACGAAGGAATAGACCGTCACCCCGCCGCCCGCCGGAGGGGTGACGGTGATGTTGGTGATCGCGACCGTGCTGGTGCCGGCCTGCGAGGAATAGAGCACCGGACGGCCGGGAATGCCGATGAAGGCGCTATTGCCGACCGCCGAACCGCTCCACGAAGGCGCGGCGACGGCGTCATAGGCCGGGTTCGTGCCCGTCACCCGCGCATTGAAGCGCAGGACCGATCCGTCCGGCAGCGTGAAGGCCATGTTCTGGCCCGAGGCGCTGCGCGCGGTGGTATCGTTGTAACTGGCCATGTTGAGCCAGCAATAGGTCTGCCAGCTGGCGGGCGCGGTGCCCTGGGTTGCGGCCTGCGCGCAGTCCTGCGCGCTGGCTGCCGGGCTCCACGCAAAGGCGCACAGCATCACCAGAAGCGCCAGCGCGCGGCGCAATGTCGAAACCCTCCCGAACATCCCCTCTGCATAGGAAATCATGGTAAACAGACGGTTAGCAAACCGCGGCCGATGCGCCTCTCCCATGGTCAGCGTCCCAGTCCGAGGAAGCCGAGGCTGGAGGCGTCGAACTTCATGCGCACCGCGGCAAACACGCCCTCGTCGGTGTTGCGCGCCGGGCCGAAATCGCCGTCGCGGAAGCCTTCGATATTGTAGCCGACGGTCAGCAGCATGCCATCCGCGGGCACGAAGCCGATGGTCGGGCCGTAGGCATAGTTGATGGTGTTGTCGTCGAGATTGGCGCGGGCGGTGACGCCGGCGCCCAGTTCGAAGCGTTCGCCGATGCCGATGCGCGCGTCGCCGCCGACGAGCACCGAGGTGCCCTTGAACTCGGTGCCTTCGAATTCGTCGAGCGTGTGGCGCGCGCCGAGGAACAGCGCGACTTCATGGCGGCGCACCTGCGCGCCGGCGTCGTCCTGCCCGCGCGGGCTGAAATTGGCTGAGAGGCTGGCGACGAGGCGCCGGGCGACGGCATCGCCATCGACAGTGAGCGCGGTCCCGCCCACGCTGGTGCCCCCGGCGAGGGCGCCGGTCACTTCGTCGCTGCGGTATTCGAGCCGGCCCAGCATGGCGAGCGGCGAATCCGAGGGACGATGGGCAAATGCGATGCTCGCATCGACGATCTCGGCCGTCGCGCCGCCGGTGGTGGTCGAGCGGGTCCAGGTCACGCCCGAACCGACAAGGCTGCCCTCGCCGAGCTGACGGATCGCGCCGAACAGCACGCCCTTGCGGTCGGTGGTCTCGCCGTCGCGCCATTCGCCGCGCGCGGTGAGGCTCCAGCGGTCCTTGCGCCATGCCGCGCCCAGCGTGACGGCGGTGAAGTCCTCGAACAATAGCCCGCCGGTGAGCTGGCCGCCGCTGGCCGCGGGCTGGGCCGGGTTGACGAGGCTGCCGGCCGCAGGCGCGCCGCCGATCGTGCGGTTGCCGTCGATCGTGGCGTCGAGGGTAAGCTGCGGGGTCACCGCCAGCGTCTGCGACAGGCCGAAGGCGGCAAAGGAGCGGGTGCCGTTCTCGCCGATGGTTTCCTCGCCGAGCGTTGTGGTGATCTGCCCGCCCTGCCACGGCGCGACTTCGATCCCGCCGCGCAACTGGCGCGCCTTCAGGCGCTCGCCGTCGGACAGCTCGTAGGTCGCCACGAGGCGCACGTCCTGGATGATCTCGTAGCGCGCGCCGAGGCGGTGGCGGGCGGGGAGATCGACGCTCTCGGCCTTGCCCAGCGCCACGGCGGTGCCGGCGCTGAGTTCGAGCTTGTTGCCCAGCAGCCGCTGCGTCGCGCCCGCTTCGAGCACGGTCGAGGCGGCGGTGTTGCCATCGGCGAGCCGGTCGGTGAAGTGGACGATCCCCAGGCGCAGGTTGGTGTTCTGCTTCGTCAGCGTGAACTGGCCTTGCGCGGCGCGGCGGCGGGCGGTGTCGGTCAGGCTGTCGTCCTGCCACAGGCTGCCGATGAAGGAGAGCTCTTCGCTGATCAGCACGCGGCCATCCACGCCGAACTTGCGCCGCCCGCGCTCGACCGCGTTCTGCTGGCCGATGCCGTAATCGGCGTCGATCTGGCGGGCATAGGCGATGAGGTCGATGCTGCCGGTCTGGTGCTGGACTTCGGCAAGCCAGCCCTTGGCGGTCTCGCCCTCGCGGCGGCTGACCCCGATTTCGGCGCGCACTTCGGTGTTGTCGCCGATCTTGGCGAGGAGATCGACCGCGCCGAGGTCGGTGCGCTGCGCCGTGCCGCCCGCGCCTTCGAGGCCGGCATCGCTGATCGCGCTGGCGCCGATGCGGATCTTGCCGTTCTCGCTGGTCCAGTCGGCGCGCGCGCCCGCGTTCCATTCGGCCGCGCCCGTGCCATCGGTTTCGTATTCGATAACGATGAACTGCGGGTTCAAGTCCTCGTCGCGGCTCAGCACGGGGGCTGCGAAGCGGATCGTGCCGGCGAGCAGATCGATGTCGTAATCCGTGAAGCGCGCGAGCGTGCGGCTCGAGACGATCCGTTCGGGGCGGAAACGGTCGCGCACTTCGATCGTCACACGCTCGGAATTGGCGAGGATGCGGCGATTGTTCAGCGCGTAGGGGCCGGAGATGCCCTGGCCCTGCGTTTCCTGACGCTGGAAGCGGCTCGAAATCTGCGCGGCAAAGCCCTGCGCCTTGACCGCGCCGACCCGCGCCTCGCCCATCACGCCGGTTGCGGTGCGGTTGTAGGCGGCAAGGCGCGTCTGGTTGAAGGCGGTCTGGAAGTCGCCGTAGAGCGCGTAGAAGGCCGAGGTCTCGATGCGGACATAGAGCTTCTCGCGGCTCGCGGCATCGAACTGGCGCGCCGAGCCATCGCCGAAGACGGTGTAATAGGCGCCCGGATCGATCGCGCCCAGCGCGCGCTGGTCGGCGCGCTGCTTGGCGCTGTCATAGGCGAGGGTGAGCAGATATTTGCCCAGCACCCGGCCCTTGGCATAGAGCGCGACGCGCGCGTTATCGCCAAGATCGCTGTCGAAGCGCCCGGCGCGTTCCATGTTGTCGGCGACCGAACGCGCGCCCACGGTGCCTTCGGCAAGGCCGATTACGGTCCATTCGACATCGCCCGGCTCGATCCACGCCTCGAGCTCCTGGCGGCGGGTGATTTCGCCATCGTCGAAGGTGAAGCCCAGACGCAGCGAGCCGCTGACCATGGTGGGGGCGAGCTCGATCCGGGCGATCCCCTCGTTGCCCTCGACCACCCAGCGCGCGGCCATCGGCGCCATGCCGGTGAGCTGGTTCAGCTGCTGCCGGTCGATCTGCTCGGCGCTCTGGTAGGGCGCGTTGAGCGTGAAGCTGCCCGAGATGCCTTCGCGCAAGGGGCGGTTGTTGCGATCGAGCAGACGGATCGCGATCACCGGCCGGGTGCGTGCGTCGGCGACGAGGTTCGACTGCTCGCGCAGGAATTCGACCTTGGCCGGCGCGCGGGTGAAGAACACCTCGCGGGTGAAGGTCTTGGACACCTCGCCGAAGGAATTGAGGATGCGCGCCTCGAGCACGGTCTTGTCGGTCAGCAGCGGCACGCCGCGCCACTGGCTGACCGCCCACAGGCCCATTTCGGGGTTCTGCGTGCCTTCGAAAGCGAGCGGATTGACCGGCTTGCCGTCGACGAACAGCTGGACGCTCTGGCCGGCGCGGTGGCGCACCGCGACCTTGATCGCAGGCGCGCGCGGGTTGGCGTCGGGGGCGGGGGTGAGGAAGCCGTCCTCGCCATCGCCGAGCGCGAGATAATCGGTCACCGAGGGGCCGCCTTCCGCGGGTGCCTCGGCCGCGTCTGCGGCGGGAGCGGCGGGGGCACCGGTTTCGGGCGCGCCCGGCGCAGGCTCGGCCACCACCCGCACCAGCTTGGCGCGTTCGCTTTCGGGCAGAACGGCGTGGAAATCGGCGACCACCAGGCTCCCGCCCTGGCCGATCGCGAAGCGCGAGATCGCGCTGCCCGCGCTGCGGGTGTTGCGGGTGCAATCGACGAACTTCCCGCCCTCGGGCAGGGTCATCGGCGCGACCTGCACCACGTGGGTACCGGGGACGACGCCCTCGAAGTGATAACGCCCTTCGGCATCGGTGACCGCGAAACTGCCGTCCTCGAGCATCACCCGCACGCCCGGAATCCCGCGGCGTTCGGCGTCGGCAAGGGTGCAGGGGCCCTCGGTGACGCGGCCGATGATGGTCATGCGGTCGGCGATCCCGTCGCGCTCGATATCGAGCACCGCATCGGCGCGCACCTCGCGGCCCAGGGCGTCGCGCGTGGTGGCGAGGTTGACCGCGCGGCCCGGAGGCGCATCGGGGCGCACCGACATGGCGTAGGTGATCTTGACCGATGTGGCGGGCGCAATGTCGCCCAGCGCGATCGAAAGCACGCGGCCATCGGGCGAGGTGGTGAGCGCGTCCGGCGCACGCACCCCGTTGATTTTCAACGATCCGGGCCGCAGCCGCAGCCAGCGCGAGGGCGTGTCGGTGATGCTCACCGCGCGGCGGGTGCGCGCGGCATCGGTATTGCTGACGGTGAGCGTGTAGAACGCCACGTCGCCCGGCTCGGCGCGGGTGCGCGAGGCGGTCTTGACGAGGCCGAGATCGGCGGCGGGCCCGTCAACGGGCACGTCGACCTCGAAGGGAATGGGGTTGTCGAGCACGAAGATGTCGCCGAACGAGCCTTCGCGGATGACGTAGGCGCGCCCGTCGGGACGCGTCAGGCGGGCGAGCACGTCGCGCGGGGCGATCGAGGGCGCGGTGTAGGGCTCTGGCGGCTCGACCACGAGCCGGAAGCGCCCCTGCGCAGTGAGCGGGAACCAGAACTCGCCCGGCCCCATCGGAACCGCGCGTCCGCCGCCGTCGGTGATCGGCTGGCCGCTGATAACGCTGGAAGGTCAAGGGGTTACGCCGTCCTCGGCAAAGACGGTCGCAGGCGCGCCGGTGTCGGCATTGACGAGCGTGACGCGCGCGCCATCGACGGGCGCACCGGTTTCGCTGTCGAACACGACGCCGAAGGGATCGACCAGCACGGTGACCTCGGCCGAAACGAGGATCGTGTCGTTGCCCGGGCGCATCGCGGCGATGGTGATGCGCGAATCCGCGCCGACGCTGAGGCGGCAGTCCTCGCGCACCAGCGGCGGGGGGATGCGCTGGGTGTCGATCACGCCGGCAAACAGCCCGCTATCGGCGGTCGTCTCGTAGACCGTCATGGTCTCCTGGTCGCCTTCCGGGGTGGTGAGCACGACTGTGAGGCTGTCGATCGCCGTCGGATCGAGGTTTGCCGAAATGGCTGTAATTTCGAAGAAAAGCGGCTCGCCCCCGCGCAGCTCGTCGGTCTGCTGGACATTGACGACGGAGGTCGGGGCGGTGGAGACCGCATTGCCGCCCGGGGTCAGGCTGGCAATCGCGTTGGCGCGCAGCGTGGCCGCGGCAACCCCGCCGACGCTGCACTGGGGCGCGCGGTAGACGAGTTCGGGGCCGTTGCCGCCGGGCGCGCGGCGGAAGACGCGGATCGATGGGGGTGCGGGGGGCTGGGTGGCAACATCGAAAGCCACGCGGTTGCTGGCGGTTTCCTGGCGGTTGCCATGGGTCTCCCAGCTCGCCTCGGCGATATTGATGACGGTGCGCACGGCGGCGCCACCCGTCGTCTGGGCGTGAACCCCCTCCTGCGGCGCAGCAAGCGGCAGCAGCACTGCGCACAGCAATGCTGCCGCACGCCGCAAGAGGGGGAACACACGCAAGACCTTGGTCCTGGACCGATTTTACCGGATCGTGACCCGGAAGTAGAGCGAACGGGTCTGACCCGCCGCCACGTCGCTCAGCGTGCCGGTGATGCGGTCACGCCCGCCCGTGCCGCCGCCAGCAGCGAAGGTGCCGCCGGCGGTGCCGGTGGTGCAGGTCGCGTTGCCGTTGATGAAGATCCCGAAGGCCGAGCTGTACTGCACGTCGGCCGGCAGATCGTCGAGCAGCGCCACGTTGGTCGCGGTCGCGGCACCGGCGGCGTTCGCCACGGTGATGCAGTATTCGACCGTCGCACCCGGGATGAACTTCGGGTTGGTGGTCCCGTTCACCGGATCGCTCACCACGCGGCTCTGCTTGACCACAGTCAGCACCGCACCCGACACCGTGTAACGGCCCTGGGCCGAGAACGCGCCGTCGTTGGCCGCATCCGACACGCCCGCGCCGTCGAACAGCACGTTGTCGATGCCGGCGGTGTTCGCGCCCGAGGTCGCTGCGATGCGCGCGCCGATCGTGCCGGCGGTGCCGCCGGTGTGCGCGGCAGCGGTCAGGGCGACGTCGAAGGTGTCACCGTTCACTGCGTTGATGCCGATGTCGGAAACAACCAGCACCGCTACGGTCGCGTCTTCTGCGACTTCGTCGAGCGAGGTGATCGTGCCCGCGGTCAGTTCGGCCGCATCGAGCGTGCGGTTGCCGTTGGTATCGCGGAAGATGCGGATGTTGCTGATGTTGGCCGCCGTGCCGCCGCGCAGCGCGGTGGTGAGGACGAGGTCAGCCGTAGCGTTGCCGAGGTTGGTGACGTCGAAGGCCAGCACGCGGTTGGTCTGGTTCGGCGAAACCGAAACAGGCGTGGTGATGGCCGTGACAAGCACGTTGACGCGCTGGTCGACGGTGAAGCTGTCGCTGTCCGTGACGGCGTTCTGCGCGTTGCCGTTGACGTTGTAGTTGACGGTTACCGAGTTGGTGATGGTGGTCCCGGCTCTGGTCCCTGCGGCCAGAGCAGGGGTGCTGGACATGGCGACAAGCGCAACCGCGCTCACCGCACCCAGCAGCTGCTTGGTGGTCTTCATGTTTATGGTCCCGAGTGTGTGCCCCGCGTCAAAAGTGCCGCCCGCGGGGCGTGGCGGTTATCTCCCGCGTGTCAGCGGATGATTACGGGGAAGGCGACCCGCCCGGTGGCGCCCGGAGCGATGGAGGCCAGCACCCAGCGGACGTGGGTCACGTCGGCATGGGTGGCGGGACGTGTGGTCCCGTCGGAATTGATGACGCTGAGCGAGCCGAGCTTGCCCCAGGTCTTGCCGCCGTCAGCCGACAGCTCGAGCGCCGGATCGGCGTCGGGCGCGAGGCGCACGGCTTCGGGCAGCGGGTTGGTGATCGTGAAGTTCGTCACCACGTCCGCGCTGGTGTTGACGTAGTTCTGCCCGAACACCAGCCGGTCGCCCGGAAGGAAGGTTTCGGGCTCGACGAGCTCGATGCGGGTCTTGCCGTCGGGTGCGGTGACGGTCTTTTCGGCCCTGATGTCGCCATTGACCGAGACGGCGGGCGCGGCGGCCTGCGCGGAGAGCGGAAGGACGGGCACGGCAAGGCTCGCAGCCGCGGCACAGGCCAGCATCAGCTTGGTGATCGACTTCATTTTTGGTCCCCTGATGACTCGTAAACTATTGATTGTATTGCGTCAGGCCGGGCTGGTCAGGCCCGGCCCGATGATCATTGGTCGACGGTGACGTTGAAGGTGATCGAACGGTTGGTGCCGGCCGGCACGGTCCCGAGCGTGACGTTGATGCCCGCGCTGTCCGAGGCGGTCCCGGCATCGGCGTCGGCCGTGTCGGTCAGGGCGCCGGTATCCAGCGTGAGCGTGCCGGGCACGTAGGTCGTCCCGGCCGGGATGGCGTCGGTGACAACCAGGTTGGCAACGCTGCCCGAACCGCTGACGCGCGCCTCGATGGTGAAGGTCGCAACCGAGCCGGGCACCGCGCTGGTGCCGCCGAAAGGATCGCGCAGGGCAACCGACTTGACCAGCTGGACGCTCGCGACCGCGCTGTTGATCTGCCCGCGGGCATCGTCGATCGCGCCGGTCGAGCCGACCACCGCATCGCCGCCGCCCTGGCCCTGGCCGGCAAAGGTGGTGCCGGGCGTGCCGCTGCCGGTCACGGCGGCGGCGGTGAGCTCGACATTGCTGGTGTCGCCGTCCGCCGCGCTGTCGGGCACGGTGACGAGCACGAACACGGTCACGCGCGCATCGGGCGCCAGCACCGGCGTGGTCAGCGGGCCGGTGAGGATCTGGTCGATCCCGTCGTCATAGATGCCGTTGCCGTTGCTATCGATGGCCACGCCGCGCACGGTCACGTCGAAATCATTGCCGGCCACCGCGGGGTTGGCGGTGAGGCGGAAGGCCTCGGGGCCGTTGCCCGGGTTAGTCACTTCGAAGGTCAGCACCGCATTGCCCGGGCGCGAGGTGACGGGACCGGTGTCGAGCGAGGTCACGGTCACATCGAGCAATTCGTCGACCCGCACGGTGACCGTGTTCGAATCGACGCTGCGCGGGTTCCCGCCTTCTTCGAAGTTGGCGGTGGCGGTGTTTTCGATCAGCGTGCCAGCGGTGACGCCGCCGGCGAGCGCAGGCGTGGCGGCACTCGCCAGAATGGCGGTGGCGATGATCGAGGCGAGGGGGCCATAGAGGCGAGCATGTTTGGTCATGCCCAGGGGAATTACGTAGGAATGGTTAGTATTTCGTTAGCCATCCTATGTTGGTTTTTGGGTTTCCCGCGATCTCTTCGGTATAGGTACCTAGCCCTTTCAGGTAGCGAAAAGGTTAGCGGGGTTAGCGAACGCCTTGAACTCCAGGGCATTGCCCGATGGGTCGCGCAGGAACATCGTGGCCTGTTCGCCCGGCTGCCCCTTGAAGCGAATGGTCGGCGCGATCACGAAGTTGCAGCCGCCCGCTTGCAGCCGCTCGGCGAGCGCTTCCCAGTCGGCCATCGTCAGCACCAGCCCGAAGTGCGGGACGGGGACGCCGTGCCCGTCGACATGGTTGCTCGCCCGGTCTCCCGCCTGTCCGGGGGCGAGGTGGGCGACGATCTGGTGGCCATGGAAATCGAAATCGACCCATTCCTCGGACGAGCGACCCTCCGCGCAGCCCATCACCTCGCCGTAAAAGCGGCGCGCGGCGGCCAGATCGTCGACCGGAAAGGCGAGGTGGAAGGGGGGAAGGGTCATGGGTGCAGGCTCCTGTTGGCGCGGGCGGGATAGCGCGCGGGCCAGCAGGGGGGAAAGGATTTTCCTACTCGCTCGGCACGTGTCAGGCCGGTCGCTGCCATGCGTCGCCCTTTTCTCCGCCCTGCCGATATCGCCATGACCCGCGCCGAGGCGGCCGCGCTGGTGGAAGGCTGGCTCGGGGGGAGGAAATCTTGCAATATAGAGTGTCTCTCGTGTCTCCCCGTTCAGCGTCGACAGCGTGCCGATGAACGCCTAGGGGGAAGGCCGTTGGAAACGCGGCAAGGTGGAGCACGCGGCGGCATGAAACTTATCATCGGCAACAAGAACTACTCGAGCTGGTCGCTGCGCGGCTGGCTCGCGGTCAAGCAGTCGGGTCTCTCCTTCGAGGAGCTGACCGTGCCCATCATGGGCGAGGAGTGGGACCGGCTGAAGCACGACATGGGCGAGGTCCAGCCATCGAGCGGCAAGGTGCCGATCCTGTGGGATGGCGATGCGGTGGTGTGGGACAGCCTCGCGATCCTCGAATACTGCGCCGACAAGGTCGGGCGCGAGCGGTTCTGGCCCAAGCACGACGCGGCGCGCGCCATGGCCCGCGCGATGGTGGCCGAGATGCACTCGGGCTACCTCAGCCTGCGGCGCGAGCTGCCGATGAACATCCGCCGCCGGGTCGAGCTGCCCGGCGTCTCCGAGCAGACGAAGCACGACATCGTGCGCATCCTCACCCTGTGGGCCGAAGCCCGCGCGCGCCACGGCAACGCGGGGCCCTTTCTGTTCGGAACCTTTGGCGCTGCCGATATCTTCTATGCTCCGGTGGTGACGCGCTTTGCCACCTACGGGATCGGCGTCCCGGGCTTTGCGCAGGCCTATATGGAGGCGCTGCTCGAGCATGACTGGATGCGCGAATGGATCGATGCGGCGGAGCAGGAGGAATGGGTGATCGAGCAGTTCGAGATGGTGCGCTGATGCTGCGACAGCTGCTGGCCTGTGCGGCGCTGCTGCTGGCGCTGGTTCCGGTCCCTGCAATGGCGTGGGGCGAATATGCCCATCGCCAGACGGCGACCATCGCGCTCGCCAATGTCTCGCCCGAAGTGCGCGCCAAGGTTGCGGGCCTGCTGGCGCGCGAGAAGGACCTCGGCACGCCCAACTGCCCCTTGAAGACGCTGCAGGATGCGGCGGTCTGGGCCGATTGCGTCCGGGCGGAAGGCTGGCGCTGGGGTTATACCGCAGCCTGGCACTATCGCACCGCGCCGATCTGCAAGGCCTTCGACCCCAGAGCCAACTGCCCGGGCGGCAACTGCGTCACCGCGCAGATCGTGCGCGCGCAGCGGGTGCTCGCCGACGAACGCCTGCCTGCGGCCGTGCGGCTGGAGGCGCTCGCCTTCATGGTCCACTTCGCGGGCGACGTGCACATGCCGCTCCATTCGGGCGACAACGAGGACCAGGGCGGCAACGCGCGCAAGGCCGATTACGGGATCAAGCCGGGGCTCAACCTGCATTCGATCTGGGACGGGGCGCTGGCCGAGCGCGCGATCAGCGATCCGGCCGATCCGGTGGTGCGCAGCTACACCGCGCAAGAGCGCGCCGAACTGGCCGGCGGCACGCCCGACGACTGGGGGCGCGAAAGCTGGGAGATCGCGCGCAGCTTCGTCTACCCCACCGCCTTCGATACCGAGGACCTGTGCAGCCAGCCGCTCCCCGACAAGGTGGCGCTTTCTCAGGAGGACATCGTCCGCGGCGTGCCGATCGCGCGGAAGCGGGTGGTGCAGGCAGGGCTCAGGATCGCGGACCTGCTCGAGGCGGTATTCCAGCCCGGCCCGCTGGTGCCCGACGAACCGCGGCGGCGGCGCGGGTAGGGCGGGCGTGGGGGCCTAACCAAACGCCTTGGCGAGGAACCAGGCGGCAACGCCAAGCATCGCCAGCGCCAGAGCGCGCCGCACCATTCGGGCGCGGGCCTCGGCCATCAATGCGGCGCGGGTGTGCTCGGCGAGCAGCACCAGCGCGAGGTGCACGGCCGTCGCGATGCCCACGCTGACCGCGGCGAGGGTGAGGCCTTGCGCAAGACTCGGCCGCCCGCCGCTCACGAATTGCGGCATCACGGTGACGAGGAACAGCGCGGACTTGGGATTGAGGAAGTTGATGACGAAGCCCGCCAGCGCATGGCGGCCGGTGGTGGCCTTGGGCGCCACGGCCTGCGAGCTCTCGCCGGCCTCGCGCCATGCCTCCCATGCGAGCCACGCCATCATCGCGGCTGCCAGTGCCGAGACGCCCCGCGTCAGCCCTTCTCTGGCCGAGAGGACGGCGCTGGCCGCGACCACGCTGAGCGCGGCATTGGCGGCAAGTCCCGCGGCCACCCCCGCGATCGCTCCAAGCCCGGCGCGCCGCCCTTCGGACAGCGTGAGCGTGACGAGCCACGCCATGTTGGGCCCGGGGGTCAGTTCGATCAGCAGCACTGCAAGCGCAAAGCCCGCCCAATTGACCGAGGGGTCGATCACGGCGTCCGGCGCGCCGCGTAACGGGTGCCGTCCTTGCGGGCGTAGCCATCGGCGTCGAACACCATGTCGATATCGGGGTACTCGCCGCTGTCCGCCGCCTTGTCCCCGGCGCTGATGGCGACGAAGACGCAGGGCCGGTCCGAGCGGTTGTGGAGGCAGTGCCCGTTGGCCTCGCCCGCGGGGAAGGCGAGCACGTCGCCCGGGCCGATCGGGGTCTCGCCATGGTCGTCGATCAGGATCGCTTCGCCTTCGAGCATCACCACCAGCTCGTCCTCCTCGCGGTGCCAGTGGCGCTGGGAGGAGAAGGCGCCCGGCAGCAGGGTGACATGGCTCGCGCCCATGCGGGTGAGGCCGCTGGCCGGCGCGAGGCGGCGATACCAGCGCCCCTCGACCGCCGCATCGAACGGCGCGGGATAGCCGGTCGCATTGGTCTGGGGAATCGCGGCAAGATCGAGCTTGGGCATCGGCGGCATCTCCTGCTAGGCCTGCCTGTGATGCTCGACACAGCCGACCTTGCCAAGCGCCTGATCGCGGCGCCTTCAGTGACCCCCGCCACGGGTGCGGTGTTCGCCGAGCTTGAGGCAATGCTGGCGCCGCTGGGCTTTGCCGTCCACCGCTTCACCCGCGGGGAGGGGGCGGAAGGCTCCGAGGAAGCGGCGGTCGAGAACCTCTTCGCGATCCGGCACGGGCCCGAAGGCTCGCGGCACTTCGCCTTCGCCGGGCACCTCGATGTGGTGCCGCCGGGCGACGGCTGGGCCTCCGACCCCTTCGCGCCGGAAGTGCGCGGCGAGCTGCTCCACGGGCGCGGCGCGGTCGACATGAAGGGCGCGATCGCCGCGATGGTCGCCGCCGTCGCCGAAGTGCCTGCCGAAGCGGGCACGATCAGCTTCATCATCACCGGCGACGAGGAAGGCCCCGCGCTCCACGGCACCCGCGCGCTGATCGATTACATGGCGGCCGAGGGCATCCAGCCCGACCTGTGCCTTGTCGGCGAGCCCACCAGCGTTAACCGTCTTGGTGATATGGTCAAGATCGGCCGGCGCGGCTCGGTCAACATCTTCATCACCGTCGAAGGCACGCAAGGCCACGTCGCCTATCCCCACCTGGCCGACAACCCGCTGCCCAAGCTGGTTGCGATCCTCGCCGAATTGGATAGTCTGACGCTCGATACAGGGACGAAGTGGTTCCAGCCCTCGAACCTCGAAATCACCGACATCATGGTCGGCAACAAGGCGCATAACGTGATCCCGGCGAAGGGCGAGGCGCGCATCTCGATCCGCTTCAACGACCTTCACACCGGCCACAGCCTGTCCGAACGCGTCATGGCGATCGCAGAGAAGCACGGCGGCCGCGCGCGCCCCGTCATTTCGGGCGAGCCCTTCCTGACCGAGCCCGGCGCATTCTCCAGATTGGTTAGCGAAGCGGTCGAGGCCGAGACCGGTACCGCCCCCGAACTCAGCACCACCGGCGGTACCTCGGACGCGCGTTTCCTGCGCGCCGTATGCCCCGTGATCGAATTCGGCCTCTGCAACGCGACCATGCACAAGCGCGACGAAGCGGTGGCGATCCCTGATCTCGCCGTGCTGGCGCGCATCTACGCCCGCATCGCCGCCGCCGCGCTGGCGCTCGCAACTCCCGAAGGATAGATACCGGCGATGGACCGCAAACTTACCCTCTACATCCTCGTCGGCATGGTGCTGGGCGTTATCGTCGGCCAGGTGCTCAACCAGAGCCTGCCGGCCGAGGTGATCAAGAGCGGAATCGCGCCGTGGTTCAAGCTGCTCTCCGACATCTTCCTGAACCTTATCAAGATGCTGGTCGCCCCGCTGGTGCTCTCGACCATCGTCGTCGGCATCGCCCACATGGGGGACAGCGCCGCGCTGGGCCGCATCGGCGTGCGCGCGCTGACGTGGTTCATCACCGCCAGCCTGATCTCGATCGGCCTCGGCCTGCTCCTGGTCAACATCTTCCAGCCCGGCATCGGTGCGCCGATCCCCGATGCCGCCGCCGCCACAGCCGCAGTCGGCGAGGTCAAGGAATTGAAGGCGACCGAGTTCATCCTCTCGATCTTCCCCAAGAACGCGATCGACGCGCTGGCGACCAACAACATCCTGCAAATCCTCGTCTTCTCGATCTTCGCAGGCGTCGCTTTGTCGGCCATCGGCGAGCGCGGGGTGCCGCTGGTCAAGGGCGCGGACGCGCTCGCGGAAATGATGCTGCAGGTCACCGGCTACGTGATGCGCTTTGCGCCGGTGGCGGTGTTCGGCGCGCTCGCCAACGTCGTCGCGGCGAGCGGCCTTGCGATCCTCGGCACCTACCTCACGCTGCTGTTGGAGTTCTACTTCTCGCTGGTGCTGCTTTGGGCGATCCTGCTGGGCGCAGGTGCGCTGTTCCTCGGGGGGCGCATATTCGCGCTGATCCGCTACATCCGTCAGCCGCTGATGATCGCCTTCTCGACCGCTTCCTCGGAGGCCGCGCTGCCCAAGCTGTTCGAGCAGCTCGACCGTTTCGGCGTGCCGCGCCGCATCTCGGGCTTCATGCTGCCGCTGGGCTACAGCTTCAATCTCGACGGGTCGATGATGTACATGAGCTTCGCGACGATCTTCATCGCGCAGGCCTACGGGATCGAGCTCAGCATCGGCACCCAGATCATGATCCTGCTGACGCTGATGATTTCCTCCAAGGGCATCGCCGCCGTGCCGCGCGCCAGCCTCGTAGTCATCACCGGGACGCTGGCGATGTTCGGCCTGCCGGTCGAGGGCGTCGCGATCATCCTCGCCATCGACCAGTTCCTCGACATGGGCCGCACCGCGACCAACGTGGTCGGCAATGCGGTGGCGACGGCGGTCATCACCAAGTGTGAGGGGATGCTGGAGGTGGAAGAGCCCGAGGTGGTGGAGCACCCCCACGCCCCCGCCTACACCGCCGCCGATGGCCGAGCGGGGCTGGAGCTCGATCCGAGCAATTTCGGGGAGGGTGGCCGGGGCTGATGCTCAGGTTCGTTTTCGCCGTGTTCATGGCGCTAGCCGCAAGTTCTTCCTGCAAAGGCGGCGAGGTCATGAAGACTTCCGCGGCCTATGAGGTGCCGGCGGAGAGCGCGGAAGAGCGAAATCAATTGCTTGCCATCATGCAGAAACACGCAGCCCGCGCCGGCTTTCATGTCGACAGTGCGACTGACGAAGAGATCGCGCTGCATAATGAGGTAACACCCACATCGTTTCGCGCCGCCGTGTGGGCGGGGGCCAATGATGAAAAATTCATCGCATCGGCGATGAACCGTCCTTACGATGCGGGCCGGATCTGGCTCACTTTCAAGGGTGAGAAAAACATGATGCAAACCAACCGCTTCAGGGAAGCTCTGATGCAAGAGGTCCGCGCATCATGGCCGCAAACGAAGGAATTGCCGGTCTTAAATGGGGAGACAATTCCCTTGCCCGCCGACCTCATTGTCGAGGGGGACCGGTATGTTCTCGATCCGGCAGCGGCGGACAGATACAATCTGGCTGACGGGCCTTCGCCAGATTTTGGACCGTCACACTGAGGCAGCTAGCAACCGACTTTCAGCGCCTCACTCCTTCACCTTCACATACTCGATCGGCACGAACTCGCCCAATGAGCACCCCGCGCCGCGTTGCAGCGTCCCGCCGATCGTCTGGAGCGCATAGACGATCTGCTGGGTGCACAGCTGGTTGATCGAGGTCTCGTAGGTGATCGCGCGGTCCCATTCGAGGCCCGGGCAGCGCGCCGGCAGCGTGCTGCGATAGACCTTGCCGCCCTGCATCTCGAAATCGATCACCCGGTCCGAGCGCACCACGGTGTTGCGCACCTGATCGCGATTGATGCAGCTCTGTCCGGGGCCCTTGACGTTCGCAGGCGGCGCCGCATCGAGTGCGGCCTGCGTGCGCGCGGCCTCGGCTTCGGGATCGACGGCGCAGGCCCCCAACATCAGGGCGGCCGTCAGCGGCAGGGGGGCAAGCGCGAAGGCAAGCTGCGAGCGGGGGGTCATGGCATCTTTCTCCACCGGAAGGATGCCGGCATTGTCGCCTCTCCGCTTGAACCGCGCCTTAATCCGGGCCGGGAGCGGCGGCGCGACCTTTCGGGGTTTCGAGCACCTTCTTGCGGAAGCTGCACAGGTCCGCGACCTTGCAGCGCCAGCATTCCGGCGTCCGCGCCTTGCAGACATAGCGGCCGTGGAGGATCATCCAGTGGTGCGAATCCCGGCGGAACGGCTGGGGCACGCGCTTTTCGAGCTTGGCCTCGACGTGGTCGGGGGTCTTGCCCTTGGCCATGCCGGTGCGGTTCGAGACGCGGAAGATGTGGGTGTCGACCGCAAAGGTCTCCTGCCCGAACCAGCAATTGAGCACAACGTTGGCGGTCTTGCGGCCCACGCCCGGCAGCGTCACCAGCGCATCGCGGCTGTCGGGAACCTCGCCGCCATGTCGGTCAACGAGGATCTGCGAGAGCGCGATGACGTTCTTCGCCTTGGAGTTGAACAGGCCGATGGTCTTGATGTGCTCCTTCAGCCCCTCCTCGCCCAGCTCGAGCATCTGCTGTGGCGTTTCCACCTTGCGGAACAGCGCGCGGGTCGCCTTGTTGACGCCGACATCGGTCGCCTGCGCCGACAGCGCGACCGCCACGAGCAGCTGATAGGCATTGCCATATTCGAGCTCGGTCTGGGGCGCGGGGTTGTCCTCGGCGAGGCGGCGGAAGAATTCGAAGATCTGGGCTTTGTTCATGGGATGGGGATCGTGAAGGAGAAGGATCAGCGCAGCCAGCGCTTCATGGCGGGGAAGGGGTGATCGCCCGGCTGCCCGTCGGGATCGCACAGGCCGAAGAAGCCGAGCATCGGGGAGCCGATCTTGGCCCCGCTGGCGAAGGCCTCGCGCAGCATGATCGCATCGCCGCGATAGCCGCCCTCGTGGAACAGCTGGTCGAGCGGCAATCCGCATTGGCGCGCGGCGGCATAGGACCACGCGATCGCCGCCATCTCGTCCCCGCCATCGGCCACGACCGGGCCGAGCGCCCGGCGCTGCCCGGGGTCGGCAACCGCGATGTGCCCGGCCTCGTGCAGCAGATCGCCCGGCCACACCGGCACGTCGGGGTCGATCAGCAGGCGGCCACCGATGATCGCCAGCCCGTCAAGCAATTGCGCCTCGCCCTCGCTGAGCGGGCCGGTGGCGATCCCGATCCGGTCCAGAAAGGCCAGGCAGCGCCGCGCGGCGTCCTCGCCCCCGCCTTCGGCTCGCCACCGATACTGCCCGGGATCGATTGCGGTCATAGTCCCAACACGTCGTTCATGGTGTAGCGCCCGGCGGGCTTGCCGCAGAGCCACTCGGCCGCCTTCACTGCGCCGCGGGCGAAGATCATGCGGTTTTCCGCCGAGTGCGCGAGCGTCAGGCGCTCCTCGGAGCCGGCGAAGATCACCGCATGCTCGCCTGCCACCGTGCCGCCGCGCAGCGTGGCGAACCCGATCGCGCCCGGCGCCCGCGCGCCCGTCATCCCGTGGCGGCCGCTCTCCATGTTGTCGCTGAGCACGATCCCGCGCCCCTTGGCCGCCGCCTCGCCCAGCAGCTTGGCGGTGCCAGAGGGCGCGTCGACCTTCATGCGGTGGTGCATCTCGAGCACCTCGATGTCCCAATCCTGCCCGAGCCGCGCGGCGGCCTCCTCGACGAGGTGCGCGAGCAGCGTCACGCCCAGCGAGAAATTGCCCGATTGCAGCACCGGCACGGCGCGCGCGGCCTCGGCGAGCATGACGAAATGCGGCTCCTCCAGCCCGGTGGTGCCGACCACGATCGGCTTGCCCGCCACGCGCGCCGCGCCGAGGTTGGCCGCGAGGGCATCGGGCGCGGAGAAATCGACCAGCACGTCGCATTGGGAGGCAAAGGGCCCGATGCTCCCGCCGGCATCGACGCCCGCAAACAGCGCATGCCCGGCATCGGTGATCGCCGCCTCCAATGCCTGTCCCATCCGGCCCTTGTGCCCGATCACCCCGAAATTGAGCTGTGCCATTGCGTGCCCCTATGCCTCATGCTTGAAGGCCTCATGGCACAGGTCGAACGCATCGTCATCCTCACCGGCGCAGGCATTTCCGCCGAGAGCGGGATCGACACCTTCCGCTCGGCAGGCGGCCTGTGGGAGCAGCACCGGGTGGAGGATGTCGCCACGCCCGAGGGCTTTGCCCGCAACCCCAACCTCGTGCTCAATTTCTACGACATGCGCCGTGCCGCGCTGGCGAATGTTGCGCCCAATCCCGCCCACGCGGCGCTTGCGCGGCTGGAGCGGGCGTTTTCGGGCGAGCTGCTGCTGGTGACGCAAAACGTCGACGATCTCCACGAACGCGGCGGCAGCGCGCGGGTGCTGCACATGCATGGCGAGCTGAAGAGCGCGCTGTGCACCGCCTGCGAAATGCGCTCGCCGTGGCTCGGCACCATGATCGAGCGCCCCCCGTGCCCCGTCTGCCAGGCGCCCATGCTGCGCCCCGATGTCGTGTGGTTCGGCGAGATGCCCTACGAGATGGGCCGCATCTATCAGGCGCTCGAGACCTGCGATCTGTTCGTCAGCATCGGCACCAGCGGCGCGGTCTATCCGGCGGCGGGTTTCGTGCAGGAGGCGAGGGCGAACGGCGCGCGGTGCCTCGAGCTTAATCTCGAACGCAGCGAGGGTTCGCGCTTCTTCCACCAAACCCGCCTCGGCCCGGCAAGCGTGCTGGTGCCGGAGTGGGTGGAGGAAGTGCTGGGTGGCTGACGCCCGCCGCCACGATTACCGGCTGTCGGCGCGGCCGACGGCGTTCTTCGCCGATGCTCTCGAGGCCGCCCTCTCGCGGTCGCCAGAAATCGTATTGCCGGGCGATCCCGGTGCCGCGCGCTATGGCCAGCGGCGAGCGTTCCTGTGGGACCTGTTCGGCGATGGTGCGGATGGCTTCGACTTCCACCTCGTGGTCTTGAGCGCATCCGGAGCGCCCGAGGCGGCGCACCCGCTGGTGCGGCGCATCTCTGCCGATCTCGTCGCCATGGACGATGCGGCGCGCGCCATCCCATCGGACCAGGACGAGAACGAATATTTGTGGAGCGTCACGCTCGATGCCGAGGCCGGCGCGGTGCAGCTCGATTACGCCGCCACAGCCTTCAACACCGAGTGGAGCGTCCATTTCCGGCTGGACGAAACCGGGGGCTGGACATGCCTCGGTATCCCCGACTGGCGCGAGCCGGGGCGGTTCATCCGCTGAACGCCCGCCTCAGACCTTCGGCGGCTCCGGCGTCGGCGGATTGGCGCCGCGGTCCTTGCTCCAGCTGCGCCCGCCATCGGCCGGAGCGATCGGCACGCCGTTGTCGCTGTGCTCGGGCGCGTGCGCCGGCTCGGGATGGTGGTGATCGGTCATGGTCGGGTCGATATGGCCCGGCGTCCCCTCGGCAGGCGCGGCCGGGCCCTCGTGGCGCTGGCGCTCGGCGACAGCGGCGTCCTCGTGATGGTCCTGGGCGTTCTTCGCGCGCAGCCACGAGACCACGCCGATCACCAGCCCCATGCCGAGCGTGAACACCGCGAGCAGCATGATCGTGTTGTAGTCCCAGTTCATCGCGCGAGCCTCCTTGTGTGAGACGGGAGCGACCGGGCGGGGCGGCGCTATGTTCCGTGGCCCCCGCGCAAATCGTGTCGCGCCGTGGCGGGGGCAGGGCAGACCGAGCGGTCAGCCGCAGGCGCGGCAGGCGGGGTCCTTGGCGATGCGGATGGTGCGCATCCCGGGCTCGAGCCCGTCGAGGATGTGGAGCCGGCCCCAGCCGGGCTCGCCCAGCAGCGCCGTGCCCGCCAGCAGCACCTTGACCGCCTGGAGCGCCGCGAAGGTGCCTGCCCACCCCGCCATCGCGCCGAGCATCCCGTCGTCGGCGCAGGTGTCGCAGTCCTCGGCATCGAAGGCATCGCCCACGAAGCAGCGGTAGCAGGCCTCGCCCGGCAGGTGTCCGGCGAAGGCCCCGACCTGCCCCTGAAACCGGCCCACGGCGGCCGAGAGCAGCGGGATTCCCGCCGCAACGCAGGCATCCGAAACCGCGAGCCGCGTCGCGAAATTGTCGGTGCCGTCGAGCACCAGATCGGCGCCCGCAATGAGGCTTGCAGCATTGTCCGGCGTGATCCGCGCGTCGGAGACGTCGACGCTGAGCGAATCGTCGAAATTGGCGAGCCAGCGCCGTGCCGAGACCGCCTTGCCGTGGCCGACGTCGCGCTGGGTGAAGATCGTCTGGCGCTGGAGATTGCTCACGTCGACCACATCATCGTCGACCAGCGCGAGCCGTCCGATCCCGCTCGCTGCGAGATATTGGAGGGCGGGCGACCCTATCCCGCCGAGGCCGATCACCGCAACCTTGCTCGCCGCCAGCCGCACCTGCCCCGCGCCGCCCACTTCGGGCAGGACAATGTGGCGGGCAAAGCGTTCGAGCCGGGCGGGGCTGAGGCTCATGGCTTGGACGAGTCCTTCCGGCGCTCCTGCTTGAAGGCGCCGATGCCGTGCCACCACAGGAAAGCGATCACCGCGCCCTTGGTGGGCTGTAGCATCGCGACAAGCATGACGATGGAGAGGGGCAGCAGGATCGCGAGCGTGAGCCATGCCGACATCCCGCCGGAGATCATCGCGATCACCACCGGCGCAAGCAGGTGGCCGACGATGAAGATGCCGATATAGGCCGGAAAATCATCGGCCTGCTGCACCGACCAGTCCTGTTTGCAATGCCCGCAGTGATCGACCGGCTTGAGCCACTTGCGGAACAGCGCGGCCTCGCCGCAGCGCGGGCACTTGCTCTTGGCGCCGCGCAGGAGAGCCGGAATCCACCCCTGCGGCAGGCTGACAAGCTCGGGGGAAAGGCGTTGGTGCGGCATGGACAGGCTGTTTACAGCCTGTGGACGCGCTGTCGACAGGCCTGTGGAAAGGCCTGTCGAAACAGCGGTGCACAGCTTGTGCGGATTATGTGCGAACTAACCGTGTGCGGTCAGCTTTCGAGCTGGCGCAGGAGGCTGCGCACATCGCCGTCCATGTCGGCATCGCGCTGGCGCAGGTCCTCGATCAGGCGCACCGCGTGGATCACGGTCGAATGGTCGCGCCCGCCGAACTTGCGCCCGATTTCGGGGTAGCTCCTCGGCGTGAGCACCTTGGAGAGATACATCGCCACCTGCCGCGGACGCACCACCGCGCGGGCGCGGCGCTTGCTGCTCATTTCCGCGCGGTCGATGCGGTAGAACTGGCAGACCGTGCGCTGGATCTCGTCGATAGTGATCCGGCGGCGGTTGGCGCTGAGGATGTCGGTGAGCTGTTCCTCGGCCAGCTGGAGCGACACGTCCTGCCCGGTCAGCTGGGCATAGGCGATCAGCTTGTTGAGGCCGCCCACCAGCTCGCGCACGTTGCGGGTGATGGTGCGGGCGAGGAAATCGACCACGTCCTCGGGCACGCTGAGCGGGGCGAATCGCGCCAGCTTGCTGACGAGGATTTTCTTCCTCAGTTCGATATCGGCGGGCTGGATGTCGGCGACGAGGCCCATCGACAGGCGCGAGAGGAGGCGCGGTTCGACCCCGTCCAATGCCTGCGGGGCGCGGTCGGCGGCGAAGACCAGCCGCTTGCCCTCGGCCAGCAGCGCATCGATCGTGTACAGCAGCTCTTCCTGCGCGCTCGCCTTGCCGATGATGAACTGGATGTCGTCCACCAGCAGCAGGTCGAAGGAGCGAAGGCGCGCCTTGAACTCGATCGTCTGGCTCGACTTCAGGGCCTGCACGAATTCGACCATGAAGCGTTCGGCCGAGCAATAGAAGATCCGCGCGCGGGGATGGGCGTGCAGATAGCCGTGGCCGATCGCGTGGAGGAGGTGGGTCTTGCCCTGACCGGTCGCCGCCTTGAGGTAGAGCGGCGAGAACTGCGGCTGTTCCAGCGCCGCCATGCGTTGCGCCGCGTTGCAGGCGAGGATGTTCGCCTCGCCCGTAACGAAGGCGCCGAAGGTCAGCGAGGGATCGAGCCCCACGGAGGAGGTGAAGGTCGCATCGCCGAGGCTGCCGGCAGCCATGGCGATCGCGCTCGCGCCGTCATTGGCGGGGCGGCGGCCGTCATCGAGGCGCAGGTCGGGCAGCTGGCGACGGCCCGGGTGGACCATGATGTTGACCTTGCGCACTTCGCTGCGCGCGATGCTCCAGGCGAGCTGCAGCCGGTCATGGAAGCGGTCGCGCACCCAGTTGGCGGAGAATTCGGTGGGCAGGTAGAGATCAAGCGTGCCGCAGTCGCGGTTGAGCATGCCGAGCTGAATCGGCTTGATCC
Source organism: Erythrobacter sp. CCH5-A1 (assembly GCF_001557115.1). GTDB lineage: Bacteria > Pseudomonadota > Alphaproteobacteria > Sphingomonadales > Sphingomonadaceae > Erythrobacter. The sequence goes on from NZ_LSKQ01000167.1 coordinate 43,045, forward strand.
ACTGGCTGTGGAGCTGATGCCCCAGATCCTTGCGCAGACCCTGACTGATATCGGCCCAGTCGGCAGCGAGATTTACGGCTTCGGCATCTTCCATCAAATGTTCATCGGCCTGGCGGCCATTCGTCCGCGCCTTGTCAGTCCTGTGCACAAGCTCATCCCCAATTCACACACGGCCTGCGAATCCCTCGCGGGCTCGCCGACAAATTTCATCCCATTGCGACAGGCACTGCCTTTCCCATCCGCGGAATCGCAATTCCGCAGAACCCCCCTGTCGGCCAGTTTGTAAAAGCACCCGGACTGTCCCGCGCCGGGTGGAGTTCATGTAAAGAACGCATCGGCCCGATGCGCAAGCGCGGACTTTTAAAAAAAGTGAAATAATCCTGTTGACTCGCCTCTACCCCGCAGACTTGCGTTGAAGTGTCTGAATTATCGAGAAAAATTGCTTGGCAAACACGCGAATCGCGGCGAATCCTGACGTTTACGGGGGATCAGCTTGTCGCAATTGTCGCAAAAGAAACGGGCCGCGCTCATGGAGCGCGGCCCGTCGGTTTGTAGCGACCACTCCATTCCGTAGTCCCGCGTAGATCGCGGAAGACGGAATGGCAGGCGATTCGAATCAGAGAGTGGCGACTCGCTTGGTCAGGCGCGACATCTTGCGCGCGACGGTGTTCTTGTGGAGCACGCCGCGCGCGACGCCGCGGGCCATTTCCGGCTGGGCGGCCTTCAATGCGGCAGCAGCGGCTTCCTTGTCGCCCGCTTCGCAGGCCGCTTCGACCTTCTTGATGAAGCTGCGGATGCGGCTCACCCGCGCGCCGTTGATGGCGGCACGGTTGGCATTGCGGATGATGCGCTTCTTGGCTTGCGGCGTATTGGCCATATTCGTGTCTGTCTCGCGTTTGCTTCAGGCCGCTCGGCGCGACCGGGAAATTGGTTGGCGGTTGCTCGAAAAGGGGCGAGCGGACGCAGGGCCCAACCGCCGGAAAGCAGCGCGCATAGTCGCGAAGCCGCCAAAGGTCAACGATTCTCGCCTTACCTCTGGCAGACGGGGCAGAACCATGTGCTGCGCCCGCCTTGGGCAATCCGCTGGATGATGCCGCCGTCATCGCGACGGCACGCTTCCCCCTCGCGTCCGTAGACATCGAAGGAGCTCGCGAAATAGCCCAATTCGCCGTCGGGCCGGGCATAGTCGCGCAAGGTGGAGCCGCCATCGCGGATCGAGGCTTCGAGCACATCGACGATCGCGGGCACCAGCCGCGCAAGCTGCGGGCCCGTCACCTTGCCCGCCTGTTTCGTGGGCCGGATGCCCGCGCGCCACAGCGCCTCGCACACGTAGATGTTGCCGAGGCCCGCGACAATCCGCTGATCGAGCAGGCACAGCTTCACCGACTGCGTCTTGCCCCTGAACGCCGCCTTGAGGTGCGCAGCCGTCAGACCGGGGCCAAGCGGTTCCGGCCCGAGCGCGGCGAATTGCGGCCACGCGTCGAGCGTATCGGTTCCCACCAGATCGACCGAGCCGAACCGCCGGGGATCGCACAGCGCGAAGCGGTGGCTCTGCGTTTCCAGCAGCAGGTGATCGTGGGTGTCGGGCGTCTCGGGATCGATCCGCCAGCGCCCGCTCATGCCCAAGTGGAAGATCATCGTCGCGCCGCGATCGAGATGCATGAGGCCATACTTCGCCCGCCGCCCGAGCGCGCTCACGGTCGCGCCGGTCATCACCTGCACCAGATCGGCAGGGAAGGGGCGGCGCAGGTCGGCGCGGTTCAACTGGACGCGCGTGATCCGCTCGCCTTCGAGGAAGGCGGCGAGGCCGCGGACTGTCGTCTCGACCTCGGGTAACTCAGGCATTGCAAACTTCGCACATAGGCTGCCCTCTATCACCCTTTGCCTATGGGGCAATTCCCTCTAGGGAACCGGGCATGAGCGACAACACCGACGAAACCGTCTCCTTCGGCTACCAGCAGGTCACCCCCCAGGAAAAGACCCGCAAGGTCGGCGAGGTCTTCTCCAGCGTCGCACGCAAGTACGACATCATGAACGATGCGATGTCGGGCGGGATGCACCGGCTCTGGAAGGACAAGTTCGTGCGCCGCGTGAAGCCGCAGCCGGGCGAGCAGATCCTCGACATGGCAGGCGGCACCGGCGACATCGCCTTCCGCATGGCCGAGCGCGGCGCGCATATCACGGTCGCCGACATCAATCAGGACATGCTGGATGTCGGCGCCGAACGCGCGCTCGAGCGCGGGTTTGACGCGGAGGACGGGGCGCTCGTCTTCACCTGCCAGAACGCCGAGCAGGTCAGCTTCGCCAGCAACACCTTCGACGCCTACACCATCGCCTTCGGTATCCGGAACGTGACCCACATCGACAAGGCGCTCGCCGAAGCCCTGCGGGTCCTGCGCCCGGGCGGGCGGTTCTTCTGCCTCGAGTTCTCGACCGTTGAATGGTCGGGGCTGAAGGAGGCTTACGATCTCTATTCCGAACACCTCCTGCCGCGCATGGGGCAGGCGATTGCCGGGGACGCGGATTCCTACCGCTACCTTGCCGAATCGATCCGCAAGTTTCCGCCCATGCCCGCCTTCGAGCAGATGATCCGCAAGGCCGGCTTCGCCAACACCAAGGTCGAGCCGATCATGGGCGGGCTGGTGGCGATCCACTCGGGGTGGAAGATCTAGGCCAGTGACCTCCTCCGTCGTCCACCTTTCCCGCCTTGCGCGCTGGGGCGTGACGCTCGCCCGCAGGCGCGCGCTGGTGGGGATCGAGAATGATCCCAACGCGCCTGCTGCCCTGCGCCGCCTCGTGCGGCTCGCGCGGCTGGCGACGCTGACCGGCAAGCGCGGCAAGCCCGACTATGCGGGGGCCTTCCGCGCCATCGGCCCGGCCGCGATTAAGCTCGGGCAATCGCTCGCGACGCGCCCCGACCTTGTCGGCGAGGAGGCTGCGAACAACCTCTTGTCCTTGCAGGATTCGCTCCCTCCGGTGCCCTTCGCGCAGATCAGGGCGGCGATCGAATCGAGCTTCGGCCAGCCGATCGGGAACCTGTTCGCGGAGATCGAGCCCGAGCCGGTCGGCGCGGCGAGCATCGCGCAGGTCCACAAGGGGCTGACCACCGATGGCCGCAAGGTCGCGATCAAGGTGCTGCGGCCCGGCATCCGCGAGAAGTTCGCGCAGGACATCACCACCTACGAATGGGCCGCCGCTCATGTCGAGGCTATGGGCGGCGAGGCGAGCCGCCTGCGCCCACGCCTCACCATCGCCAACTTCAAGCGCTGGACCAATTCCGAGCTCGACCTGCGGCGCGAGGCCGCCTCTGCCTCCGAACTCGCCGAACAGATGGCGGGCGTACCCGGCTACCGCATCCCGGCCATCGACTGGGATCGCACCAACGGGCGGGTGATGACGGTCGAATGGATCGACGGGATCAAGATCAGCCGCGTCGACGAATTGCGCGCGCGCGGGCACGATCTTGCCGAGATTTCCGAGCGCCTCGTCATCAGCTTCCTCACCCAGGCGATCAGCGCGGGCTTCTTCCATGCCGACATGCACCAGGGCAACCTGTTCGTGGAGGATGACGGCACCATCGTCGCGATCGATTTCGGGATCATGGGCCGCATCGACCGACGCGCGCGGCAGTGGCTGGCGGAGATTCTCTACGGGCTGACCACCGGCAATTACCAGCGCGTCGCCGAGATCCACTTCGAGGCGCAATATGTGCCGAGCTACCACTCGGTCGGCGAATTCGCGACCGCGCTGCGGGCGGTGGGCGAGCCGATGCGGGGCAAGCCGGTGAAGGAGCTCAGTGTCGGCCAGATGCTCGACGGGCTCTTCGCGATCACCCGCGATTTCGACATGCAGACCCAGCCGCATCTGCTGCTGCTGCAGAAGACCATGGTGATGGTCGAAGGCATTGCCACCCAATTGAACCCCGACATCAACATGTGGGACACTGCCGCGCCCTATGTGCGCGAGTGGATCCGCGACGAGCTGGGCCCTGAAGCCGCGCTCGCCGACCGGCTCAAGCAGGATACCGAAACGCTGCTGCGCCTGCCCGGCCTGATCCGGCGCGTTGAGGAGATGTTCCCGCCCAAGGGCGGCGCGCCCGAGCCGCCGCCGCTGCCGGTCATCCCGCTCATCACCGACCGCCGTGAGGGGCCGAGCCGCTTCGGCTATCTGGTCGCTGCCTTGGCAGGCGCGGGCGCGGTATGGGGCGCGCTCGCGGCCGGCTGGATCGGATGAGGCTGGCGGAGGGCGGCCGCCTGGCGCTGCCGCACCGTCCCTTCGCGCGGTTCCCCCGCTGGGCCGCGGCGCTGGTGCTGGCGCTGCTCGCTGCGGCGATGATCTGGAGCGCCGCCGCCAACCTGCCCGCTGACGACTCTCTTGCGGCCGAGGCTGCGACCAAGCCCGTCGCCGCGCCCGCGAGGCCTGCGCCCGGAAAGGGCGACATGGCGCTCTATGCCCGCATCCATACCCGCATGGCGGCAGGCGAGGGCTACTACGCCGCCGCCCTCGCCGAGCAGCGGGCGCGCGGCTATCCGACATGGCCCTTTGTCGCGGTCCGCCTGCCGACCCTCGCATGGGCACAGGCGATGCTGGGAGCGGACGGCGTGCGCTGGCTGGCGCTGGCGCTGGCGGGAGGGGGAATCGCGGCGCTGTGGCTGCGGGCGGAGCCGCTCGCCCCCCGCGGGGAGGGGATCATCGCCAGCGCGCTGCTGGCGGCGGGCGGGGGTGCGGCGCTTGTCCCCGTAGCCGGTTATGACCATGACTTCATCGCCGGCATGCTGCTCACTTTGGCGCTGCTCGCCTACCGCCCGGATCGCTGGGGCGGCGCGCTGCTCGCCGCCGCCGCCGCGCTGGCGGTGCGCGAGCTCGCAGCGCCCTTCGTGCTGCTGTGGCTGGCCTTCGCGCTCGGCGAGCGGCGCTGGCGCGAGGCTGCGGCGGTTGCGGCGGTGCTTGCCCTCTTCGCGCTCGGCTTGGTGTTCCACGCCGCGGCGGTCGATGCCGCGCGACTGCCGGGCGACCTTGCCTCGCAAGGGTGGAGCGCGCGGGGCGGATACGGGCTCCCGCTCGCGGGCCTTGGCCAGCTGACCGGTCTGCGCCACCTCCCGCCGGCGCTCGCCGCGCCCCTCGCGATTCTGCCGCTCGTCGGCTGGGCGGGGCTGGGCG
>NZ_LSKQ01000017.1 GCF_001557115.1 Erythrobacter sp. CCH5-A1
GCGCCGATGTCGTCGGCATCTTCCCCAACGAGGACAGCATCATCCGCCTCGTCGGTGCCGTCCTGCTCGAGCAGAACGACGAATACCAGCTCCAGCACCGCTACATGCAGATCGAGGGCATGGCAGCGATCGCCATACCAACCATCGAGGAGGCTCAGCCGCTACAGATAACACCCAAGGCCGCCTGAAAATGCCGCCCGCTGGCCACACACGAATTTACACCACATTGACGGACACGACC
>NZ_LSKQ01000168.1 GCF_001557115.1 Erythrobacter sp. CCH5-A1
GCGAAGCCGATGCGGACGCAGGTCCGCAAGGCCAGCAAGGGACTGCCGGTGCCCGCGCGCTGCTGGTCGCCCTGGGCCCTGCTCCGGCGCCCTCATCGGTTGAGGGCGGCCAGGTATGCGCCGATTGCGGTCGCCAGCGAGGCCATCGCGGCCAGGAAGAAGACCAGTGCGTTCTGAATCCGCAGCTGGCGCTCGATTCCTGACGTTGCATCGGTGATCTTCGTGCGGATGTGATTGTCGAGCTCTTGCACCACCCGTTCGGCTTCGTTCTGGTTGATCCGAACTGCGCGCAGAGCTTGGAAGAGGGTGATTTGCAGGCTCATCTTGACCTCCATTGCGTTGATTGCGGAGCGGCAAGGTCACAGTGCCGGTTGGGGTCGAGGACCGCTTGCGGCCGCGCAGCGGGCGACGGGGGAGCCGATTTTCGAGGAACGAGAAAATTGGGGGAACCGTCGATCCTCGACGCCGACTACAGGCACTGTGAGATTGTCCGATCGCTGAGACGGCGAGGTCATGTGTCCAGCATCACGGTGTCTCTCCTGCGCGTTCGGATCTCCGGAGCCTGCGGTGTTGCAGTGGGCTGAGCGATACAGCGTTGCTCTGTGCTGAGACATTCCATCGGGTAGTCTGCGATTGCGAACCGCGCTTCGCCCGACGACACTGTCCGGGCTATCTTCTGGCGCTTATGCGGGTGCGGCGGCGATGCCGGCGAGGCACGAATGTGCCGATGCGCCGGAGAGCAGCGCCGTGCCGTATGGTCGATGGATGGCGAGTAAAAAGGGGGCCGAAGCCCCCTGGGTCAGTTTATCGCATTGGTAATCGCGATAATCAGGCCAGCGATCACGATGGCGGTGCTAAAATACCACTTGGTGCGTGCGACATCTTTCGAGATCGCTTCGCGGGTGGCCCGAAGTTCTGCGATCAGCGGCGCGTTCGCTTCGGTGACTTTCATCGCGATGTGCCCTTCCAGCTCTTCGACGACCTTTTCGGCGTCGTTCGAGGGCACCTTAACAGACCGCAGTGCCTGATACAATGTGACTTGGATTCCCATGTGAACCTCCTGTGCTTGATGGGAGTTCCCGAGGGACGGTGCCTGCCAGCGGGTCAGGGACGTTCCTTCAGGAACGCCGCGCCAGCGGGCGCCGGGGGAGCCGAT
>NZ_LSKQ01000169.1 GCF_001557115.1 Erythrobacter sp. CCH5-A1
GCTTCCCATTGGCCTAACAAATAACGGCCAAGCACAAAATTCCTTACAGTCCCGGTGATCATCGATGTCGAGGCCGGCCGCGCCACACACGACCACAACACGCGATATGTCTCCTACGACAGCACTGCCTATGAATGGGAGTGCTGAGCCATGTCCCACTGCTACTATCACGCGCTCTCATCGGTGAAGCGCTGGGGCGGGTGCGTCGACGACTACCGGCCGCTTCACGACTGGTTCGACCAGTCCAAGGCGATCATCGCTGACCCGCGTCACCGTGCACTGCGGCACCATGCCGAAGGCATATTCATGCTCGAAGCGCTGTTCGGCCAGACCATAACCAACAGCGACGGGCGCGTCGTTCCGGTTCGCCTCATCGGCGAACAACATGTGCTGGAGGATCTCGGCCATATCCCGTCATTCGCTGACTGGGCCCGCGCCATCCGTCCCGAAGCGTGGATGCTGCGCGCCAATCCCAAGGGCTCGCCGGGGCTTGATCCGTCGGTCGCTGGCCCGAACGGCAAGGAGTCGCATCATGCTGACTGACAGCGAGCGTTTCGCCCTCGTACCCTACCGGATCCATGTCTTCGAAACGAGTGGCAATGCCTATGACGCCGTTCAAACCGATGATCGCATCGCGACCGGCGATCTGCTTCTGATAATGGACGAGGCCGTAGTCGGCGTCGCCATGACCTGGCCTTTCGCGGTCACCGCCGAGCCCGGCCATTTGCATCAGGTCGCCCCAAAGGCCGGGGACACCTTCGACCAGCTTGCGACCTCGCTCGGCGTCGAACCAGCTTCGATGTCCCGAGCCGTCACTCTCGCCCGCCAGCTCGGCTTTGCGATCGAGCCCGCGCTGCAATCGCTCATGGCGGCCTAATCAGCCCATCCAAGGACAACTCCAATGGCCAACAACTATATCCATGCCGCATTCGCGGTGACCATCACAGCGTTTGAAGCCGAGCTGATCGCAGCAGCAGAAACCGCCATCGATGCCATCGAGGAGGATATTCAAGGCGAAGACCGGCGCGAGGCATACAACGCGCTTGGGCCGGCATTTGCCGATGCCTTTCCGCCGATCAGCGACGACCCGTTCTCCGGGTTCATGCCGATCTTCCCGGACAAAGACTTCCCGTGCCTTGATGCCACCATTACCATCGAAGACGGCCAAGATCACACCACCAGGGTTGTGACGTTCTCGGGCGACCAGTTCGGCATCGAACAGGTGGCGAACCTGCTCTTCGCCTGTGCCAAATCGGCGCTGCCGATCGGATTCGAATACGCTTACACCTGCGACAAGCTTCGAAATGACGAATTCGGCGGCGGCGCGGTCATCATCAAGACTGACGGGATCGCCTATCACAGCACCCACGCCATCGTCAGCAATGCGCTCTCAGCTCAACCCCATGCTGAAACCGCCCGCCTTGTGCTGACGACCCGCGATGCGGAGCATGGCCTGCTGTTTTGGAACAACGAAGCCGGATTCGGCAATTTCGCTTCCGCAACGCTGTTCACGGAAGCCGAGGCCGCCGGTTTCGACGTCCCTATCGCGCTTGATGAACCCGAATGGCTCGCTTGCCCGGCAGGCATGCCATGAGTTCTCGAAACGCATGCCGCGCCCGCTCTTCACTCGTCCAACCGCCAATCGCGTTGCCGCCCGCAATCGAGGCCGCCATCCGCGCAGGTGCCTGGATTGTGTTCAACCTCTCCGGCGGCAAGGATTCGTCAGCCGCACTCTTTGCCGCGATGCCCGTGCTCGATGCACTCGGCCACCCGCGTGAACGGCGCATTGCCATCCATGCCGACCTCGGCAGGGCCGAATGGGACAGCACCGCCGAAACCATCGCAACCATCGCTGCAAGAGCCGACATCGCGCTCACTATCCGGCAACGCCAGAGCGGTGACCTGTTCGACCGTTGGCACCAGCGTTACGAGTCCGGCAAGGCGCGCTACGAAGAGCTCTCGACCTACAATCTGATCGGACCCTGGTCGTCGGCATCTTTGCGGTTCTGCACCTCGGAGCAAAAAGCCCAGGTCATCGGTCCTTACCTCGCCCGCCAGCTGGCAGGCGAGACCATAATTCAGGTCATCGGAATCCGCCGTGACGAGAGCAGCGCCCGGGCCATTGCACCGGACTGGAAGCGCGACAGCCGCTTCGCAGCCGAAGGCAATCGCGCCGGCACTCGAATGCTGATCTGGCATCCGGTCATCGACTGGGCAACCGCCGATGTCTTCGCCTTCCACAAAACTCACGGCATCCCGCTGCATGAAGCCTACACCCGCTACCGCTCGAGCCGCCTCTCGTGCCGCTACTGCGTCCTGCAGTCGCTCGCCGACCAGCAGGCGGCATCATCAGCGCCTTCAAACCATCAAGCCTTCGTCCATCTCGTTGCGCTGGAAGCACGCTCGACGTTCTCGTTTCAACCCGGGCGCTGGCTCGCCGATAGTGCGCCCCACCTCCTGACCGGTACCCTCGCTGCCGACATCGAACGCGCAAAGCATGCCGCATGCGAGCGGCGCCAGCTGGAAAGCACAATGCCGCCTGACCTCCGCTTTCAGCGGGGATGGCCGCCACGTCTTCCTACACCGGACGAGGCCGCCTGCATTGCGGCGGCGCGCGCGCCCATCCTCCAGCGCCATGGACTCCAAAACAGGTTTCCGACGGGATTAGCGGTCAGAGCACGATTTGCGGACCTGATCGCGCAAAGACGCTCGAAGGACGGCCTGCCAGCTTCCGAGGAGGACGACCGGTCATGACACACCCGCTCGAATATCGCCGGATGATCGCCGCCCGCGATGCGACCAAGACGCGCCTCAGAGAACTTGACCGGCGACTGCGGGAAGAAGCGGGGCGCGCCGTGATCTCACCTGCGGCCCACCGCGGCGACAGCGGATGGCGCAAGAGCGACGAAACTGCCTGGCAAGCCGCGCTGGCAGATCTGCGCTACCGGAGCCGCAACGAGATCGGTGCGCTGACGGCCAAGCTCGAACGCCAGCAGGGCGCCATCCGCGCCTGGCTGGCAAAGCCCAAGAGTCACCGGTCTGTAGCCGATTGACCGGCTCCTTCAGGACACCAGCGCGCATACGCGCGTCCCCCTCCGGGACACGTCCCGCTACGGCACAATAAGACCTTGCACTGCAATCGTTTTTGGATTCAAACCCACTCATCTGAAGGGGCGCATCATGGAGATCGTGTATCACTTCGACACGGCAGGCGCAGCCTTGCGCGCCTGCAACAGCGGCGAACTCGCTAACGGCTCGGTGTTTGTCATCGCCCCCGATTGCATCGTCGCACTTGCAGGCAACCCGCCGCGCGCCATCACCGCGCGCACCGGGCCCTTCGAACCCTTCCTGGGCACATCGCGCAGCGCCATCCTCATTGAAGACCGTCACACCGCCGAGCAAATCCGGGCCGGGGTGGACGAGGCCTATCGCCACGGATTTCCGGTTCCCGAAGCCCTCGCTGACTTCGCGACGCTCCGATCCGAATTGCCGGCCTGTTCGCGTGAGTACCGACTGACCAGCGACGAAGTTCTTGCCCTGATCGAGGCTGCCGAGGCGCGTTCGACCGAATTCTGGAACGCGCTTGCCGCGGCCACCCCGGCGTCGAACGCAGGCACAGTCCTGCAGGGCAGCATCGAAATCCTCGCGAACGCAAGACGCAAACTCCTCGACCGCCCGCTCTGAGCGGTTCTGCAGGGCAACTTTCCGCACGGCACACCTGAAACCAGCCTGAGCCCCTGAAGCGATCCCATTGGCGCAGCCAATGGAGGGCGCGCGGGGCCGCGCGCCTGCTCGTCCCGCAGGCGGGCCGAGGAGAGGAGGAGGATTGAGAAGGGTGTCGAGGACAGGGTGTCCGAGACGCAATCTCAGGAGAAGCATCATGAACATCGGTTCCATCAAGCAGAACGACAGCGGCGTTTTCATCGGCCGCGTTGACACCATGGCTGTCGCGATGACGATCGCACTGAAGCCGGTCAACAGCAACAATCCGAAGGCTCCGCGCTTCGAGATCCATGCCCTGACGCCGGCGCGCAAGTGGATCCAGGTCGGCGCGCTGTTCGAGCTGTTCTCGAACAACACCGGCGAGGCCTTCCTCAACGGCCGGATCGACGATCCGTCGATGACCGCCCCGCTGCAAATCTCGGCCTTCAGCCAGGACGACGGCAGCTACAACATCGTCTGGTCGCGCCCGACGCGCCGCCGCGATGTTGCCTCGCAACTCGCAGCGAAGCAGGACGACATGCCGGCCTTCGACATGGGCGACGAAAGCACCGGCACCAGCGGCGCCGCGAGCGACGGTCTCGGCGAATCCACCGCCGAATTCGCCGGCTGATACCAGCTCCCCCAGCGCAAGGCGGCTCCCAGTCCTCCGGTCGCCTTGCGCCCCCTCCGGGCCCGTCTCTCTCCCCCCGAGAGACGGGCCCATTCTTTTGCAAGCACGGCCCGGAGCCGTGCCCTTCGAAAGGACGCTCCATGACCATCATCACCGCTATAATCGACGTCCGCGAACACACCGGAGTACCGGGCAGCGCAACGATCGAACTCACACCCATAGGCACGATAGGCGGCATCAAGCTCGCTGACGGTCGACGCGTGCGGCCCTGGATCACATGGGAAATCGAGGAAGCCGACGGCACGCACCGCGACCTGACCTTCGACGAGCTCAGCGCACTCGGCTTCGTGCCAACGCTCGACAAGACGGTCAGGATCGAAATCGCCTGAAACGCCGAACAAGTGCCGCTTCCCTAACGGAAAATCCGCTCAGAGAGATTGCCGATCAAGCACACTGCGCCCTATCCTGAGCCGCGACCATCGCAACAGGGAGAACCTCCATGGACAATCCATTCACCGAAACGATCGCGGACGCCGCGTTTCTGAAAAACCCCCGGAAAGCGCTCAACGCGGCTGCGACCCGCTCGATTGGAATCAGTCAAGACGGCCGTGTGCCGGTCGTGCTCGTGCCGGCCCACGAATATGCATCGCTGCGCGCGCTGGTCGGCCGCGCCATGCATTCAGGCGGTATGGCCGAAATCATCAGGGATCTCACCGCCGCCCGTCTGGGAGCACACCCGCATTCGCCCGAAAGGTACGACGATGATGCAGCCTGACACCGCGAACCTGCCGCAAACCGGCGCGATCATCGACTTCCGCTATCTCCTGAAAAAGGATCAGGGCGGACCGACCAAAAGCGCCACGCTTCACCCGTGCCTCGTCTGGAACGTGCAGGCGATCGAGTCCCTGCATATCGTGGCGGTGCTCCCGATCATCTCCGGAGCCACCGGGGCGCGCGTTGCGATCGGCAGCGCCGAACGCAACGCGCTGGGCCTCGACGACACCAGCGAAGTGGTGTTTGAGGAAGCGAATGTCTTTCTCTGGGCCGGGCCGCACATCGAGCCGCAAGCCGACGGAAGCCTGATGCGGAAGAAGCGTGCCTCAAGGCAGCTGCTCAATGACATCGCTTCCGCGATGAACGGACGAACCTGCGACATCGTCTTGCGTCCCTGACGAGACATCCGCCCGGCAGGTCCGCAAACCTCTCTATCCCCGGAGAACGCCATGCCAGACGACAACCTTGCCACCGAACGAACCACGGCCGCCAGCATTGCCGTCTTCCTCTTCGCCATCGCCAGACACTGGCGAGAGGTGCGCGCATCAGACGGCACGCGGATTCCAAACCACCTCTTCTCTTCAACACGCGCAGCCGCGTTTCTGCTGGAAAGCGGCCCACCAGAACACCTGAGGAAGGAATGGGACCTTCCACCGGGCACGGTGCATTTGGGCTCCACGAAAGACACAATCGACGATGTCATCGCCTATCTCGGCCTCAGCGATGCCGACATCCAGTTTCTCGAACGCTATTACCGCCTGACCGGCGGCACGAGAGCCTTCTCGCTCTTCGGCGACCACCGCAAATTTATGGCGCTCTGCAAGCGCACTCCGGGCTTCGATGTCGATATGCGGACCATTGCAGAATTGGCTGCACCCGCTTCACACGATGCGCGCTACGCCGACCCCGAGACGCTCGACGAGCTGCTCTATCTCGACCCCGACACGCTCGTCCCCCTCAATGCGACCTACGAATTCGTTCTCGGCCGGGGCGACCGAGCCGCCGGACGCCGCGCTCTCAACGAACTTGAACTCTCCGCGGGCATTCTCCTGCGCGAGGACAACATTCACATCGCCATCAAAGACGTCTTGCAGTTTATCCAGAATACGCCCGAGGAAGAGGTGCCGCGCGGGATACTCGGGCGGCTGCGCGACATTTGGCGGCGCGCCAGACTGTAATCGGCCGCGCAGCACGTTTCAGCTGCCTCGATGATGCACCACGCGGTCTCATCGCTTCCGCCAGAACCACGCTCTGAGCTCTCGGGAAACACTGAAGACATAATGCGCCGCCTTCGGCGCCGACGACCATCTCTGCTCTCCCGAAAAACCGCTTACTGTTTGCCGAACGAGGGCCATCACCAGAATGCCACCCCTATGGGGAAGACCAAGACGATCCCGATGCGATGACCGGCGCCGCCACGTCCGGTGCCGCCACCGCCCTCCAGCGCGGTGGGGAGCCCGATGACGGCAAGGGGATCGCCTCTCGTGCCCGCGCGAGGGCTGGCCCCACGCCGAAGCTGGCGACATGTGAAATTCGCGCGTCCGGCGTAGCCAATCCCGGCATCCCCGGCCCGCCGCCGCGGCAGGCCGCCCGCTGACCAGGGCCCGGCGACGCGGATTGTTCCTGTCCGGTGTCGCAGGCAACGGGCTTTATCCCGGCGCGACTGTGCACGACAAGATCGACGATGTTCAGTCGTATCAAGGCCCCTCGTGCCCGACAGCCCGTCCGCCGCCAGTGCCCCTGCCTCTCTGGTCGCGGTTAGGGCCAACCTGCAAAAATGCGAACCGTGTTGCTCGGCAAGCCGAGCTGCCCGCACCACCTCGATTTTCGAGGTTTCCCGCGCATACGCGCGGTGTCCCACCACTCCCGCCGAGGCTCGATAAGGGCACCGGCGGACGAGCCGCCGGCCACAAGGAGGCTTTATCATGAACAACGTCAATCTCGTCGGCCGTCTCGCCAAGGACCCCGTCGCCCGCGACACCGGCGAAACCCGCATCACCGAGCTGATCCTGGTCACCGAGCGGCCCGTCATCCGCGACGGCAAGGTCCAGAAGGATACCGAGAGCGGCTACGCTCTCAAGGACGCCGAATTCCACAAGGTCACCGTCTTCAATGGCATGGGGCTGCCGCTCCGCGAGCACAAGAAGAAGGGCGACCAGCTCGCCGTAACCGGGCGCATCCACTACTCGCGCTGGAAGGACGCCGACGGCACCGAACGCTACGGCACCGAGATCATCGCCGAGAACGTGATGTTCATCTGACCTCGCAGGGGCGGCACCGCAGTGCCGCCCCTCGCTTTGCTTCGATCGGAGAACGACCATGTCATTGCTCGAGCCCATCCTCAACGCAGGCTTCGCCTTCGCTGCCGAGCAGCTGCCGCCCAATACACGTCCGGTGCTCGCCCTGCGCCCATCGTTCTACAGCTGCTGCCAGTACGAAATCGTAACCGCGCGCTACATGCCCGACTATCGACCCCTCGCGCCGTGGCGCGACCTGTCCGGCGACGACCTCGCTGACAGCGGCTCCGACCAGGTGCTTGCCCGCCCCCTGCCGACGCCATTCTGATCCCGGGGAGCGCCCTGTGACCGACCCTGTCTTCGTCTTTGGCAGCAATCTGGCCGGCCGCCACGGCAAGGGCGCAGCCCTGTGGGCACGTCTGCACCGCGGCGCAATCTACGGGCAGGGCACCGGTCTGCAAGGCAACAGCTACGCCATTCCCAGCAAGGACGCGCAACTGCGAACACTGCCGCTTGCTGTTATCGCGCGCCACGTCGGCACCTTCCTCGCTTTCGCGCGATCCCGCCCCGACCTCACATTTCAGCTCACACCGATCGGATGCGGCCTTGCAGGCTACCATCGTGAGCAGATCGAGCCGATGTTCGCCAGTCCACCGACCAACATCCTGTGGCCACCCGAATGGCGCTGATGTAATCCTCGCGAAATCTCGCGACTTTCGCGCCCGACGCACACCAAGAGAAGGATCCTACAATGCCATTCGACCCGACGAAAGTCCCCGCAGAAATCTTCAAGAAGCTTTCGATCGCCCTCATCAATGGAACGGACGCTGAGCTTACAGCCGGGGAAGTCAAAACACTCGTCGACGCCGGTCTGCTAGACGCCCTTGAAATGGCAATTCTCAAAGAGAAGCCTAAGCCAGGGGCAACAACGGAGCATTAAGCGACCCCATACATCACCCAGTCGTCACTACCCTGCTGAGAAGCACGCGAAAGAGGATGTCACCATGCGCAAAAAACCATTGCCCAATTACCGCGACCGTCTCGTCATGGTCAGCTGGCAGCACCTCTCTGCCGAAGAATGCCAGCAGCGCGCTCTCGCCGCCCTCTCGCCGGTCATGTGCAAGGATGCGAACAAGCCGCACACTGAATGGACCTACTGGGATCCGCATGCGCGCGATCACTTCGCGGACCACGCCGGGCAATTCAGCGGCTTCTCCGCGCTGCAGGTCGATCTGCTACGCCCCAGCTTCGACTACCTGCATCTGCGCGATGCCGATTGCCTCATGGACACCATTGACGAAGTCGACGACCGGATACTGGCGGTCATCGGGGCGAGCTGCACATGGCTGTTTGCCACCATGAGCACCGAAAATGACCACCCACTCTCGGGCGCGCGGCGAACGCTCGTCATGCTCGATCGCGACAGCGACGGACGCGAACGCGATAACTCTCCGGGGTTCGCTACGCTGCCGCGCGACACGCTGCTCGAGATCGAGCGCGACCTTGAGGATTACGTTCTCGACAGCCTCAGCTGATCGGCAAACCCCCGGTTCACAGTCACGGTTCACGGTTCATGATCAACAATTACGCCCGTGGCATCGATCTTCGCCCCGCGGTGGCCGCAGCTGCACCTCAGGTGCTGTGCGACTATGTCCAGCTTCATGGGAATCGACTTGGCGAAGCACTGATCGCGCAACTTCGACGCGGGGACCAGCACGACACGCCGGCATCTGAGGCATTCGATCTGCGCGTTGAGCCCATGACGAACCAGATCGGCGACTGTGTCGATACGCTTCATTCCCATGAGCGACGTAGAACATCATGAGAACATGATCGTCAACTCGTATGGCAAGCCAGGCAGGGAGTAACGTCTCCCGACCTTCGGCCGGGACCGCGCTCTACTGCGCGCCCCGCGCCGCGGCCCTGGCTGCG
>NZ_LSKQ01000170.1 GCF_001557115.1 Erythrobacter sp. CCH5-A1
GCACAGGCTCTCCTTCTCGCGCGCCGCGCTCGATGCCGATGCCCTCGTCGGCGCGGCGCGCGAGAAGGAGAGCCTGTGCGACACCCTCGCTGCGCTCGAGCCCCAGTCGCTTGACGGCGAGACCCGCAGCCTGGCCGAGACCGCGCGCCAATTGAACGAGGTCAACCGCCGGGTGCGCAACCTGCTCGCCGCCAATGTCGCCGCCCGGATCGAGGCGCTCGGCGGCGCGCGACGCCTGCCGCGCGTGACCTACGCCCCCGTGCGCACCTGAGGGGTAATCCCTAGCCCCTGCGCCGCGCCGCATCTGGCACGGCGTTTGCACAATCCGCCCGGAAGGCCCCGCATCCCGCGGCGGCGACCAGCAGGCGGACCACGCGAATGAGCCAATCCCCGACCTCGATGAACCTGCCCGCCGGTTCGATCCGCGCCGGGTTCGAAAGCGCTGCCCGCGCCCATGCCGCCGCCCGGACCGCGATGGAGGCGGGCGCAGAGCCCGGTGCCGTGCGCCAGATCGCCGTAGCCGGCGGCGGCCCGGTCGAGGCCGCGATCGCCCGCGCCGCGCAGGCGACCACCGTCGATTTCAACTACCTCCTCGCCCAGGCCGAGGTCGAAAGCGCGATGAACCCCGACGCCCGCGCCGCCACCTCGAGCGCGACCGGGCTCTACCAGTTCATCGAGAACACCTGGCTCGACACGATGAAGAAGCACGGGCACCGCTTCGGCCTCGGGCATGTTGCCGACCAGATCGATGTGACCGCATCGGGCAATGCCTATGTCGCCGACGACGCCAAGCGCGAGGCAATTCTTGTGCTCCGGAACGACCCGCAGATCGCCGCGCTGATGGCGGCGGGCCTTGCCGAGGACAACCGCGCGCACCTGATGCCGATCCTCGGCCGCCAGCCCGATCATGCCGAGCTCTACCTTGCGCATTTCCTCGGCGCGGGCGGCGCGGGGCGGTTCCTGAGCGAGCTGCAGGCCGATCCGGGCCAGAGCGCGGCGGCGCTGTTCGCCCGCCCGGCCGCCTCCAACCGCGGCATCTTCTACACCCCCGACGGCTCCCCGCGCACCCTCGCGCAGGTGATGCAGGTGATCGACGGCAAGATGGGCCGCGCCCTCGACCGCGCCACGGATGGCCGCGCGGTCAACTTCGTGCGCGCCGATTACGGCCCGCGCCCCGGCAGCAGCGGCGGGGCAAGCTTCACCCCTTCGCCCTACCTCATCGCCGACGAGACGGTGTTCGGCCCCGGCTCGCCCCCGGCGCTCACCTATACCCCGTCCTCGCCTGCGGCTGCGCCCCCGCGGCAACGTCCGCCCCAGAGACCTGCAATGTCGCAGATCCTGGACGCGACCTTCGGCACCGATCCTGCCGCCGCCCCGCCGCAGGTGCGCCGCGCCTATGAACGGCTGAAGGCGTTCGGCCTGTGAGTTCATCCGTGACGCCTGCCCCCGCCTCCCCGTTCGCCCGCTTCGCCGCCGTTCCTGCCAGCCTCGCGCTGCCGGTCGGCATATTCGCGCTGCTGGCCCTGATGGTGCTGCCGATCCCGGCGCTGCTGCTCGACATCTTCTTCGTGCTCAACATCGCGATCTCGATCGCGGTGCTGATGGTGGCGCTGAACGCAAGGCGCCCGCTCGATTTCTCCTCCTTCCCGAGCGTGCTGCTGTTCGCCACCCTGCTGCGCCTGGCCCTCAACGTCGCCTCGACCCGCGTGGTGCTGGTCCACGGGCACGAGGGGGGCGCGGCCGCCGGCCACGTGATCGAGAGCTTCGCGGCCTTCCTCGTGGGCGGCAATTTCGTCGTCGGCCTGTTCGTCTTCGCGATCCTGATGATCATCAACATGATCGTCATCACCAAGGGCGCGGGCCGCGTGTCCGAGGTTTCGGCGCGCTTCGTGCTCGACGCCTTGCCGGGCAAGCAGATGGCGATCGACGCCGACATCGCCGCCGGCCTCGTCACCGCCGACGAAGCGCGCGAGCGCCGCCGCGAGGTAACGGTGGAGGCCGATTTCTACGGCTCGATGGACGGTGCCTCCAAGTTCGTGAAGGGCGATGCGATGGCGGCGCTGCTGATCCTCGGGGTCAATATCGTCGCCGGGTTCGCCATCGGCATGATCTCCCACGGCCTGTCGGCAACCGAGGCGGGCGAAGCTTACGTGACGCTCGCGGTGGGCGATGCGCTGGTGGCGCAGGTGCCCGCGCTGCTGCTCTCCATCGCCGCGGCCGCGATCGTCACCCGCGTCTCCGACCAGCGCGACCTTGCCGGGCAGATCGGCGGCCAGTTCGCCGATCCGCGCGGGTGGCTGCCGGTGGCGCTGATCCTTGGCAGCGTCGGGATGGTGCCCGCCATGCCGCAGACGATCTTCTTACCGGCCGCCGCCATTTCGGCTGCGATCTGGTGGCACCTTCGCAAGCGCGCGGCCGCGCCTGCGCCCCTCGCCGAGCCGGTCGAGGACGTCGCCCCCGATCACATCGCGCTCGCCGATGTGGCCGACAGCACGCTGGTGACGGTCGAGCTCGGCTATGGCCTCATCGGGCTGGTCGACGCTGCGCAAGGCGCGCCGCTGATCACGCGGATCACCGGCATCAGGAAGCAGCTCTCGCGCGATCTCGGCTTCGTGCTGCCGCAGTTCCGGATCCGGGATTCGCTCGATCTTGCCGCGCAGGATTATGCCGTGATGATGGGCGGGGTGAGCATCGCGCGCGGGAGCGTGCGCTCCGGCAAGCTGCTCGCCATCGACGCGGGCGACGTGCGCCCCGGCCACGGGCTGACCGGCGAGCCGACCCGCGATCCCTCCTTCGATTGCCCCGCGCTGTGGATCGCGCCTGCCGCGCGCGATCATGCTGTGGCCGAAGGCTTCCTCGTGGTCGACCCGGCCTCGGTGATCGCCACCCACGCCAACCAGGCCTTGCTCGCCGAGGCGCACCAGCTGCTCGGCCCGGACGAAGTGCGCGAGTGGGTCGATGGCCTCAAGGCCCGCGCGCCTGCGCTGGTCGAGGCGGTGACCCCCGACCCGCTCCCGCTCGCCGCGCTGACCCGCACCTTGCGCGCGCTGATGGCCGACGGGATCGGGCTCGCCCACCCCCAGCCGCTGTTCACTTCGCTCGCGCTGGCACTCCAGAAGACAACCGATTTCGACACGGTGATCGATGCCGTGCGCGCCGACCTGTCGCCGCGTCTGGTCGCCCGGATCGCCGGGCCGGACGAAGCGCTGAAGGTGGTGACGCTCGATGCCGGGCTCGAAGGCGCGATCCTTGGCGGGATGATCGATCCGGCCACCGGCCAGCCGCTGATCGAACCCGATTGCGGAGCGATGATCCTGCGCGAGGTCAATGCGCTCGCCGATGCCGAGAAGGGGCCGATCGCGCTGATCGTCCAGCCGCCCGCGCGCCGCGCGCTCGCCGCGCTGGTCAAGCACCGCGCGCCGCGCTGCATGGTGCTGTCGATCGCCGAGCTGCCCGCTGCCCAGCCGATCGCCGTCGTCGGCGTGATCGGCGCAGCGCCCGAAGCCGCCGCGCTTGCCGCACCCGAGGGGATCGCCGCATGAAGCACGATCACGCCGGTTTCGGAGCGCTCGCCCAGCCCTATGCGCCCTCCCGCACCGAGGTCGAGGACCGGGTGCGCCGCTTCCTCCCGCTGGTGCGCCGCACCGCCTGGCACATCAACGGACGGGGCCGGGAAGGCCTCGAGATCGAGGATCTGGTGCAGGCCGGCATCCTCGCGCTCACCGAATGCGCGCAGCGCCATGCCGGGCCGACCGAGGACGGCTTTGCCGCCTATGCCAAGATCCGCGTGCGCGGCGCGATGCTCGACGAAGTGCGCCGCGTCGCCCACGACAGCCGCACGTCGCGCGCCAAAAGGTCGACCTACGAGCGGGCGCTCGCTTCGCTTCGCGGGTCGCTGGGCCGCGAGCCGAGCCGCGCCGAGCTCGCCCGCGCGCTGGAGGTGTCGGACGCCGAGCTCCTCGCCATCGAGGCCTCTGGCGTGAAGCTGACCCCGATCGATGATGCCTATGACGAAAGCAATCTCGCCTTCGCCAGCGACGATCCCGACCCCTTCGAGGCGCTGTGCGCCGCCGAGGACCGCGAGCGGCTGATCGCGGCAATGGTCAAGCTGCCCGACCGGCTGAAGCTGGTGCTTCAGCTGTTCTTCGTCGAGGAGCTTAGAGCGTTTTCCACAGTGGCTGAATCGCTGAGGATTCCGTTTCGGGCGCATCT
>NZ_LSKQ01000171.1 GCF_001557115.1 Erythrobacter sp. CCH5-A1
GTTCGGGCACCGTCGACTTTCCGACGCCTATCGGCGTCCGAAACTCTAAACGATTTGCGAATTTCCGCTTTCAGCGAGAAACCCGTGGAAGCTGCCTTGCCGCATTCGCGATCTCGGCTGAGCTTGCCGTGCTGGATGAGAATGTCGATGCTATAGGCATCGCATGCTCGCCAATTCCACAGATCAGACCGACAAAATGCCATCGGCTTCGTCGTATCGGGCGGCGCTTGTGCTGAAGGACACGGGCCAAACCTGGTCTGCGGGGCTTTTCCGCAGGGTGAGGGTAGGGCGCATGTGGCCAGTACGCCCGAGGCCACAATGAAGGAAGGTATGGATTCGGAACAGCGCCTGCGAGACAGGCTTCGCAAAATCGAGGCGCTCTATGCAGGGGCAGCAACGGCGGGGGAGAGGGCGGCCGCGGGGGCTGCGGCGGAACGCATTCGCAAGCAGTTTGATACGGCCAGCAAGAAAGAGCGTGCGGAGGAGTTCAAGTTCTCGATCCCTGATTTATGGTCCCGCCAGCTGTTTACAGCCCTATGCAGGCGGTACGGGATCCGGCCCTTTCGTTATCGGCGCATGCATCGCCAGAGCGTGCTCATCCGCGCGCCGGCCAGTTTCGTGAACGGCGTCCTGTGGCCCGAGTTTGAGGAATTGAGTAACGCACTGACGCTGCATCTTGCCGAGATCACGGAGAAGATCATCCGCGAGGAGGTCCATGAGGCGACGGGGGACGCTGACGAAATCGAGGAGCCTCGGCAGCTGCGATGAACCAGGCAGCATCCCCTGCGACCGAAGTGCTGGTCGGACATGTGGAACGGGTCACATTCCACAGTGACGAGAGCGGATTTTGTGTCCTGCGCGTCAAGGCCCGTGGCCATCGTGATCTGGTTACGACCGTGGGCCATGCTGCGATGATATCAGCCGGAGAGTGGATCACCGCCTCCGGCGAGTGGGTCAATGATCGCCACCACGGGCTCCAGTTCCGGGCCAGGTTTCTGAAGACATCGGAGCCCTCATCGATCGAAGGGATCGAGAAGTATCTGGGCTCGGGCATGATCCGGGGCATTGGGCCGGTCTATGCCAAACGCATGGTCAGGTTGTTCGGCAAGGATGTGTTTGACGTCATCGAGGCCAATCCAGAGCGGCTGCGCGAGGTCGAAGGGATTGGTCCGAAGCGCGCTGCGAAGATCACGGCCGCCTGGGCGGATCAGAAGGTTATTCGCGAGATCATGGTCTTTCTGCACAGCCATGGTGTCGGGACAGCCCGAGCTGTGCGCATATTCAAGACCTATGGCGCCGATGCCGTCCAGGTGATGAGCGATAATCCCTATCGCCTGGCGCGCGACATTCGGGGCATCGGATTCAGAACCGCCGACACCATTGCAGAGAAGCTCGGGATCGAGAAGACCGCCATGGTGCGGGTGAGGGCAGGGGTGTCCTTCGCGCTCACACAGGCGATGGGGGAGGGGCACTGCGGCCTGCCCGTGACAGACCTCAAGGAACTGACAGCCCGGCTTCTCGAAGTCGACAGCACCTTGATCGAGACCGCGCTGGCGCTGGAACTGGATAATGGCACGGTGGTCGCCGATAGTGTGGCTGGGCAGGCGTGCGTATTTCTGGGTGGCCTCTACAACGCCGAGAAGGTCATCGCTGCCCGGCTGCACGCCCTGATGGACGGGCCCTTGCCCTGGTCGGTGATCGATCCGGGCAAGGCACTGCCATGGATCGAGGGGCGCACGGGCCTGACTCTGGCGGCAAGCCAAAAGGAGGCTGTCACGCTGGCCCTGCAATCCAAACTCACCGTGATCACCGGCGGCCCTGGCGTTGGCAAAACCACCATCGTCAATGCGATCCTGCGGATTGTCGCCGCCAAGGCGGTCAAGCTTTTGCTCTGTGCGCCCACAGGCCGGGCGGCCAAGCGGATGACCGAGGCGACGGGCATGGAGGCAAAGACCATTCACCGCCTGCTTGAGTTTGACCCCAAGGCCTTCGGATTCAAGCGCAATGAGGAAAACCCGCTGCCATGTGATCTGCTGGTGGTCGACGAGAGCTCGATGGTCGACGTGATGCTGATGCAGTCGCTGCTGAAGGCCGTGCCCGACACTGCCGCCGTGCTGATCGTCGGTGACATTGACCAGCTACCCTCGGTCGGGCCGGGGCAGGTCCTTGCCGACATCATCCAGTCCGGCGCAGTGCCGGTAGTCCGGTTGACCGAGGTGTTTCGCCAGGCCGCACAGAGCCGGATCATCACCACTGCCCATCAGATCAACCAGGGCCGGAGCCCTGAATTGGGCAAGGTCGAAGGTGAGAGCGATTTCTATTTCGTGTCAGCCGCAGATCCCGAGCAGGCCGTGCCCAAGATCATCGATCTTGTGGGCAAGCATATCCCCCGCAAATTCGGGTTCGACCCCGTGCGGGATGTTCAGGTCCTGTGCCCGATGAACCGCGGCGGGGTCGGCGCGCGCTCCCTCAACATCGAATTGCAGAAGGCGCTCAATCCCAATCCTTCCGCCAAGGTCGAGCGGTTCGGATGGATCTTTGCCCCCGGCGACAAGGTGATGCAGATCGAGAATGATTACGACAAGGACGTGTTCAATGGGGACATCGGTTACATTCAGGCCCTGGATTCCGAAGAGAGCGAGTTGACGGTCGATTTCGACGGCCGCGTGGTCACCTACCAGTTCGGAGAACTGGACACTCTGGTGCCAGCTTACGCCGCGACGATCCACAAGAGCCAGGGATCCGAATACCCAGCGGTCGTGATCCCGGTCATGACCCAGCATTACGCGATGCTGCAGCGAAACCTGCTCTACACCGGAGTCACCCGCGGCAAGAAGCTGGTGGTGCTGGTCGGCCAGCCCCGGGCCATCGCGATCGCCGTCAGAAATGCCGCGGGTCGCCGCCGCTGGTCCAAGCTCAACGAGTGGCTCGGGATGCCAACGCCAGGCTGTAGCCGCACCGCCGAGAAGCTGCGCGCTTCGCCAGACGGCTGACCCTCGGCCTGACCGCTCCGGGGGGAAGGATGACGGAGCCAGACGCTATACGTCATTGACCTATGCGTCATCGACTTATATATGGTGCGCATCACAGCCAACTACCGTATATCCGTGTCCCAATAATGCGCTGAGGCCATGACGACCTTGCATACCGTTGTCGAACTTCCCGAGTTCCAACGGCGCGCCAAGGCCATTATGAGCGATGACGAACGCCTGAGCCTGATCAGCTTCATCGCGGCCAGCCCGGAGGCAGGGGTGTCGCTGGGCGGTGGACTGCGCAAGATCCGGATCCCGCGCGAAGGTGGCGGCAAAAGCGGTGGCTACCGCACCATCTATGTGTTCGGCGGTCGGCATATGCCGATCTACCTGATCACCGTCTTCGCCAAGAACGAGAAGGACAATC
>NZ_LSKQ01000172.1 GCF_001557115.1 Erythrobacter sp. CCH5-A1
ATATGCTGTTGATTTTAAGATACTTTAGGTAAGCGGGCGCCGCATTCGGTGTGCAAAAATTTAGGGACTGGAGCTGTTGCCCGGCTTGATTCGCCTTGGGGTGATTGGGAGCTTTCAGGGATTCCCGCTGGAGAAGGCGGCTGTTCGCCGCAAGTGCCTCCCCGTTGGGTCCGCCGTTGATGCGGCCGAGGGTCAGTCCATGGGCTGACGCTCTGCGCGGAGCTCTACTGAACGACGGTAGGGCTCGATAGCATCAGGCAAAAAAAGGCCTCGAAATGTGCCGCAGGTTGGTTCATCACCGCAGCGCATTTGGAGGCATGGAGATTGGTCAAATGGTATCGAAGGTAGAACGCGAACGTCTGGCTCTTGAAGCTGCCGAAAGAGACCTTCAGGAGCGTCGTCAGAAGCTGGCCGAGCTGGAACGGGAGGAGGCGCAGCGTCAGCTCGACCGATGCTTGAAAAAGGTCGGATCAGATCACGCCCTCGAGCTACTCAAATTGGCTATCAAGGTGAAGCCCAAGGCTGCTATTTCAGCACTCCGAGACATGGTCGAAGGCAAGGGGCAATCTGCGGGCTGATGCCGCTTCTTTCGTTCTCACGAAACGGAACGTCGTTCTAGTTCGTCAGCGATCGTTCGTAGCTCGGCCACGATGTCGGCCAAGTGCTCTGTGCTTTCCTCGGCCATGTTCATGAGCTGCAGCGATAGGCTCGCCTTCCACCCTGGGATGTCGTGCGGTCCACCGGCGGCGAGTGCGGGTATCTCCAGCGACATCATCAATTGGTCGTTTTCCCAGTGGACCTTGGTGTAGGGTGCTTCGTTATCGAATTCGTCGTTGATCAGTTCGTTGATCACCACGACTCCGTCGTCTTCGTCGAAATTCCATTGGGTGAGGTCAATCGGCGAGCTCTCGCGGTTTACCCTCTCGTAATCCACGAACCCCCACTCGTGCTTTGCATAGCGGTTTCCTGACATTTCGTTTCTCCTTCGATTCAATTGGAGGGCGGCGCCAGGCACCGCCCTCCGGGTCAGAATTCGTCGTCCATTTTGCCGGTGGCGGTATAGACGATCTGGTCGATGAGGTGCATCGGCAGCTCGCCGTAGTCGGCTTCTTCAACGAGGATGTAACCGTCTTCGGTCTGGACGACGTGGACATCGAAGAAGGTGTGGTAGGAGCGCCGCTCTGCCTCAAGCGTTTTTTCGTCGAGCGCGATGATGTTGCAATCGATTTGGCGAAGCTGCGCGGTGTCGGCTTCGTAGGTTTCCGTGGTGTAGCTCATGGTCTGCCTCCTGTCGTTGGCGGCCCGTCCGCCATGCCATGAATCAGCGCCCCGGCGGTGCGCGAGTCACCGGAGCGAAGCGGAGGCTTGATGAAAAATTGATCGAGTGGTGCGGAAGCCGCTTTGCGGCTTCACGGTCGGTCCATTTTTCATTGACCCGTGCACCGCCGGGGTGCTCATGGCATCGGTGGTGGACGGGTCATTGACAGGGGGCCTTGAGCAACATCCATCGAGGAAAATCGAAGATCTATACGGTGCTTGTCAGGCGATAGAGACCTGACGCATCGCGCATGAGAAAAGGGCGCCGCGGCACGAGACCGGGCGCCCTTCCCTACCTTCGGCCCGCGGGAGGCTATCGCAGACCGAAATCAATTCTCCTGATCGTGCAGAGGCGCGCTCTGCTCCTTATCGATCTGATCGCCTCCGCTGCACGACAATCGACAGCTCTGTGAGGCTGCTTTGCCGGTGCCGGCCGGCACCCGAAGCAGGAATTCGTCTCCTTCGGCTTCGCAGTCGAGGCACGTCTCGTTGTCATAGGTGCCGCAGATTTCCCATGACTGGGTGGTTTCGTCCCAGTGGGCGAGCGCGTCCTTGGCGACGTTGGCGGACCCGCATGACGGGCACTTCATCGTCACGTTTGTGTGCAGCGTTGCGGCGGCGCTCACTGTGACCATTCCAGCACGGGCAGCTGATCACCGCAATTGGTGAAAGCGATCAAGGAAAGCGTGTCGAACAAAGGTTCGATATGCGCGCGCACGAAGGCATCATAGGTCTTGGGCGATCGCAGGGCTTCCTGAAGGTCGCTCAGCGCGATCGAGCCTTTCGTTTGACTGTTGAGTCCAAGCGCGAAGAGCACCTTTTGGGCGAGCTCATCCCCCATCATGAGTTCTCGCGCTAAGCTGATGTTCGCGGACACCCGGATAGTGATCGGCTCATCCCTCTGCGCATGTTCAATGCGGATCATCCGGCTGAGGAATTGTGCTTCATCGAGCACGGCGATCACATCAGGTCGGTAGCCGAAGCAAGCCGAGAAGGCGGCGATCGATAGGGAGTTGGCATTGATCTCGAAATTCAGCGGCGCGTAGCCGAACTCGCCGATGTCGGCGTCGATCGTTCCATGGCTGTCATGTAGCTTCCTGACCAGCGCTGCCAGCTCGAGCGCGGTGATCGCGGCGGGCTTCGAATGGAGCTTTGTCTCGTGGTCTTTGATCCGGAATGTGACGAGCATCTTTGCCTCCTATGGTTGCTCACCAATCCGTTCCCCCTCCCCTTTGCCTTGTGTCGAATGCAGGGCTTGAAATTCACCCTGGGTTTGTTGGTCAAGCGTCGCGCCAGCTCGGCTCGACCACGGCCCGTCGAGGTCTCGATCACGCGCAGTGGCAGGCGCGGCGGCGATGCCAGCGAGGCACGCATGTGCCGATGCGCTGGCGAGCTGCGCCGCGCCGGGATCGGGCGCACGGCAGACCG
>NZ_LSKQ01000173.1 GCF_001557115.1 Erythrobacter sp. CCH5-A1
TCGCTCGTCGGCAGCGTCAGATGTGTATAAGAGACAGCCAGCCTAGGGCCTGCGGCCCGGTTTGCAATCGACTCCCGCCGCCTTATGGTAGCGCAAACATTGCGCGGGAGGGACGCGGGGATGATGCGGTTCTGGGCGGCTTTGCTGGGGGTGCTGCTGATACTGGCAGGCCCGGTGCGTGCCGAGGCTCCGCTCCCGCGTATCACTCCCGGCCCGGCGCGGCCGATGCTGCTGATCGATGGCAAGCCCTTCGTGGCGCTGGCGGTGCAGGCCAACAACTCCTCGGGCTATCCCGCTGTGCTGCCGCAGGTCTGGCCGGCAGCCAAGGCGGTCCACGCCAACACGGTGATGCTCCCGGTCGGCTGGGAGCAGGTCGAGCCCGTGGAAGGCCGGTTCGACTTCGGCGATGTCGATGCGATGCTCAAGGGCGCGCGGGCCGAGGGCCTGCGGCTGGTGCTGCTGTGGTACGGCACCTGGAAGAACACCGGCGCGAGCTACACCCCCCGCTGGGTCAAGCAGGACGGCAAGCGCTTCCCCCGCATGCGTGCGCCCGATGGCCGCGCGCATGGCTCGTTGAGCCCCCACGCGGCCGCGACATTGCAGGCCGATGCGCGCGCCTTTGCCGCGCTGATGCGGCACCTCAAGGCGGCCGACCCGCAGCACACCGTCATCATGGTGCAGGTCGAGAACGAGGCGGGGAGCTGGGGCCTCGCGCGCGACCATGCCCCGGCGGCCGACGCGCTGTTCAAGGGGCTGGTGCCCGAGGAGCTTGCCCGCGCGCTCGGCATCCGGCGGGCGAGCTGGCAGGCCAGCTTCGGCCCGCGCGCCGAGCAGTTCTTCATGGCGTGGCACGTCGCGCGCTATATCGACACCGTAGCGCGCGCCGGGCAGGCGGAGCTCGCGCTGCCGATGATTGCCAATGCGGCGCTCGGCAATGCGTTCACCGACGAGGGGGGCGACATCGGCCCATCGGGCGGGCCGAACTGGAACGTGCTGCCGATCTGGCGGGCGGCCGCTCCCTCGCTCGCGGCCATCGGCCCGGATATCTACACGCGGAACGCTGCCGCGGTGGAGCGCTATCTTGAGCGCTACAGCACGGGCGGGGCGCCGCTGATCGTGCCCGAAATCGGCAATGCCGCGGAATATGCGCGCTTTGCCTTTCCCGCGTTCGGGCGCGGGGCGCTGCTCTACGCGCCCTTCGGGCTCGATGGCACGGGCTATGTGAACTACCCGCTGGGGGCCAAGGCGCTCGATGCAGCGACGCTGGAGGCCTTCGCCGCGCCCTACCGGCTGATGGGGAGCGCGATGACGGCCTGGCCGCGGATCGCCGCCGAAAGGCCGCTGTGGGGCACAGCGCGCGGCAATGACGGGGCGGACCAGAGCACGGTCATGGGCCGCTGGCGGCTCACCGCCGCCTATGGCCGCTGGGCCTTCGGCGAGGATGACTGGACATGGATCGCACGCGACCCGCATCCGCTCGCCGACGTGCCGACCGGCGGGCTGGTGGCAGCCCAGCTCGATGCCGATACGTTTCTGGTGGGTGGGCAGAACGTGCGCCTGCGCCTCGCACTGGCCGCCCCCGCGAAGGGCGAGAACGCACAGGTGATCGCGGCCGAGGAAGGCACCTTCGAGAATGGCCAATGGGTGATGCGCCGCCGCTGGAACGGCGACCAGATCGACTACGGCTTCAGCTTCGGCGCGGAGCCGGTGTGGCTCAGGATCGAGATGGGCAGCTACCGCTAGGCAACAACCCCACCTCCATCACTTCACCAGTTCGACTTCCTCGAAGCCCAGCTCCACCGGCGTGGCGCGGCCGAAGATCGAGACCGAGACCTTGACCTTCTGCTTGTCGAAATCGAGCTCTTCCACGATCCCGTTGAAGCTCGCGAAGGGTCCGGCGTTGACCTTGACCGAATCGCCGATCTCGTAATCGACGCTGATGTCGCGCTTGGGCGCGGCCTGGGCTTCGGCGACGCCGCCGAAATAGCGCGAGGCTTCCTTCTCGGAGATCGGCTGCGGCTTGTTGCCCGAGCCGAGGAAGCCGGTCACCTTGGGGGTGTTCTTGACGAGGTGGTAGATATCGTCGGTCATGTTCAGCTTGGCGAGCACGTAGCCGGGCATGAACTTGCGTTCGACCTGCACCTTCTTGCCGCGCTTCACTTCGGTCACGGTCTCGGTGGGAACCTGCACCTCCTCGACGCCTTCCGACAGGCCGAGGCGTTCGGCTTCGGCGATGATCGCGTCGCGCACCTTGTTCTCGAAACCGGAATAGGCGTGAATGATGTACCAGCGGGCCATGGAACGTCCTTGGGAAATGGGATCTAGCGAAAGAGTGCGGGCGCTTACTTCAGGAGGCCGATCAGCGCGTTGACGATCAGGCCGAACACGGTGTCGATGCCGAGGAAGAAGACCGAGAGCAGAGCCATGAAGATAAACACGAAGATCGCCGTGCGCACGGTCTCCTCGCGGCTCGGCCAGACGATCTTGTTCGTCTCGGCGCGCACCTGGTTAAAGAACTTGCCCGGCGAGGTCTTGGGCTTCTTGGGTTCTGCCCCGTTCTTGGGAGCGGTCATCTTGTCGGCCATGCCAGCCAGTTCCTTCGCGTAATGCCGTCGCATCTCGACCGGCCGGCTTTCAGGTAGGGCTCCGCGCCGTCCGGGACAAGGTCGCCGGAGGGGCAGGAGATTTTCGCCGATGTCGGTGAGACGATGCGGGCCTTACGCGGAGCGCCGCGCAAATGCAAGATCGCTTGAGGGCTGGCCGGCAGGCGGAAGCAGCAGCGGTTCCCTCAACCGAGGCCGAAGGTCAGCAACCGCACCAACCCGCGCGGCTCGGCCTGCATCGGCTGCAGCGGCCCGTGGATGGCCCGGCTGCGCGCGGGATCGCGGGTCGGGCGCGGGCTGACCCAATGGTCGGGACGCGAGGAACGGAAGGTGTAGGCGCTCATCCTGGGTCTCCTGTCGCGGGTTGCACTTCAATTCGTCGACAGGAATACACGCTTCGCCTTGCGAGAGGATGAACGGGGCGATGTGAGGAAGGCCCCATCCTCCCCGCAAAAAGGGAAGCGCGGGAATCGGTGCCGAAGGCACCGCAAGCGCGACCGCGCGCCCGCAGCGGCCCGAACGGAGCAAAGCGAAGTGAGGATCAGCCGCGAGGACGAACCCGCGGAGGCGGGTTCGAAACACAAAGAATGGCAGGGGTGACAGGATTCGAACCCGTGGCCCTCGGTTTTGGAGACCGATGCTCTACCAGCTGAGCTACACCCCTGCACTCGCTGAGGCGCGGCCATTAGCGCCGCATCCGACGTTAGGCAATCCTCTTTGCCACAGCACCCGCAGGCCTGTATGCTGGATTGCACATGCACGCGCCTACCCGCCCTCCGATCCCGGTCGAGACCCTGCTGCTCGCCTATCGCAGCGGGATTTTCCCGATGGCGGACCGGCGCGACGATCCCGAGGTGTTCTGGGTCGAGCCGCGCGAGCGGGCGATCATTCCGCTCGAAGGCCTGCATCTCAGCAAATCGCTACGCAAGGTGATCCGGGCCGATCGGTTCGCGGTGACCATCGATCGCGGGTTCGAACAGGTGATCCGCGCCTGCGCCGAGCCGCGTCCCGATCATCCCGAGACATGGATTTCGGAACGCATCATCCAGTCCTATCTCGGCCTCCACCGCGCGGGGCACGCGCATTCGATCGAATGCTGGCAGGTCGGACGCGAGGGCTGGCCCGAGCTCGTGGGCGGGCTTTACGGGGTGAGCTTCGACCGCGTGTTCTGCGGCGAATCGATGTTCAGCCGGGTGCCCGATGCGAGCAAGGTCGCGCTTGTCTGGCTGGTGGCGCTGATGCGGCGCGCCGGGATGGCGCTGCTCGACTGCCAGTTCATGACCGAGCACCTGCGCTCGATGGGTGCCGCCGAGCTGGCGCAGGCCGATTATCGCCGGCTAGTCGATCGCGCGCTGGGCGAGCCGCGGATGGACCTCATCGAGGCCTGGCGGCAATTCGTCTCGGGCGCGCCCTATGTCGCGGGCGCGGGCGAAGCCGAAGCGGCGGGCGACGGCGCTGCCGAGGGGGCGGCAGAAGGCTTGGCCGCGGGCGCATCCTTGGCACCTTCCTTGGGCGATGCCGGCCCTTCCTCGCCCGGGAAGCGCATCGTGCAGTCCTTGACCCAGACATCGTAGATCGGGTGCTCGACCACGTTGAGGCTCGGGCTTTCGAGGAACATCCAGCCCGAGAAGACGCGGGTGTGCTGCGCGGCCCCGCGCTCGCGGATGTCGACCTGCACGAAGGCGCCGGTCTGCTGCGGCATTTCCCAGGGCGCGGTGCGCTCGCAGGCGGAGACGCGGATGATCACCGGTCCGATCTCGCGCGATTCGCCGGGCTTGAGCTTGATCTCTTCGGAGACGTTGTTGCGCTTGTTGAGCAGGCCGAGCACCGCGATGCGCTCGTTCATCGGGGTGGCGCCGCTGGCATTGGCGGGCGCGGCCGGGCTCGCGGAGGGGGCGGGGGCGGGCGTCGCCGGATCCTCGAGCGAGACCTTCACCGCCTCGCCCGAGGGCGCCGCGAAGTAATCGCAAGCCCCAAGGCCGAGCGGCAGCGCCAGAACTGTAAGAAGGCGGAAGTGCCGCACGCGCGTGCGCCTCAGCTGTCCGCGGCGCCGGGGGTCCACGCCTCGTAATCGCCGACCGCACGGGCGCGCACGCCGCCGCGCTCGAGCGCGCCTTGCGGGCGATAGGCGGCCGCCGTGCCGGTGGCGTTAGGGGTGTAGTCGGCCTCCCACACGCGCGGCGGGGGGAGGTGGCTTTCGGGCACTTCGTCATAGGTGCCGTGGAGCCAGCCGTGCCATTCGGAGGGCACGCGGCTCGCATCATTGGCGCCGTTGTAGATCACCCAGCGCTTTTCGCGGCTGGTGTAGGAACCGTCATTGGCGGCGGCGGCCTTGGGGCGGGCGCGGTAATACTTGTTGCCTGCCGCATCGGTGCCGACATGCTCGCCGCCCGCGCGGCTCGCCCACAGGTGCGTGCCGATGGTGGCGCCGTCCCACCAGGTGAAGATCTTCATCAGGATTCCCATGGCCGGGGCGATTAGCGGAAGAAGGCCCCGCAAGGCAAGAACATCGCTCGCAGCGCGGACTGTTCGCGGCGCCTTGCCTATCCGCGCAGGGCCCGGATCTCGCCCAGCACCGCCGCAGGGTCCTTCGCCAGCGAGGCGACAAAACCGTCGAGCGCATCGGTCATCGCCGCCCCGGCAGCAGCTTTGGCGGCAAGATCGAATTCGGGGAAATGGCCGTCCACCCACATCCGCGCGAGGCCATAGGCCATCGCCCGGGCCTGAAGATTGGCCCGTGCAAGATCGGTGATCGCCAGCATCCCGGCATCGGCGGCCGCGGCGAGAAGGTCCTGCATTTTCTGCCTGATCCAGCGATTGTCGCGCAGCAGCGGCTCGGATGCGTAGAAATCGATCAGCAGCCGGTCGCCCAGCACCCGGTAATAGGTCGGGTGCCGCATCGCCCAATCGACATAGGCATGCGCGAGCACGGCCAACTGCACCAGCGGCCCCTGCGCCGGGCTGCGCGCAAGGCTGTCTTCCATCGTGCTGCGCAGGATCGCCATGCCCTGTTCGGCCACCGCCTGCACCAGTTCGCGCTTGTCGGGAAAGTGGCGGAAGGGCGCACCCGATGAGACCCCCGCACGGCGCGCCGCTTCGCGCAGGGTCATCGCCTCGAGGCCGGATTCGGTCACCAGCGCCACCGCCGCATCGATGATCGCCTGGCGCAGATTGCCGTGATGATAGGCGCCCTTGCGCTTGCCCGCGGCGGTGCCGGGTGCGCTGGCGGGGCGGGAGGACTGGGTCATGGATCGGTCTCGAAGCTCGCGCGCCACAAAATGTAAGCACCGCTTAGATCGGCGATTGACAGCGGGTCAACTCAATGTAATCACCGCTTACATTGCAGACAGGCATTCGCGGGAGGCAAAGATGGAGCAATTGACGCAGCAAGGCAGCGACAACCGGGCGGCCGTGTTCGCGCTGATCGCCCTTGCTCTGGCAACGATCTGCGGCGCCGTGCTGCTGGCGGTTCCCGACCCGATCGAAGGGGTGCGGCTGGTCATCCGCCTCACCGCCCGGATTTCGCTGGCGCTGTTTCTGGGTGCCTTTCTGGCCTCGTCGCTGGCGCGGCTGCGGCCGGGCGCGACGAGCCGCTGGCTGGTCGCCAACCGCCGCGCGCTGGGGCTGGGCTTTGCCCTGTCGCACATGATCCATGCCGGCGCGCTGGCAATCCTCTACAATGCCGACCGCGCGCTGTTCTGGTCGCTGACCAATCCGGTGACGGTTGCGGGCGGGTCGATCACCTATGGCTTCATCGCCGCGCTTGCCTTCACCTCGTTCGACGGCGCGGTGCGGATGCTGGGGGCGCAGCGCTGGCGCCGCCTGCATACGGCCGGGGTATGGGTGATCTGGCTGGTGTTCCTGATATCGAACGCCAAGCGCATTCCCGCGAGCACGGCCTACACCGTCCCGAGCCTGATCCTGATCGCGGCGCTGGTGCTGCGGGTTTATGCCGCGCGGGGCGCGCGCCGCCTGCCGGCTACCACGTGACCTTGTCGCCCGGCACGATCCCGAGCGCCTTGGCGCGGCCCGCGCGCAGTTCCAGCACCCCGCCGGCGATGCCGTCCGACTTCACCGAATCGAGCGAATAGGGCGTGGTGTTGGCGGCGATGTTGAGGATCCGGCCGTCGACCCCGATGAAGATGATGTCGAGGCTGAGCGGCGTGTTCTTCATCCAGAAGCTGCGTTTCTGGGGGGGGTCGGAGGGGAAGATCATCCCCTCGTTGTCACCGAGCTCGGTGCGGAACATCAGGCCCTTGGCCTGCGCCTCCTGAGTGTCGGCCAGTTCGACCTTGAAGGGCAGCTGCTTTCCGCCGCTGGTCACAACCAGATCGATCACCCGGAGGCCCGAGACGGGGTGCACCGGGCCTTGCGTCGCGGCAGCGGAAGCCTGCGTGGTCGCGGTGGCGCTCTCGCCGGGCGAGCATGCCGATGCTGCAAGCATCAGCGCCGCGGCTGCCAGAATATGCCTTACCATTGTTCCCCGGTTCCTTCCGCTCCGATCCCCTCGGCATCCTCCGCCTCGGCGATCCAGTCCTCGACATCCTCGATCCGCGCTGCGGCGAGGATCGCTTTCACGTGGTCGTACTGGTGGCCTGCGCGCAGCATTGCTGCAACGGCTTTTTCGTGGGCCTTGCGCGCCAGCAGCGGATCGCGCCCCTCGTCCTGCGCGCCGAACGGGCCGAGCCGTTTCTTCTGCGCCATCAGCGCCGCCGCGCGGCGGCCCGCGGCCTCGCCGGGGGCGTGTTGGCGCCGCAGCCTTTCTCCCACACCCGCGTGGCGCAGGGTCTCCTCCACCCGCCGCGCGCCATAGCCGCGCGCGCCAAGATCGCGCGCGCGCATCCGGGCATAGGCATCGTCATCGACATAGCCCAGTTCGGCCAGCCTTGCGACGAGCGCCGGGACGTCGACCTCGATCGTCCGCCCATCGGCGTCCTCGGCCAGCCCGCGCTCCCTGATCTTGCGCAAAAGATAGCCCTCGAGCCGGGCGCCCGTGGAGGCGAAGCGGGCCGCGTAATGCAGCGCGAGATCGCGCAATTTCGTCTCGGTCAGCGGGGGCTTGGCCCGCCTTTCCTCCCGGCCGCGACCGCGGCGATCCTCCCCGGCTTCGCGACCGGGCGATGACGAATTCGCTTTACCTGAAACCATTTCGCCTTATTCGTGCCACTTTCCTTATCAAATGCGGAACATTGAATGGCCGTCGGCGAGGCCGACGACACGGGGTTATGCCAGAGCGCGGACGGGAAGCCATCATGAAACGCGCCGCAACTTACGGGTATCGCTGAAAACTATGACCGACGCCGCCCTGACGCCGACGCCGAACGACTGCGACCTGCCACGAATCCGTGCGCAATTTGCAACCTTCAACGAAGCGATCGACTATGCCGCGCAGAGCCTGAAGGGGCTCAACTTCCACGACATGCGCGGCGAACTGGCGCGGGTCTACCCCTATTCCGAAATGCGCGCCGATGCGCTGGTGATGGCGCGGCGGCTGATCGCGGCGGGCATCGGCAAGGAAGACCGCGTCGCGCTGATCGCCGAGACCGGCCCAGATTTCGCCGCGCTGTTCTGCGCCTGCGTCTATGCCGGCGCCTGGCCCGTGCCGCTGCCGCTGCCGACCACCTTCGGCGGCAAGGACAATTACATCGACCAGCTGGCGATCCAGCTGATGAGCTCGGACCCCAAAATCCTCATCTACCCCGGCGAGATCGCCGAAATGGCCGAGGCCGCGGCGGCGCGGCAGGGCTGCGCGGCGACCAGCTGGCAGGATTTCGCCCTGCGTCCCGCGCCCGAGTGCGAACTGCCGCAGGCGAGCCCGGACGATATCTGCTACCTCCAGTATTCGAGTGGCTCGACCCGCTTCCCGACCGGGGTGGCGGTGACCCACAGTGCGCTGCTCCACAATCTCTACGGCCATGCCGAGACGATGGACCTCGGCACCAATGACCGCTGTGTCAGTTGGCTGCCGTGGTATCACGACATGGGCCTCGTGGGCTGCTTCCTCTCGCTGATCGCCAATCAGGTCTCGGCCGATTACATCAAGCCCGATGCCTTCGCGCGCCGGCCGCTGGCGTGGCTCGACATGATCACCCGCAATCCCGGCAGCACGCTCTCCTATTCCCCCACCTTCGGCTACGACATCTGCGCGCGCCGCATCTCCAGCCAGAGCCATGTCGCCGAACGCTTCGACCTGTCGCGCTGGCGGGTGGCGGGCAACGGCGCGGACATGATCCGCCCCGACGTGATGCAGAACTTCGTCAACGCCTTCGCGCCGGCCGGGTTCAAGGCCTCCGCCTTCACCCCCTCCTACGGTCTTGCCGAGGCGGTGCTGGCGGTGACGGTGATGCCGCCGGGCGAGGGCATCCGGGTCGAACTGGTCGAGGAGGAGCGCCTCTCGGGCGCCCCGCGCGACCTGTCGCGCCCGGCGCGCTACCGGGCGATCGTCAATTGCGGCAAGCCGCTCCCCGACATGGAGGTCGCAATCCGCGACGAGAACGGCGGGAGCCGCGGCGATCACCAGATCGGCAAGGTGTGGTGCCGCGGGCCTTCGGTCATGCATTCCTATTTCCGCAACGAGGAAGCGACCAACGACTGCCTCGTCGCCGATGCCGAGGGGAACGTCTGGCTCGACACCGGGGACATGGGCTACACCGCAAAGGGCTATCTGTTCATCGTCGGCCGGGCGAAGGACATGATCATCATCAACGGCAAGAACCACTGGCCGCAAGATATCGAGTGGGCGGTGGAGCAGCTCCCCGGCTTCAATCACGGCGATATCGCCGCCTTCGCGATCGAGATGGAGAACGGCGAGGAAGCCCCCGCCGTGCTCGTCCACTGCAAGGTCTCCGACCCCGAGGAACGCATCCGCCTGCGCGATCAGATCGCCGACAAGGTACGCTCTGTCACCGGCATGAGCTGCATCGTCGAGCTGGTCCCGCCGCGCACCCTGCCGCGCACCTCCTCGGGCAAATTGAGCCGCGCCAAGGCCAAGAAGCTCTACCTCGCGGGCGAGATCGTTCCGATCCAGCTGGCGGCCTGAGCGCCTCGGTCAGATGTCTTCGGGCGGGGCCTCGTCCGGCCCGCGCCCCGGCTCGTCGATATCGGGCGGCGTCGGCTCGGTCTCGGGCGGTGACGGCGGGAACGGCTCGGCGGGCTGCGGCGGTGCCTCCTCGGGCGGGGCAACCGGTTCGACGGTGTCGGGATCGGTCGGCGGGATGGTGGCCACGATGAAATCTCCTCGGGAAGCCTGTGTCAGGATATAGCGCGGCGCGCGGCGAAGGTTCCGCGCCCTTTCCGCTTTCGGGACGACCGGTGGCCGTTATCGGCGCGGCGGTGGCCGAGGCCGCCCGGCCGCGCCTGGCAATCCCCAAGCGCATGGACGCGGGCCTTGATCCGGCATAGCATGGACGCGCGCTTGAAAGGCGTGTCTTAGATTACTAATACAGTGGGAAGCGCGACTGCTGCAGGGGCGCTACAGGGAGCACGAGAGCAGGCATGAGCACCGAGACGACCACCGCAACCGCAACCCCGTTCACCCTGACGCCGCCCGATCCGGTGCCCCCCGTCGCGCCAGAGCAGGCCGTGGGGCTGGTGCCGGTCACCACCGAGCAGAAATCCAAGCTCGACACCAAGGTCGATGCCTTCGTCGACGAGCTGGTGCAGGTCGATGCCAATTCCCCGGCCTTCGGCGAGAAGGTCGACCAGATCACCCGCATGGGTCAGGAACAGATCCGCGCGGCGGCCGCGATGTCGAACCGCTTCCTTGACCGCCCGGTGCGCGCGATGGACGGGGACGGGACGGTCGGCAAGGACCTCGCCGAACTGCGCCGCACGGTCGAGGATCTCGATCCGGGCCGGCAGGGCAAGTTGTCGGGGCCGCGCAGGATCCTCGGGATCATTCCCTTCGGCAACAAGATCAAGAACTACTTCGACAGCTATACTTCGGCGCAGGGGCACATCGCCTCGATCCTCCAGCGGCTCGAAAGCGGCAAGAAGGAGCTGCACCTCGACAACGCCGCGATCGACACCGAGCGCCAGAAGCTGTGGGCGGCGATGGGCGAGCTGGAGCAGATGATCCACATCGCCAAGACATTGGACGCGCGGCTCGAGGCGAAGGCGCTGGAACTCGACAGCTCCGATCCGGCCAAGGCCAAGGCGCTGCGCGAGAGCGCGCTGTTCTACGTCCGCCAGCGCACGCAGGACCTGCTCACCCAGATGGCGGTGAGCGTGCAGGGCTATCTCGCGCTCGACCTCGTCAAGAAGAACAATGTCGAGCTGGTGAAGGGCGTCGACCGCGCCAGCACCACCACCGTCGGCGCGCTGCGCACCGCCGTCACCGTGGCGCAGGCGATGACCAACCAGCGCCTCGTTCTCGGCCAGATCACCGCGCTCAACAAGACCACCAGCGACATCATCGATTCGACCAGCGCGCTGCTGCGCGAACAGACCGCGCAGATCCACGAGCAGGCGGCCTCGAGCACGATCCCGCTCGAGACGCTCCAGCGCGCCTTCCAGAACATCTACGACACGATGGACGAGGTCGACAATTTCAAGGTCCGCGCGCTGGACAGCATGAAGCAGACCGTCACCGTGCTCACCGCCGAGGTCGAGAAGTCCAAGGGCTACATCGCCCGCGCCGAAGGGCAGGCGCAGGCGCAGGCCAAGGTCGCCTCGCAGACGCCCTCGCTGCTGGCACTGGACAAATAAATGCCCGACACCACGCGCGACAGCGAACGCATCCTGCGCGAGGCCAAGACCAGCCTCGCCGTTCAGCGCGAGGGCGGGACGCACCGCCCTGCGCCGCGCGGGGCCAGCATCGGCAAGGCCTCGGCCGAGGTGAAGACCAAGGCGCTGCTGAAGAAGGCACGCAACATCGTGCTGGCGCTGCTCGCGCTTTATGTCGGGGCCGGGATCACCGGCGCGATCATCGGCGGGATCGGCTTCTGGGGCGTGATGACTGTCGTCGCGCTCACCGCCTTCGTCTTCGCCATGTTCGCGGTAACCGGGAAAGTGAAGACCCCCAAGCGTGAGGAACTGAAGCAGGGCAACCCGCACCAGATGGTCGCGCGCACCGAGCTGTGGCTCGAAGCCCAGCGCCCCGCCCTGCCCCCGCCCGCGCAGGCGCTGGTCGACCAGCTCGGCGTGCAGCTCGACGCGCTCGGGCTGCAACTGAAGGGCCTCGGCGACAAAGAGCCTGCGATGGCCGAAGTGCGCGAGCTGGTCGGCGAATACATCCCCGAGACGATCGACAACTACCGCAAGATCCCCCAGCACCTGCGGGGCGAGGAATATGCCGGCAAGACCGCCGACCAGCGCCTCACCGACAGCCTGACCAAGCTCTCGGGCGAGGTCGACCGGGTGACGCGGCGGCTGGCCGAAGGCGCGCTTGACGATCTGGCGATCAAGAGCCGCTATCTCGAATACCGCTACGGCGGGGCCGAGGCGCTCGAGGACATGAGCGGGATGCCCGATACGGGCGTGCCGCTCCCCGATTTCTCGGCCATCCCCGCCAAGCAGGAGCGCTGAGCGATGCGCGTCACCCTCCCCCACGACCTCACCAAGGAGGAGGTGCGCGCCCGCATGCACAAGCACGCGGGCGAGATCGGCGGGTTCTTCCCGCCCGGCCTCGCCAAGGTCACCACCGACTGGCCGTCCGAGGACCGCATGAGCATCACCGCCATCGTCATGGGCCAGACGATCCCCGGCGGGGTCGAGGTGCGCGAGCACGACGTGGTGATCGAGATGGACCTGCCGCTGCTGTTCTCGGTGATGAAAGGCCCGCTCGAAGCGGCGGTGAAAAAGGAAGGCGGCCGCCTCCTCGCGCCCTGACCTCAGGACAAATACCCAGGCCTTCGCGATTGCGACTCCTATCCACCTGTGTCATAAACATTTGACATAGGCGTTAGCCTATTTTGCCTTACACTCGGGCCGGGATCCCTGAAGATGCGGCAATTCGGTCTCAGGGCCGATTCGGGCGGGAAGGACGGGTTATGGCGAGGGCCATTACAGCAGGCACAGCGCCGGGCGAAAGCCTGCGCACCCATCTGCGCGGCGCGACCATGGCCGCGCACGACCTGCTCGACCACGCGATGCAGACGGCGAGCGGCTGGCGGACCCGCGAGGATTACACCCGCTTCCTCGCCCTGCAACATGCCGCGCGCGCGCCGCTCGAACACTGGCTTGCCGCCCATGCCCCTGCCGACCTTGCCCCGCCGGTGCAGACCGGGCTGATCGCGCGCGATCTGGCGCGGCTCGGCATGCCGGTGCCCCCGCCCGCGCCGCTGTTCACCATCGGCCGCCCCGGGCCGGGGGCTGCGCTCGGCATCGCCTGGGTGCTCGCCGGATCGGCGCTCGGCAACAAGGCGATCGCCAAGCAGGTCGCGCGGATCGGCGGGGGTGCCTGGCCGACTGCCTTCCTCGGCGACGATCGCGCGATGGCCTTCTGGCAGGACCTGCGCGCGCGGATCGAGCGCCCCGCCGCCGCGCGCGAGGCCGCAGGCGCAACCCGCGCGGCCGAGGCGGTCTTCGCCCATTTCCTCGCCGTTGCCCAAGGCGCTGCCGCGGCCGAAAGCGTGCCCGCATGAACCTCCACCAGCGCCCCGACGCGCTCACCGCCTGCGACCGCGAGGCGATCCACCACATCGCCGCGATCCAGAGCTTCGGCGGGCTCATCGCCGCCGACGCCGCCGGGCGCACCGTGCACATCTCGGCCAATCTTGCCGAGATGCTGGGCCTTCCCGCCCTGCCCCCGACGGGCACGCCGCTCGCCGAAATCTTCTCTCCGCAAGCGCTCGAGACGATCCGCGCGGCGCTGGCGGGCCTGCTGGGCATCGACACGCTGGGGCGCCGCTTCGGCCTCGACCTGACCGGCAGCGGAGCGCTGTTCGACTGCGCGGTGCATCTGTCCTGCGGGCTTTCGGTGATCGAGTTCGAGCCCCACGCCCGCAACGAATTTGCCGACCATGTCAGCATGATCGTCCCCGTCATCGCCCAGCTCGAAACCGCCTCCACGCTCACTGCGCTGTGCGACAAGGCCGCGCGGCTGGTGCGGCAGATGACCGGCTATGACCGCGTCATGATCTACCGCTTCCACCCCGACGAAAGCGGCGAGGTGATTGCGGAGGATCGCGACGACGCGCTCGAGCCCTACAAGGGCCTGCGCTACCCCGCCGCCGACATTCCGCAGCAGGCGCGCGAGCTGTTCCGCCGCAACCGCTTCCGCATCATCGCCGACATGGATGCCGCCGCTGTCCCCATCGTCCCCGAATTCGGCCCGGAGGACGAGCCGCTTGACATGGCGATGTCGATGCTGCGCGCGCACTCGAAGATGCACCTTGCCTACATGCGCAACATGGGCGTGGGCGCGAGCCTTGCGATCGCGATCGTGCGGCATGACCGCTTGTGGGGCATGATCTCGTGCCACCACCGCACGCCGCGCCTGCCGGCCTATTCGCTGCGCACCGTCGCCGAATTGCTCAGCCAGACCTTCTCGCTGATGCTCGACCGCATTCTGGTGGCCCAGGCCGAGGGGCTGCGCGAGCGCGCGCGGCAATTGAATGACCGCCTGCTGCTGCGCCTCGCGGGCGGCGTGACGCTCGCCGACAGCCTGCCGATGATCGAAGAGCTGCTCACCGGCACGATCCCGCATGACGGTATCTCGCTCTTCGCCGACGGCGAATACCGGGCGAGCGGCGAGGCACCGGAGGAGGCCGAATTCCGCAGCATCGCCCCGCTGCTCGCCAGCACGCTGGGCGGGGCGACCCATGCGACCACGCGGCTCGCCGACCAGATCCCCGATGCGGCCGCCTTTGCGGCCCGCGCAGCGGGCGCGCTGGTGCTGCCGCTGTCGCGCGGCACGCGGGATTCGCTGGTGCTGTGGCGCCGCCCGCTCGAGCGTGTCGTCACCTGGGCGGGCGATCCCGCCAAGGCCGCCGCCGCGCCCGGCGAAATGCTCCAGCCGCGCGCCAGCTTCGCAGCCTGGGCCGAGACCGTGCGCGGCCGCTCGGCCGACTGGACGCCCGAGGAATGCGAGATCGCCGCCCGCCTGCGCCGCACGCTGATCGAGGTGATCCTGCGGATGAGCGAGGACCTCAGCCGTGAACGCGCCCGCGCGGCGCAGCAGCAGGACCTGCTGATCGCCGAACTCAATCACCGCGTGCGCAACATCCTCGGCCTGATCCGCGCGCTGGTTTCGCAATCGCAGGCCGAGGCGCTGAGCGTGCCCGGCTTTGCCGCGATCATCGGCGGACGGATCGCCGCGCTCGCCGCCGCGCATGACAACATCACCGCCAAGAACTGGGGCCCGGCAAGCCTCACCAAGCTGATCGAGGCCGAGCTTGCCCCCTATTCGGGCGCCCAGCGCGCGCGTTTCCGCCTGTCGGGCGAGGACGTGCTGGTCGCGCCCGAGGCTTACACCATCCTCGCGCTGGTGGTGCATGAGCTGGCGACGAACTCGGCCAAGTACGGCAGCCTCTCGGCGCGCGCCGGGCGTGTCGAGGTCAGTCTCGCGCGCACCGCCTTCGGCGATCTGGCGCTACGCTGGCGCGAGAGCGGCGGACCGCCCGTCACTGCGCCGACCCGCCACGGCTTCGGCTCGACCATCATCACCCGTTCGATCCCGCACGACCTCCAGGGGGAGGCTGACGTGCGCTACAAGCTGTCCGGGGTCGAAGCCGAGTTCCTGGTCCCCGCGCGCTACCTCGCCGCGCCCGATGCCGAGGGTCGCCGCATGCCCGCGCCCCCCGCCGATCCGATGCGCGCCGACCGCCTGCCCCCCGATGCGCCCGCGCGGGTGCTGGTGGTGGAGGACTCGATCATCATCGCGCTCGATACCGAGGAGAACCTGAAGCGTCTGGGGGTGGCCGAAGTGCGGCTCGAAAGTTCGGTCACCGGCGCGCTGGCGGCGATTGCCGATGATCCGCCGGACTTTGCGATCATCGATTTCAATCTCGGCGGCGAAAGCTCCGAGCCGATCGCCGACGCGCTGCGCGCTGCGGGCGTGCGTTTCGTGCTGGCGACGGGCTATGCGGAAGGGGCGGGGCAGTTCGACCGGCTGGGGGCCGAGGCGGTGCTGAGGAAGCCCTACGGGATGACCGAGATCGAGCGGCTCCTGGTGGGTGCCTGAGGCTCAGGCCGCGCGCGTCAGCAAGGTTACCCGCGCGGCACTGAAATCGAGGTTCGAGAGCCCTTCGGCCACCAGACACTCCCCTGCCCCTGCCCGCGCCGATCCGTCCCGCGCGGCCACTTCGCCCTCGAGCGGCAGCACCAGCAGTGCGCCGGAATAGG
Source organism: Erythrobacter sp. CCH5-A1 (assembly GCF_001557115.1). Lineage (GTDB taxonomy): Bacteria > Pseudomonadota > Alphaproteobacteria > Sphingomonadales > Sphingomonadaceae > Erythrobacter. The sequence goes on from NZ_LSKQ01000173.1 coordinate 15,888, forward strand.
CCGCCAGCGTCGCCGCATCGGGCGCGCCTTCCACCCGGTCGAGCCGGAAATGCGGGCCATTGACCAGCACCTGCCCGACGGCGATGCTGCGCTTGTTTTCCGCCCCGTAAGGGCCACCGCAAGCGACAGCGAGGGCCCGCTCCAGATGCAGTTCGCGCGGACGGCCATAGTCGTAGAGGCGGAAGGTGGTGTCGCTGGTCTGCTGCACCTCGACCAGCGCGAGGCCCGGGCCGATCGCGTGGACCGTGCCGGCGGGCAGGTAGAAGAGGTCGCCCGCGCGCGCGGGGTGCCAGGTGAGCAGGGCCTCGATCGTGCCGTCCTGCGCCGCCGCTTCGATCTCGGCCGGGGTCACCTCGCGCGCGAACCCGATCGCGAGCCGCGCATCGGGCTCGGCATCGAGCACCAGCCAGCACTCCTCCTTGCCCGCCTCGCCCGGCAGAGCGGTGGCATCGGAGGGGTGGACCTGAACCGACAATTTCTCGCTGGTGAAGAGATACTTGACCAGCACCTGCGGCACTTCGGGCGGGGGTTCGAACCAGATTTCGCCGATCCGCTCTCCGGCGGGCGCGCTGAAGGGCGCGGGCAGCGTGTCGCGGCCCCACACCTTCTCGACCAGCTTGGTGGGCAGTTGCCGGGCCATCACTGGTTCACAGCCCCCGGCAATTTGCCGACGGCTTGCGCGCCTTCGCGGGTGGTGACCAGCACCTCGCCGCCAGACACGACGATGCACACGCCTTCCAGACCGACCGCAGAGATACGCGGGCCATCACTGGTGGCAAAGACATTGCGGCAGGCGGCAAGATCGACCCGTCCGCGCGCGACGTTGCCGCTCGCGTCCGCTTCACCGACCAGCGCATCGGCGAGCGCGGCCCAGTTGCCGATGTCCGACCAGCCCATGTCGGCCGGGACCATCGCTGCGCGGGCGGTGTTCTCCATCACCGCGTAATCGATCGAGTCCCCCTCGATCGCGGCGAAGGGCTCGGGCGCGGGGTGGAAGCGTGCGCCATCCTCGCGCCCGCCCGCGACCGCCTCGGCCACGAGCCGCGCCATTCCGGGGCGGTGCGCTGCGAGTTCGGCCAGCAGATGTCCCGCACGAAAGGCGAATATCCCGCCGTTCCAGCTATACTCGCCGCTCGCCAGATATGCCTGCGCACGGGCGAGGTCAGGTTTCTCGACGAATTGGCGGATCGCATATCCGCCCGCGAGCGGCTCCCCGCGCCTCAGGTAGCCGTAGCCGGTCTCGGGCCGGTCGGCAGCGATGCCGAAGGACACCAGATGATCTTCCCGCGCAAGGGCCGCTGCAGCGAGTGCGGCGGCGCGGAAGGCCGCGCTGTCTGCAATGTGATGGTCGCTCGGACACACGAGCATCACGGCATCCTCGGGCAGCAGCGCGGCGGCAAGCGCAATCGCGGGGGCGGTGTTCTTCGCGGCCGGCTCGATCACCAGCCGCGCGCCCGGCATATCGCCAAGCTGCGCGGTGATGAGATCAGCATGGGCGGCGCCCGCCACTACCATCGGCGGGGCGAAGCGGTCATCGCCGGCGACGCGGCCCACGGCCTGCTCGAACAGCGTCTGTTCACTCACCAGCGGGAGGAACGGCTTGGGAACGACCTTGCGGCTGACCGGCCAGAGCCGTGTCCCGCTGCCGCCGCACAAAATGACCGGATGGATCGCTGACATGTCTTCGCAAGGCCCCCCTCTGTCCTGGGTGCGGGCTATATCAGCCGCAAGGCGCGATGCCACCGCGAAGTGACCGTTCCGGCGTATCGGCAGCCCGACTGGACCCGGCTCAGAACCATTGCTGGCGCCAGTAGAAGGGTGCTGCGACCGGATTGCCGTTCTCATCCATCGCCGGGCGGAAGCCGAGCCGGGTCTCGACCAGCCGGCAGGTGATGCGGTCAGCCTCTGGGTCGGGGCTGGGGCGGACAATGGCGCAATCGCGCGCGCGGCCTTCGGGGGTGACAGTGACGCGCACGATCACCTGCGTGCCGCGCCGTGCCGCCCGCCCGCCGGGAGGGACGGGGAAGTCGCGCGCATTGTCGATGCTGCCCGAGATGTGGACCGGCTTGGAGACGGCCACCCCGCCACGCCCGTTCCCGCCATTGCCGCTACCTGTGCCGGTGCCGGTGCCCGCCGCGCCGGTCCCTTCGCCCGCGGCCGCGCCGCCCGATTGCGTTGCCGTCCCGGTCGAGGAAGCGCGCGGCAGGGCGACGTCCTCCTTCAGCCGCCGCTGCGGGATTTGCGCCGCGACCGGCTTGGCCACCGCTTCGCGTCCAGGCGCCCCCGCTGCGCCCTCCTCCGGTTCGGAGCGGTTTTCGGGGGGTGGCGGGGGGGCGGGCTCGGGCGCGGCAATGTCGAAGGCGGCGACCACCTGCCGCTCGACCGCGGCGGTGATGTCGGGCGCAAAGGCGTGCGCCAGACCGTAAAGCGCGGCGGCATGCAGCAGCACCAGCCCTGCCACCAACGGCCAGCGCAGCCGCCGCGGCCGCGCACTGTAGGGTCCCTCACTCACCATGCCGTGCAGGCCTTGCCCTGTCCCTTTGCTCCATTCTGGATGCAGTTCTCTCCGCAACCGCCGCGCCGACCTTATAACAGCCGCGCAGCAATTGGCGATGGAGCGCACGATCGAGCGCGGACTGGATCACGGGCGGCACGGCAGCAGCGATCCGCCGGATGCCGAAGACGGCCTCGTCCCGCAGGACGCGGTCCCAGAGCGTGCGCCCGGATCCGATGCTTCATTCGCCGGCGCGCGCGGGGACGCCACAGGCGCCCCGGGCTTGGCGGCCCTTCGCGCGAGGGCCGATCCGCGCGCGGCGGCGGGGGCATCCGGAGCAGGGGCCGCCGCGCGGCGCGCGCGCCTCGCAAAAGGGATTTCATCCGGCGTGCTGTGGGCAATCGTTGACCGCTGGCTGCGCCGGTCGCGCATTGCCGCCGGCCCGCTCGACGGACGCAGCCTTGCCGCTGCTCTGATCGGCGGGGCGGGCTATCTCGCGATCGCCTGCCTCAGTCTCGCGCTCTCCACGGCCGGGGACCCGGTCAGCCCGGTCTGGCTGCCCAATGCCTGCGCCGTCGCCTTCCTGCTGCGCGCGCGGCTGCGCTGCGAACTGCCGCTGCTCGCCGCATGCCTTGCCGCCAGCCTCGCCGCCAATGCGGTGGCGCAGCTGCCCGACCGGATGGCGCTGGTCTTCTCGCTGGCCAACATCTTCGAGATCGTCGCCGTGCTCGCGCTCACCCGCGGCAACGGGCGGCCGGCGCCTGACATGAACCGGCTCGGCGATCTGGCGCGCTTCGTATGGGCCGGGGGGCTGGTCGGGCCGCTGGTCTCGGCCGTGCTGGTCATCCCGGTGTTCGGCGGCGATTCGGAGAGCTGGCGCGCCGGGGCGCTGCGATGGTTTCTGACCGACAGCATGGCAATGGTGCTGATCGTGCCCGCAGCGCTGCTGCTGGTTGACCGGCTGGCCGGCCGGCTCGCCCCCGCACCCGCTGGCTTGCCCGAAAGCGCGGCCCTGCTTGTCGGCGGGATGGTGAGCGCCTTTCTGGTGTTCAACCAGACCCTTTATCCGCTGCTGTTCCTGATCCAGCCGATCACCCTGCTGCACGCCTTCCGCCTCGGCAGTCTCGGGAGCGCGCTCAACGTCGCCGGGGTGGCGGTGGTGGCGTGCGTGATGACCTTCACGGGCGCAGGCCCGATTGCCGAGGCGAGCGGGAACGGCCTTGCCCAGCTGCACCTGCTGCAGGCCTTCGTTGCGGCGAACTTCCTCACCGGCCTGCCCGTCGCCGCAATCCTTGCCGGGCGGGACCGGATGACGGCCCGGATCGAGGCGGGCAAGCGCGAGGTCGATCTCCTGGCCGAGAACATCTCCGATGCAATCCTGCGCTTCGATCTGCACGGGGTGTGCACCTATGCCTCGCGCTCAGTGGCCGACGTGATCGGCGCGCCGCCCGCAAGCTTCCTCGGCCGCCACGTCTCGGCGCGGCTTCACCCCGAAGCGCAAGGGCGCGCGCTCGAGGCGATCGAGCGGCTGATTGCCGGCACCAGCGAACGCGAGCGGGTGACCTATCGCCGCTACGACGACGCGCCCGACGGATCGCCCGTCTTCCTTGAGGCGGACTGCGTGCTGGTGCGCTGCGGCGCAAGCGGCGCGCCCGAAGCCGTGGTGGTCGCCGTGCGCGACGTGAGCGAGCGGGTCGAGCTCGAACTGCTGCTCACCCGCGCGCGCCGCCACGCCGAGAATGCGGCGCGCGCCAAGTCCGAGTTTCTCGCCAACATGAGCCACGAGATCCGCACGCCCATGAACGGCGTTTTGGGCTTTGCCGAGCTGATGCTGCAGGGCGAGCTTGCCGCCGACCAGCGCCGCTTTGCCGAACTGATCGTGCAATCGGGCCGATCGATGATGATGCTGCTCAACGACGTGCTCGACCTCTCCAAGATCGAGAGCGGGCAGTTCGCGATCGACCGGGCGCCGGTGAACCTGCACGCCAGCCTTGCCGAATGCGCCGCGCTCCATCGCCCCGCGGCAGAGCGCAAGGGGCTGGTGCTGAGCCTCGCCTGCGACTGCGCGGAGGATGCGGATTGCCGCTATTCGGAGAGCCGCCCGCCCTGGGTGCTGACCGACGGGCTGCGCCTGAGGCAGATCATTCTCAACCTCATCGGCAATGCGGTGAAGTTCACCGAGGCGGGCGAGATCGCGGTCAGTTACCGCGTCACCCGCCACGAGGTGCGGGTAACCGTGGCCGACAGCGGAATCGGGATCAGCCCGCTCCAGCTCGAAACGATCTTCCTCCCTTTCACGCAGGGCGAGGCGAGCACCGCGCGGCGCTATGGCGGCACCGGGCTCGGCCTGTCGATCAGCCGCCAGCTCGCCACCTTGCTCGGCGGGCGGATCGAGGTCGAGAGCCAGCCAGGCGAAGGATCGCGTTTTGCGCTGGTGCTGCCGGCCACGCTTGCCCCGCCGGCCGCAGCACCCGTGCTCGCAGAACCGCCGCTGCCGCTGGCCGGGCCGAGGCTCGCGGATGATGACGCCCCGGGCGCAGGGCTTGCGCCGTCGCGGATCCTGCTGGTCGAGGATCACGATATCAATCGCCTGCTGGTCACCGAGATGCTCGAACGCTGCGGGCAGGAGGTCGATGTCGCGCATGACGGGAACGAGGCGATTGCGATGGTGATCGATTCGGTGATGCGCGCGCGGCCCTACGATCTGGTGCTGATGGACGTGCAGATGCCCGATTGCGACGGCCTTGCCGCGACCCGCGCGATCCGCGCCGAGGGGATCGGACCCGGGCTGCTTCCGGTCATTGCACTGACCGCCAATGCCTATCCCGAAGATGTCGCCGCGGCGCGCGCTGCGGGCATGCAGGGGCACCTTGCCAAGCCGGTGGTCTTCGCTCAGCTCGCGCGCGCCTTGCAGCGCTGGCTGCCGACCCGGATCGTCGAGACCGGGTCCGCAGGCGCAGACGGGAGCGTGCCTGCCCGCATCGCCGATCCGGCCGCGCGCGCCTCGGCGCTGGCGCGCTCGCCGCAGCTGGTCGCCCGCTGGCAGGCACGGCGCCAGCAGGCGATCGCCGCGGTCGAGGCAGGGCTGGCGGACGGCTCGCTCGCGCTGGCCGGCGCACGCAACGCCAATCACGGGGGCGATGGCGCGGGCGAGCTTCCGCGGTTGCTGCACAAGCTCGCCGGCACGGCAGCGATGTTCGGCGAACCGGCGCTGGGCCTCGCCGCCGCTGCACTCGAACGGGCGCTTGTCAGGGGCGAGGATGCGGGCACCTGCGCGGCGCTCGCCGCACAGCTGGTCGCCGCGGCCGAAACGCGCAGCGCACCTGACACTGCCGCCGCCTCGAACCGCTAGAGCACTTCCCGACCAATCTGGGTCACCCTGATCGTGTCAGGAGCCGCGCTGTCCCCGAAAAACAAAAGGGCGGCCCGTTGCCGGGCCGCCCTCTCGATTGGTTTGGCTGATCGCGGGAGGATCAGAACTTGACGCGGACCCCGAAGCGCACGCCCCAGAGCGAACCGGCGAGCTGGGTTGCTTCGACCGGCGCACGGAAGCTCGTGCCGGTGCGGTTGGCGTAGAGGTACTGCGCGCAAGGCTGGGCGTTGGTGGCCGTGGCCGAACCCGGGGTGCCCTGCGGCGCGGTGAGGCAGGTCACGTTCACCAGCGAGGCGGCATAGGGGAAGCCGACCTGACGGATCGTGCCCCAGTCCTTGTCGATGAAGTTGAGCACGTTCTCCATTTCCGCCGAGAGCTCGATCTTGCCGCCGAACACGAAGGGCACTTCCTGGCGGAACGCGAGGTCGAGCTTGTGCACCGACGGCGTCCTGCCGATGTTCTTCGGCGCGATCTGGCCCTGATATTCCTTCAGCTCCGAGTTGAGGATGAAGCTCTGGAACCCGGCAAAGTCGAAGTTCGGCGCGTAGGCCACCCGCGGGTCGGCGTTGATCGCCGAAACGTTCGGCACGTAGATCAGACCACGCTCGCTGCGGCCCTGCACCCCGAGCACCGCCGGACGGAAGGAGCCGGAGGTCGGGTCGTTGAAGACGTAGCTGTAACGCTGGCCCGAACGGACGTTGTAGAACAGCTCGATGCGGGTGTTGTTCTCGCCGAAGATCTCGCCGTCGAAGCCGAGACCCAGACGGAACTGGTTATCGCGCTGGTAGTTGGCGATGCCCTGCGCCGCGAAGTTCGAATCGATCCCGGTCACGGTGGTGTTGTAGTTCGAGAAGGCGACCGACGAGGTGCCGGGGTTCTGGTCCGCGACGTCCTGGTAGGTGTACGAACCGTTGATGAACAGGCCGTTGTCCCACCGCTTGTTGAAGCGGGCGACGAGGTTCCAGCTGTCACCGAAATCGGTGTTGGTCAGGAAGATGTCGGTGTTCTGGCTGTTGAGGTCCTGACCGGGCAGCACGGTGTAGCGGACGCGGCCGTCAGGCAGCGTGCCGTTCGGCACCGAGCGCAGATCGGTCCACTCGAGCGCGTTGTTGACCTTGGAGTAGATCACGTCGGCGCCGAAGTTCCAGCCGTCGCCAAGGAAGCTGCCGAGGTTGGCTTCGTAATCGACCGAAGCCGCAAAGCGCCAGGTCGAGGGCACTTCGAAGTCCGGATCGATCGCGTTGGTCGGCGCGGTGGCGGTGCCCGAGGCACGGATCGCGTCGATCAGCGACTGCGGCAGGCCGGTGCCGCCGGTCACGCCGTTGAGCGTGGCCGCACCGATTGCGGTCTGCTGCGCCGGAGTCAGCGTCAGGTTGCTGATGGTGAAGGTGTCCGCAGCCCCGTTCACACCGGGCACGCGGTTGACCTGCACGCGACCGAGCGTCGGGCCGGGGTTCGAGTAGCTGTTCGAGATCCACACCAGCGGGCTGCCGCCGCCGAACAGGCCGGCCGAACCGCGCACCTGAAGGCGGTCAGTCGGCTTCCAGTTCACGCCGAAGCGCGGCTGGAACAGGTCACGACCATTGAGGTTCGCGGTGTTGGCGAAGCCGAAGCGGGTGAGGAAGTCCTGGTTGAAGAACGGCCGGTCCGGGCTGTCGAACAGATCGTAACGCACGCCCGCCACCAGGGTCAGGGTGTCGGTCACGTCGATCGTGTCGCTGATGCCGAAGGTCCAGCTGTTGTTCTGGAAATCGGCGGTCACCGTGCTGATGTCGCCGCGCAGCGGCACGGCGATGTCGAGGGTGTTCGCGCGCCGCGCCTGCAGATCGGCGATGCTGTCGAAGTACCAGGCACCCGAAACGCGCTGGGCGAAGAGGTTGCGCACGTCCTGACGGCGACGCTCGGCGATGAACTTGATGGTGTGGTTGTTCGCCTTGAGGGTCGCGGCGAATTCAATCGCCAGCGACTGGCTGTCAAGCTCATTCGCCTGGCGGCTGATGTCCGGGCCAAAGACGATGCGCTGCTGGCCGGGGGCGCACAGCGTCGGCGAGGAACCGTTGGCCGGCTGGCCCTGCGCCGGCGGGGTCGGGTTGACCGGGTCGAGACAGGTGGTGAACTCGCCGAAGGTGCGGCCGTTGAAGGGCACCTGCAGACGCACGTAATCGGCATAGGAGACGCGCAGCTGGGTCGAGAAGTTGTCCGACCACTGGTTGTTCGACTGCAGAATGCCGAAGTGGTTGACCGCGCCCTGGTTGTAGTTGTTCGACAGCAGGTTCAGGGTCGGGTTGGTGGCGACGATCTGGCCGGTGCCGGTCTGGCCCGCGAGCACCGAGGCTTCGTTCCAGATGTAGGTCGCGGTCAGGCGGTGGCCGTCAGCGACGTTCCAGTCGAGCTTGGTGACGAGCTTGTCGTCCTTTTCGACGATCGAGTCGACCGCACCCAGCGTGTCGTAGCCGTAAACGCTCTGGGCGATGCCGCTGATCTGGGTGATGTCGGCATCGGTCACGCCGAGCTGCGAGGGCGCGACGTTGGCGGGGACGGTGTCACGGGTCCGCTCGTAGGTGACCGCGAAGAACAGCTTGTCCTTGATGATCGGGCCGGTGACCTGCGCGGTGTAGATCTGCGATTCGAACGCGCCGATGCGGGTCAGTTCGCGGGCACGCGAGCCGCGCAGGCTGTCGTCCTGATAGAAGGCCGCGCCGAGGAAGGTGAAGCGGTTGCCGCCCGACTTGAGCTGGGTGTTGATCGCGCCGCCCTGGAAGAAGCCCTGCTGGATGTCGACCGGCGCGGTTTCGACCGAGAATTCGCCGATCGCGTCAAGCGGCACCGGACCGCGGGTCGAGACGAGGCCGCCGGATTCGAGACCGAAGGGGTCGCCGAAGGCCACACCGTCGACGGTGAAGCGGTTGTAGCGGTTGTTCTGCCCGGCGATGCTGATGGCGTTGCCGTTGGTGGCGTCGAGGGTCACCAGCGGGTCGCGCGCGGCGAGGTTGCGGATGTCGCGCTGCACGTTGGCGACGCCGGCGATGTCGCGGGCGCTGAGCACGGTCGCGGGGCCGGTGGCCAGCGTGATCGCCGAGCGGACGCGGTTGCCGGTGACGACGATGGCCTGGCCCTGCTCGACCAGCGCGACGCTGATGCGCTGCGCCTGGCCTGCGGTGAGGAAGCCGATTTCCTGCGAGGCGGTTTCAAAACCCGGCGCGGCCACTTCGACGAGGAACGGACCGCCCAGACGCAGGCCGGCCGCGTTGAAGCTGCCCGCGGCATCGGTCGTCTGTGTGGAGGTGGTGCCCGAGGGGACGTGGGTCACGGTCACGGTCGCGCCGGCGACAGGGGCGCCGTTCTGGTCGGTGACATCGCCGCGGACCGACGACGTGGTTTCCTGCGCGAACACGGGGGTTGCGATCGTGGTGGTCGCAGCGAGGCTGACAACGCTCGCGGCAAGGAGATACTTAAGCTTCATGGATGAAAGCCCCTGGTAACAGTGGAGAGAGAATTACGTAGTGCGGGCGGCCCTAGGCCCGTTCGCTTGCGCCAAAGCGACGGTTCTGTGACAATTTCGTGACATGCGGTGAACCGCTTTGCGGAATCCTCAGCGGAGCCTGAATCCGGAGCGGCAAAAGCCACGTATTTCCGACAATTGCCGGGCGCGGTGTTGCATCGCAGCAACGCCGCGGGAATTTATCCGGAGGCCCTTTGCAAGCCCCCCAACCCGGTCTCAGACGAGATTGATCTCGCGCAGCCGCTGCATGAGATAGTCATGCGCGGTGATCGGCTCGGGCGCGGCCGCCGTGTCATCGCCGACGCATTCGGGCAGCGGCTCGATCAGGAAGTCGGGCCGGAAATGCAGGAAGAACGGCATCGAATAGCGCGCCCGCCGCGCCGCCTCACCGCGCGGATTGACCACCCGGTGCGTGGTCGAGCGCAGCTTGCCCGCCGTCTGGCGCTGGAGCATGTCGCCGACATTGATGACGAGCGCGCCCGCAGGCACATCGATCGCGTGCCACTGGCCGTCCTTGGCGAGCAGTTCGAGCCCGGCTTCCTCGGCCCCCAGCAAGAGGGTGATGGTGTTGATGTCCTCGTGCCCGGCCGCGCGGATCGCGCCTTCGGGCGCGCCCTCGGCCAGCGGCGGATAGTGGAGCAGGCGCATCACCGAATTGCCCTCGGCAACGCTCGCGGCGAAGAAATCGCGCGGGCGGCCGAGGTGCAGCGCGATCGCCTCGAGCACGCGGCCCCCGGCAACCTCGAAGGCGGCGAACAGCGCGGTCATCGTCTCGCGGAAGCCTTCGACCTCGGCGGGCCAGACATTGGGGGCCATGAACGGTTCGAGCGGATGGCCTTGCGGCAGATCGCGGCCGACATGCCAGAACTCCTTGAGGTCGAACACCTCGGCGTCCTTGGCCTTTTCGGTCCCGAACGGGGTGTAGCCGCGTGCCCCCCCGCCCCCTTCGATCTTGTAGGCGCGCTTGACCGCGTCAGGCAGGGCAAAGAAGGCCTTGGAGACCCGCTCGGCCTCGTCGATCAGCGCCTGCGGGATGCCGTGATCGCGCACCACGGCAAATCCGTATTCTCCAAAGCTGCGGCCGAGTTCGTCGGCGATGGTTTCCAGCGGCTGGGCGAGGCTTACGGAGGCGATGTCGATCATAGGACGCGCCTTACACCCGCGCCGCGCCGCCTGCCAAGGGGGTCAGTAGGGCAGGAACAGGCTCGCGAGCGTCGCGCTCATAAGATTGGCAAGGCTGCCCGCCGCAAGTGCCTTCAGACCCAGCTTGGCGATCATCGGGCGCTGGCCCGGGGCAAGCCCGCCGGTCACCGCCATCTGGATCGCGATCGAGGAGAAATTGGCAAAGCCGCACAGCGCGAAAGTGAGGATCGCGCGGCTGCGCTGGGTCAGCTCGCCGGCCTGCATCGCGCCCAGATCGATGAAGGCAACGAACTCGTTGAGCACGATCTTGGTGCCGAACAGGCCGCCAGCGACCTGCGCCTGCTGCCAATCGGAAATGCCGATCAGGAACATCACCGGGGCGAAGACATAGCCGAGCAGCTTCTGGAAGCTGATGGTCGATAGCCACGCTGCGGCCTCGGGCGAAAGCGGGGTGCCGGCTTGATCGGCGAGATTGACGATGCCGCCGCCGGCCCAGGCGAGCATGCCATTCGCCAGCGCCACCAGCCCGACGAACACCATCACCATCGCGCCCACCGCGACAGCCAGCTTGACACCAGTCTGGGTGCCCTGGGCGGCGGCCTCGATGATGTTGGCGGGGCGCTGGCCTTCCTCGAAGGTTTCGGCCGAGATTACCTCGTCCGCCTTGCCGCCGGGCTCGACGATCGAGGCCGGGCCGACCGCGCTGATCCGTGCCTGGGGGAGTTCGACCTCTTGCCCGTTCTCGTCATACATGATGACGCGGGTCGCCTCGGTCACCGTATTGGGGCGTCCGCGCGCCCGCGCCGCTGCGGCTGCGGCCACCGAGCCTTCATAGCCTCGCGTTTTCTGCGGCTCGTCGGGCATCATGATCTTGGCCATCAGGATCCCGCCCGGTGCCGACATGAAGGCGGACGCCAGCAGGAAAGGCAGGGATTTCTCGCCGATGAAGCTGGCATAGATCGCAAGGATCGTCCCCGCCGTTCCGGCCATCCCCACGGTCATCAGGGTGAACAGGCCGGCAGGCGACAGCGCGGCGAGATAGGGCCGCACCACCAGCGGACTTTCCGATTGGCCGAGGAAGATATTGGCCGCCGCCGCCAGCGCCTCGACCCGGCTGATGCCGGTGATCCACCCGATCGCCCCGCCCAGCGTGCGCACCACCCGCTGCATGATGCCAAGGTGATAGAGCACTGAGACAATCGCCGAGAAGAACACGATCACAGGCAGCCCGGCAATCACGAAGGTTCCGGCAAAGGGGTTCTTGGCGAGCGGGCCGAACAGCGTCTCGACCCCGACCTTGGAGAAATCGAGCAGCGCGATCACCCCGGAGGAAATCCCGGCGATCACCGCGACCCCCGCATCGGTGCGCAGCACGACGAGCGCGGTGAGGGCCTGGAGCGCGAAGGCCGATCCGACCACCCTCAGATTGATGTGACGGCGCGCCGATGACAGCGCGAAGGCGATGGCGAGGATGGCGAATACCCCGGCAAGGCTCAGCAGGGTGGACGTGAGACTTGCGTTCACGGCAGCGACTATTCCTTGACGGCTTGGTAAAGCGACCCGATCCCTTGCGCGTCAGGCATCCTGTCTGCCGCGCAGCACATCCTGGCGTGGCAGTTTGCGCAGGCACTTGCAAGCCGCATCCGCGCGCCCGTCAACACAGAGCTGCGGGAAAGCATCGCCGGGGAGCCCTGCCGCCGCTTTTCTTTTGCCGCGGCGCTGGGTAGCACCCGTGCAATGGACACGCCCGCAACCGCCGTTCCGGCCGCCGCCCCCTTCGCCGCCACGACGCCGCCTGCGGGCGTATCGATGCCGCTCGGGATGTTCGTCTACACGCTGCTCTATGGCGGGATGACGGTGCTGGCGGGCGTGCTCGCCTTCAAGCAGGTGCAGCTGTGGCCGACGAGCCTCGCGGTCGAGAGCGGCATCTTCCCCTTCCTGCTGCTGGTGGTGATCTCGAGCACGCTGTCGCAGCTCTACGGGCGCGAGGCGGCCAAGCGGATCGTGTGGTGGGGCTTCCTGCCACTGGGCCTGTCGGCGCTGCTGATGCAGCTGGTGCTGGCGCTCCCCGCCTCCTCCGAGATGCTCGCTTTCCGCCCGGATGATCTGGCCGCCTTCGAACGGGTCCACCAGTCGACCTGGCGCGTGTGGATGGCGGGCCCGGCGAGCTACATCACCTCGCTGCTCCTCAACATCTGGATCTTCGACCGGCTGCGCGGCTCGGGGGACGGCGAGAGCACGCTCGGCCTGATGGTGCGCGGCGCGATCGCCTCGGCGCTCAGTCAGGCGGTCGATTCGGTGATCTTCATCACACTGGCCTTCTACGGCGAGTTCGACATCACCGATCTGATGATCGGGCAGGTGCTCGCCAAGGTGTTCCTCAGCCTGGTGCTCGTGCCGTTCCTGATCACCTTCGGGGTTCGCGCGGCGCATTGGCTGGATGGGAAGAAGGCGGGCTAGCGTCTAGAGCGCGGTTCCCCACCGTTCCCAGACGAGCGCGGAGCAGCCGAGCCAGGTGGTGAACATGATCAGGTAGGGCCAGCGGCGCGGCCACAGGCGGGCCACCAGCAGCGTTGCCGCCGCTGTCGCGCCGAGCGCGAACACGGCAGCATTTGCCACCTCCGCGCTGGTTCCGGTCAGCCCTGCCTCCAGCGCGAGCGTCGCCCATTGCGCTGGCAGCAGCGCGAGCACCCACCCCGGCCACGCCCCCGGCATGGCTGCGGCGGTGAGCAGCATGGCCGCCTCGCCCGCCACCACGGCGAGCGCGATCCACCACCCCCGCGACGAGGCGGAATGCGCGAAAAGGCTCCCGCGCGCGGCAAAGCTGACGCTGGCGAGGATGGCGGCAGGCGCAAGTACGGCAGGGGCGTGGAACTCAGACAGGCCGAGCGCCAATGCCAGCAGCACCAGCCCCGCCCCGGCCAGCAAGGCGACAACCACGCCGACAACGAAGCGCCCCGCAGCTGCGGCGGCAATCATGCCCGCGCCCATCATGCCGATGGCGACGATCGTCCCGGCAGCGCGAGGATCGGTGTTCACAAGAAGTGCCCCCACTGGAGCCACCGCCCCTGCAAGCGCGACGGTCGTCCACGCCAAGCGGGGATGGTCGGCAGTGTGATCGTCGGGCAGAAGCTTCATCAGGCTGTCAGTGGTCGAGGCGCAAGCAATTGTCGAGCCGAGGGAGGTGCTGTGCGCAAATGAGGCGGGAGCGGATTGCACCAATCGGTCGCCGGCGACCGCAAGGGCGACCGCCCGCCCGCAGCGGGTCCGCAGCGCAGCGGAGGACATCTAGCGAGGACGCATTCGCGGAGGCGACTGCGAAACACAAAAAATGGTGAGCCCGACAGGATTCGAACCTGTGACCCGCTGATTAAAAGTCAGCTGCTCTACCTACTGAGCTACGGGCCCACATGTCTCCCGCGATGCGACGGGAAGGCGGCTCACCTAGGCAGGGGGCGCGGGCGGGTCAAGCGGGCTTGATGCTGGGCGATGGTCAGGCCGTGCGGCGGGGTGCGCCAGTCGGGGGCGATGGTGCAGGCCGGATCGAGGACGAAGCGCCGCTGCGCGAAAGCCGGGTGGGGGATGGCGAGGGTCTTCGAGACCCATGCGCCGCCGCTCCACAGCACGATGTCGCCATCAAGCACCCGGTCGCCCCAGCGCTGACCCGGGCGGCGGCCGAATTCACGCTCGGTGCGCTTCAGTGCGGCGAGCAGCGCGGGCGGATCGAGCTCGCTTTCCAGCACCAGCGCGGCATTGGCGAAACGGCGCTGGGCCGCGCCCATTGCGGGGGTGGCGATCACCTGAGAGCGCGCGGTGACCGTGCCGAAGGCGGCGCATTCGTCCATTGCGGCCAGCACGACGGCACGCGGATCGCCATAGAGGGCGTGCCGCCGGTTGCTCCCCAGCGCGATCAGGTAGGTGCTGCTCAGGCCTAGATGTCCTGCGCGATCCGGCCGTAAAGCTGCGGGCGGCGGTCGCGGAAGAAGCCCATCCCGGCACGGTGCTTCGCCGCCCGCGCCAGATCGAGCCTGGCGACCAGAACGCCGGTCTCCTCCTTGCCGAACAGCGCGAGATCGTCGCCCCATTCGTCGGTGATGAAGGAGTGGCCGTAGAAGCTCTGCGCGCGATCCTCCGGCCCTTCGTGGCCGATGCGGTTGGCGGCTACCACCGGCATGCAGTTCGACACGCTATGCCCGATCATCGCGCGGCGCCACATGCGGCTGGTGTCGAGATCGGCGTCATAGGGCTCCGAGCCGATTGCGGTGGGATACATCAGCAGTTCGGCGCCCAGCAGCGCCATCACCCGCGCGCATTCGGGATACCACTGGTCCCAGCAGATGCCGACGCCGACCTTGACGGTCGCCCTGCCTTCCCCGGCCACGTCCCACACCTTGAAGCCGTCGTTCCCGGGGCGGAAGTAGTACTTTTCCTCGTAGCCGGGCCCGTCGGGGATGTGGCTCTTGCGGTAGGTGCCTTGCACGGCACCATCCGGGCCGATCATCGCGAGGGTGTTGTAGTAATGGTGCCCGTCGCGCTCGAAGAAGCTGGTGGGGATCGTCACCTTCAGCTTCGCGGCGAGCTCCCGCATCGCGATGACACTCGGGTGCTCCGCCGTGGGGCGGGCGAGCGAGAACAGGGCCTCGTCCTCCTCGCGGCAGAAATAGGGGCCGCTGAACAGCTCGGGCGGCAGGATCAGCTGCGCGCCCCTGGCGGCGGCTTCTTCCACCAGCGCCGAGACGGCAGCGATGTTGGCGGCTTCGTCCTCGGAACCGAGGGCGAGCTGCAGGGCGGCGACGGTGATAGCGGTCATGCCGCCGCCCCTACTCGATTATTTGGCCTTCTTGAACAGCAGAGTCATCCGGTCGCTTTCGCCCAGTCCCTTCAGGTCCTCGCGCTTGGTGGCGAGCACGGGGGGCATTTCCCACACGCCTTCCTTGTGATCGGCGGTGTCCTTGGGGTTGGCGTTGATCTCGCTCTTGCCGACCAGCTCGAAGCCGTTGACGCGCATGAAATCGATCACGTCCTTCTCGCGCAGATAGCCCTTGGTGCCGTTGGCGTAGGACCACGGCGCGTCTGCATGGGCGCGGTGCTGTTCGATGCCGAGGAGGCCATCGTCCTTGAGCAGCTCGCGCATGGCGCGCAGTTCGGTATCGGCGGTGCCGCCGCGCAGCAGGTTGTGCATCGCGCGCATCACCAGGATGCGGTCGAAGGTGCCCTTCTGGCCCTCGAGATTGTCGAGCGTGATCCCGCTGAACTTTTCGGCCGGCAGGCCGGTGTAGCCGGCGACTTCCTTGCCGAAGCCCGCCGCCTGGTCGCGGATGCGCTGCTGGCGCGCGGGATCGGCGGTGGCGGTGAGCGGATTGGCGTAGAGGCCGACCAGTTGGCCCTCGCCGCCCAGATAGTGCCCGAGCAGGCGCGAATACCACCCGCCGCCGGGCGCATATTCGCCGACCTTCATCTCCGGGCCGACATGGAAGAAGGCGAGCGTTTCGGCCGGGTGGCGGAAGGCGTCGCGCGCCTTGTCCTCGGCGCGGGTCGGGTGGTTGATCGCCGCCGACAGCTGCTCGCCGTGCATCTTCATGAAATGCGCGGTGTCCTTGATGTGGGCTTCGTCGACCTCACCGGCGGCGTGATGGTCGGCGATGGCCGGCGCGGCGAGCGCGATGCCGCTCGCGGCGGCGAGGGCGAGGATGATTTTCTTCATGGCGCGTAACTCTCCCGGGTGACTGAATGAACCTGTGACGATGCTGCGATAGACGAAGCATGCTGGCAATCGCAGGCTGCTGACCTATCTCTGGCACAAAGGAACGGAGAATTCGATGAGCAACATGGATACGGCGATCATTGCAGGCGGATGCTTCTGGTGCACCGAGGCGGTGTTCCGCGATGTCGTCGGAGTGCAGAGTGTCGAGAGCGGCTATATCGGCGGGACCAAGGCGAACCCGACCTACAAGGAGGTATGCACCGGCACCACGGGCCATGCCGAGGGGATCCGCGTGACCTTCGACACCTCCGTGATCAGCCTGCCCGAGATCTATGACGTGTTCCTCGGCACGCATGATCCGACGCAGCTGAACCGTCAGGGCAATGACATCGGCACCCAGTATCGCAGCGCGATCTTCCCCCTTTCGGACGAACAGGGCGCCGAGGCCAAGGCCGCGATCGCTCGCTGGAATGCCGAGAACGGCAAGCAGGCCGTCACCACGATCGAGGGCCTGTCGGGCGGCGAGCAGACGGCCGCATGGTATCCGGCCGAGGACTACCATCAGGAATACTGGGACGGCGAGGGCCAGAGGAACCCCTACTGCCTCGCGGTGATCCCGCCCAAGCTGATGAAGCTCAGGAAGAGCTTCCAGAAGTATGTGAAGTAAAGACTTTCAACCAACGTCACCCCGTGCTTGACACGGGGCTTGGCTTTCCTTGTTTGCGTGCCCGCCTCC
>NZ_LSKQ01000174.1 GCF_001557115.1 Erythrobacter sp. CCH5-A1
TGCGACTAGGCGGCAAAGCCGCCAAGTCTCGCTCCCCTCCCGCTTGCGGGAGGGGCTGGGGGTGGGCCCTTGCCCTTACAGCTTCAGCATCTGCTTCCCGCGGTTCTGCCCCGTGAACAGCCGCTGCAAGGTCGTCGGCGCGTTCTCGAAGCCGTGCTGGATGTCTTCCTGGTACTTCAGCGAGCCGTCCTTGACGAAGCCCTCGAGCCGCTTGCGGATGCCGGGGAACTCGCTCGCCCAGTCGAGCACGATGAAGCCCGCCATCGTCCCGCGCCGGAAAACGAGGTTGAAGTAGTTCTCCGGCCCCGCGGGCAGCGTGCCGGTCTCGTAGCGGCTGATCCCGCCGCAGATCACCACGCGGGCGCCGGTAGCGATGCAGGCGAGCATGTCGTTCAGGATCTTGCCGCCGACATTGTCGTAGATCACGTCCACCCCGCGCGGGCACAGCTCGCGGATCTGCTCCTTCACGCGGCCTGCCTTGTAATCGATCGCGGCGTCATAACCCGCCTCGCGCACCAGCCAGTCACACTTGTCCTGCCCGCCCGCGATGCCGACCACGCGGCACCCGGCGATTCTGGCGAGCTGGCCGACGATGCTCCCCGTTGCCCCCGCCGCGCCGCTCACCAGCACGGTGTCCCCCGCCACGGGCTTGCCGACCTTGAACAGCCCGCAATAGGCGGTCAGCCCCGTCGTCCCCAGCACCGAGAGCACGGCAGTGGGCGACAATTCGGTCTCGACCCTGGTCAGCTCCTTGCCGTCGGTGACGAGATATTCGGTCCAGCCGGTGGTGCCGAACACCATGTCGCCGACTGCGAACCTGCCGCCGTTGGACGCCACCACCTCGGCGATCCCGCTGCCGCGCATCACGTCGCCGATATTCATCGGCGCAACGTAGTCGGCGATGTTCTCCATCCAGCCCTTCTGCGCCGGATCGAAGCCGAGATAGTGCTGCTTCAGCAGCATCTCGCCCGGGGCGGGATCGGGGAGCTGGGTTTCCACCAGCTTGAAATCGTTCTCGATCTCGATCCCGCGGCCGCGCGGGTGGCCGTTGAGGAGCCATTGGCGGGTGGTGGTGGGCATGGGGTATCTCCTTGGTTCGAGTGCCCTATTGCGGGGCCGCGCGCGGGGCCTCCACGGACAAAAGTGTCAGTCGAGCGCCCCCGCCCCTGTGATAGTCTCGCCCGACCTGCCGGGGAGAGAGACAATGGGCGTTCAGACTCACAAGACCTTCTGCCGTTTCTGCCATGCCAATTGCGCGATGGAAGTGGATGTCGTGGACGGAAAGGTCGTCGAGGTCCGCGGCGATCCGGACGATCCGGCCTATGGCGGCTACACCTGCATGAAGGGCCGCGAGCTGCCGGATTCGCACAACTCCGAGAACAGGTTGCACCACAGCCTCGTGCGGAACGAAGCGGGCGAATTCGTCTCGACCACGATGGATGAGGCCCTCGCCCATGTCGCGAGCGAATTGCGCCGGATCATCGACCGGTATGGCCCGCATTCGGTAGCGGTGTTCATGGGCTCGGGCGGCTTTCAGAACAGCGCCGCCATGTCCGCCTCGCTGAGCTTTGCGCAAGCGGTGGGCAGCCGCAATTTCTACACCTCGGTTACGCTCGATCAGCCCGCCAAGGTCTTCACCACCGCACGCTACGGCAAGTGGATGGCGGGGCCGAACACCTTCTCCGAAAGCGACGTCGCCTTCTTCATCGGCAACAACCCGATCGTCTCGCACTATTCGCCGGTGGGCGGCGTCCCGCCCTTCAGCCCCTCGCGCCGCATCCGCGACAAGCAGATGGAGGGGATGAAGCTGATTGTCGCCGACCCGCGCGAGAGTGATGTCGCGCGGCTGGCCGACATCTACCTGCCCGTGAAGCCGGGCGAAGACCCGGCGATGCTGGCGGGGATGCTCAACGTGATCATCGCCGAGGGGCTGTATGACCGCAATTTCGTCGCGGCCCACGTGGACGGGTTCGACGAGCTGGCCGAGGCGGTGAAGGCCTTCCCGCCCGAAGTTGCGGCGGAACGTGCGGGGCTCGATAAAGACCAGCTGATCGCCGCCGCGCGGATGTTCGCGCAGGGCTCGAAGGGCTGCGCGGTGACCGGAACGGGGCCCGAAATGGCGGGGAACGGGACGCTCACCGAATATCTAGTGGTGTGCCTCAACACCATTTGCGCCCGCTTCAAGCAGGAGGGCGAGAAGGCCGCGATCCCCGGCGTGTTCAGCCCCTACCAGACCGCGCGCCGTGCGCAGGTGGGGCCGCCCGTGCCGATGTTCGGGGCGGAGGGGATGCCCAAGTCGCGGTTCCGCGGGCTCGGGCACCTGGGGTGGGAGATGCCCTGCAACGTGCTGGCCGACGAGATCCTCACTCCCGGCGAGGGGCAGGTGCGTGCGCTGATCTCGGTTGGCGGCAATCCGGTGGTGGGCTTCCCCGATCAGGCCAAGATGGTTCGTGCGCTCGATGATCTGGAGCTGTTCGTGCAGATCGACCCGTGGATGAGCGCGAGCGCCAAACGCGCCGATGTGGTGTTGGCGCCCTCGCAATGTCTGGAGCGCGAGGACATCACCAGCCTGTCCGAATGGTGGCACGAGGAACCCTATGCCCGCTACACTGAAGCGGTAGTCGCAGCGCCAGGCGACTGCATCGACGAGTACGAGATGTTCTGGACGCTGGCGCACCATCTCGGCATCCAGATGAACCTCGCGGGCGGCCCGCTGCCGATGGATCGCAAGCCCACCAAGCAGGAGTTTCTCGACCTTGCGGTGACCGGCTGCCTCGTGCCGCCGAGCCAGGTGCGAAAGGACTGCGCGGCGAACGGCGGGGCGGCAGTGCTCTATCCCGAAAAGCACCCGCTGGTGGAGCCGGTCGACGAGAGCGAGTTCCACCGCTTCGACCTTGCCGTGGGCGCAATGCCCTCGGAGATCGGCAAGTATGCCCAAGCCAGCGCCGCGCGCGAGGGTTTCGATTTCCGGCTGATCTCGCGGCGCTCGAAGACGCGGTTCAACTCGATCGGCCATCCCTTGAAGAAGCTGCAGGAGAAGACCACCACCAACCCGGCCTTCATCCATCCCGACGACATTGCGGCGCTGGGGCTGGAGGAAGGCGGGCTGGTCGCGATCACCAGCCCCCACGCCACGATCCACGGGGTGGTGAAGGCAAGCGACAAGGTGCGGCGCGGGATCGTTTCGATGGCGCATGCCTATGGCGATGCCGATGCGGGGAAGGACGATGTACGGACCCGCGGCGCCTCGACCAACCGGCTCGTCAGCGAGGTTGTCGACTACGATCCGATCACCGGGCAGAGCTTGCAAAGCGCCATTCCGGTTAAATTGGAACCGGCCTAACTTTAACCATATCGGGAATTTCAGATGCCCCAGAATCGCCGTTTTCTGCTTCAGCGACGCCCCCAAGGCACCCCTGTGCCCGATGATTTCGCGCTTGTAACCGAGCCGACCCCCGCGCTGGAATCGGGGCAATTCCTGATCCGCAACCATTACGCATCGCTCGATCCGGCGATGCGCGGCTGGATGGATGCCGAGGGCAATTACATGCCCCCCATCCCGCTGGGCGAGTCCGTCCGGGCGAGCACCATCGGCGTGGTCGAGGAAAGCCGCGCGGAAGGTTTTGCGCCCGGCCAGTGGGTGATGGGGCTGAACGCGCTCGAGGACTATTCCATCGGCGTTGCAGGCGGCTTCACCCAACCGATCGATCCCTCGCTGGTGCCAAGCGTCACCAACTACCTCTCGATCTTCGGCGCAGTGGGGATGACCGCCTATTTCGGTTTTCTGGAGGTGTGCGAACCCAAGGCGGGGGAGACCGTGCTGGTGACCGGTGCCGCAGGCGCGGTGGGCAGCCTTGTCGGCCAGCTCGCCAAGATCCACGGCTGCCGCGCTGTCGGCATCGCCGGCGGCCCGGCCAAGTGCGCGCGGCTCACGGAGAAATACGGCTTCGACGCCGCCATCGACTATCGCGGCAAGGATGAAGCCGCGCTCACCGCCGCCATCGCCGCAGCCTGCCCCGATGGTGTCGACGTGATCTTCGAGAATGTCGGCGGGATCATCCTCGATGCGGGGCTGATGAACCTGAACCTGCATTCCCGCGTCGGCCTGTGCGGGCTCATCAGCGAATACAACACCGAGCCGCGCGGCATCCGCAACCTGTGGCAGCTGATCGTCAAGCGCGCGCACATCAGAGGCCTGCTGGTCGCCGACTACGTCCCGCGCTTTGCCGAGGGTGCCGCGCAGATGGGCGTCTGGGCGTCGCAAGGCCGCCTCACCATCGACGAGCATATCGACGAGGGGCTGGAGAACGCCTTCGACAGCTTCATGCGCCTGTTCGCGGGGACGAATGACGGCAAGATGATCCTCAAGATCGCCTGATGGCACGCTCGCTGCTCGTGCTGTCAGGGGGCCATCCTTACGAGGCGGGGCCGTTCGACGAACTCCTGCACAGCCTCGGCGACTGGGAGGTCACGCACCTCGTCCACCCCGAGGGCGGCGAGGCTGACGCCGCCGAGGCCATCCGCGAGGCGCACGCGCTGCTGTTCTACGACATGGCGGGCTACAGTTTTGGCGAGGGCACGGTGACGATGCGCCCGCCCTCGCCCGCCTTGCGCGAGGCCGTCACCGCGCGCTTTGCCGACGGCAAGGGCGCGGTGGCGATGCACCATGCGCTGGCGGGCTGGGCGCTGTGGCCGGAGTGGCACGACTGGCTCAGCGGGCAGTTCCACTACCGGCCGGGCGCGCATGGCCTCGATTCCGGATACCGCCACGACATCGCTTACGAAGCGCGGGTGGTCGCCGACCATCCGGTCACGCGCGGCCTTCCCGCAAGCTTCACCGTCACCGACGAGCTCTACCTCTGCCCCGTCGACGAGAGCGCCATCACACCCCTGATCCGGGCCGAGGGCTTCTCCTTCACCCGGGACAATTTCTACTCCGCTGCGCAGGCCGTCGCCGGGGCCATGTTCAGCAATGCGGGCTGGGAGCACCCGCCGGGCAGCAACTGCGTCGCCTGGGAGAGCCGCACATGCCCCGCCCCGCTCGTCTACCTGCAATTCGGCGATGGCCCCGCGACCTACGCCAACCCGCACGTGCGCCAGATTCTGCGGCAGGCGCTCGACTACATCTCAGGAGGAACCGCATGACGCCCCAGGAAACCGTCGAGGCCTTCATCGCGCACTGGAACGCCTGCGACATCGACGCGATGATCGCGCTGTGCGCCGAGGACATCGTCTACCACAACGTGCCCATGGAGCCCGTCACCGGCACCGCGCAGATGCGCGCGATGGTCGAAGGCTTCCTCGGCGCGGTCGAGCGCTGCGACTGGCAGACCCACGCCATCGCCGCCAACGGCAACACCGTGCTGACCGAGCGCACCGACATCTTCCATTTCAAGGACGGCCGTCGCGCCGCGATCCGGGTGATGGGCACTTTCGACATCGGCACCGACGGCCGCATCACCGGCTGGCGCGACTATTTCGACAGCCAAGAATTCCAGCGCGAATTTGCCCCGGCGTGATGCGGCGCACTCGACCCTAACACAAACGCGCATCGCATCCGGGCCGCGAGGGCCGCTAGGCTCCACCCATAATCTCGAGAGGGGTCTGGAGCCGCATCCCATGAACAAGCCCGAAGGCAATGTCTTTGCGCCTGAAACGCTGATCGATCCGTTCGATTATTACCGCGCCGTCCACGAGGCGGGAGTGGCGATCGAGCACCTAGAAGGCATGAACACCTGGGTCGTCTATTCCTACGACCTGTGCAGCGAGGCGGCGGCCAAGCCCGAGGTCTTCTCGAACGACTTCACCGCTCTGATGGGCCGCGAGGCGGAGGAGGATATCCAGGCGATCCTTGCCGAAGGTTGGCCGGACCTGCCCACCCTGCTCACTGCCGACCATCCGGTCCACACCCGCAACCGCAAGCTGGTGAACCTGGCTTTCTCGGCCCCGCGCGTCAACGCGATCGAGGCCGACATGCGGCAGAAGTCGATCGAGCTGATCGAGGCTTTCGCCGACCGGGGCTCGTGCGAGTTCGTGGAGGAATTTGGTGTGCCGCTCCCCGTCGCGATGATCGCCGGGCAGATCGGTCTGGACGATGATCCCGCGCGGGTGAAGCGCTGGTCGGACGCGGCGGTCGACCGCTTCAGCCAGATGGTCGACCACGAGCACAAGAAGGAATGCGCCCGCAGCCTCGTCGAGTTCCAGCACTACATCAAGGGGTTGATCGACGACCGCAAGGCCAACGGCGGCAATGACCTGCTCACCGACCTCGTCGAGGCGCGGGTCGAGGGCGAGACGCCGCTTTCCGACCCGGAAATCATGTCGCTGATGCAGCAGTTCATGGTGGCGGGGAACGAGACCACCACCTCGACGCTGGCGGGCGGCCTGCTCCAGCTGATCCGCAACCCCGACCAGATGGCCAAGGCCAAGGCCGCCGCCGGTGGGCGCGATCCCAAGGTCATCATGAACCTCGTCGAAGAGGCGCTGCGCTACGAAACGCCGACCGCGGGGATGTGGCGGATCGTCAAGCAGGATACGGCGCTTGGCGGCATGGCGATCCCGGCGGGCAGCGTGGTGCAGCTGCGCTATGCCGCGGCCAACCGCGATCCGTCCAAATTCCCCGATCCCGACCGCTTCGACATCGAGCGCGCGAACGCCCGCACGCACCTCTCCTTCGGCAAGGGGCCGCATATGTGCGTGGGCAACATGCTCAGCCGCAAGGAGATGCTGGTCGCCTTCGACGAGCTGCTCGAACGGCTCGATAACTTCGCGGTCGCGGACGAGAACGAGATCCGCATCCTCCCCAACATCCTGCTGCGCGGCGTGACCCACCTGCCGATCACGTTTACCCGGAAGGGCTGACATGAATTTCGACCTTTCCGAAGAGCAGCAGATGTTCGTTTCGTCGGTCGAGCGCTTCGCCGCGGCGGTCGATGTCGACTGGCGCCGCAAACTGCGGCTCTCGCCCACCGGCTATGACCGCGCGCGCTGGCAGCAACTGGCCGAGATGGGGCTGATCGCGCTTGCCGCCGGTGAAGACGCGGGCGGCATGGGCGGCTCGGCGGTCGATCTAGCGCTGGTGCTGGAGGCGATTGGCAAGGCCAACGCGCCCGATCCGCTGCTCGAACACGGCATCCTGCCCGCCCTGTTGCTCGAACGCGGCGGCGCGGGCGATGTGCTGGAGGGCGTGCTGTCGGGCGAGACCCTCGCGACCCTCGCCTGGACCGAGCGCAGCCAACGCTACAGCCTCAAGGCCAAGGGGATGAAGGCCGAAAGCGCCGGCGACAGCTTCACCCTCACCGGCGAAAAGACGATGGTGATGGGCGCGCTGCTCGCCGACCTGTTCATCGTCACCGGCGACCTCGGCGGGGAGACCGCCTGCTTCCTCGTGCCGCGCGACGCGCCGGGGCTGGAGGTGCGCGCCTATCGCCTTGCGGACGGCAGCATCGCGGGCGAGATCAAGCTGACGCGCACCCCGGCGCGCGCGAAGCTGGCGCTCGACATGGCGGGCCTTGTCGCGATCGCCGCCGACCTCCGGCTCTATGCCGCGGCCGAAATGGTGGGCCTCGGACAGCGCCTTCTGGACGATACGCTCGCCTATGTGAAGGAGCGCGAGCAGTTCGGCGTCGCGATCGGCAGCTTCCAGGCATTGCAGCACCGTTTGGTCGATTGCTATGCCCGCGAAGAACAAGCACGATCAATGCTTTACCGCGCAGCATTGACTGACCGCGCCGATGCCGAAAAGTGGCAGCGCGCCGCCGCCGGGGCCAAGGCCTATATCGGCGAGAACGTCGACGCCATCGCCCGCGAGGCGGTGCAGATGCACGGCGGCATGGGGATCACCGACGAGCTCGCCATCGGCCATGCGCTGAAGCGCGTGCTGGTGCTCGCGCGGCTGTTCGGCGACGTCGACACCGTGCTTGCGGAATATGCGCTCGCGGCGTGACGCGGGGAGGAGGGGACACGACATCATGGGCGAAAAGATCGACCCGAACCTGTGGAGCGACGGGGCGCAGCCGCATCTGATGGGCGGCAGGCTGCCCTCGGGGCAGATCGTCTTCCCGATGCCGGTGGGCGATGCGGCGGAGGGCGTCGAGCCCTACAAGCTCTCGCGCCGCGGCAAGCTGTGGTCGTGGACCTCGCAGGGCTTCCTGCCGAAGGAACCCTATGAAGGCCCCGGCTCCGGCCCCGGCGAAGGCCCGCCCGACTTCCAGCCGTTCCTGCTCGGCTATGTCGAGCTGCCCGGCGAAGTGATCGTCGAGAGCCGCATCGTCGACGCGCGATTGGAGGACCTCCATCTCGGCATGGAGCTCGAATTCTGCATCGTGCCGTTCAACGCGCGCTACGACACCTTTGCCTTCCGTCCTGCCACCGCCAGCGAAAGCAAAGCCGCATGAGCGAGAACGTCTACATCATCGGCGCCGGGATCCACCCCTTCGGCCGCACCGACAGCCGCTCGGGCCGCGAACAGGGCGTCTATGCCGTGCGCGAGGCGCTGGCCGATGCGGGGCTGGAATGGCCCGATATCGAATGCGCCTATGGCGGCAGCGCGGCGGCGGGCAATGCCGACATCATGGTCAACGAGCTGGGGCTGACGAGTCTGCCCTTCACCAATGTCGCCAATGGCTGCGCCACGGGCGGCAGCGCGCTCGCCGCCTCGCAGCAGGCGATCGCGAGCGGCATGTATGACCTCGCGCTGGCGGTCGGCTTCGACAAGCACCCGCGCGGGGCGTTCAACGCCAAGCCTTCGGACTATGGCCTGCCCGAATGGTACGGGCAGACCGGCATGATGCTGACCACGCAGTTCTTCGCGCTGAAGATCCAGCGCTACATGCAATTGCACGGCATCAGCCGCACCACCTTGGGGCGGGTCGCCGAAAAGGCCTTCCGCAACGGCACGATCACGCCCCATGCGTGGCGGCGCAGTCCGGTCGATCTCGAGACGATCATGAACGCGCCGATGATCAACGACCCGCTGACCAAATATATGTTCTGCTCGCCCGCGGAGGGCGCGGTGGCGCTGATCCTCGCTTCGGAAAAGAAGATGAAGGAGCTGGGCGCGGACGGGGTGAAGATCCGCGCGGTTTCGGTCAAGACCCGCCCGCCCAATTCCTTCGAGGTGTTCCAGGCCGGCATCAGCATCGAGGAAGGCGGCAAGCCCACCGTCCTCGCCTCGCAGGCCGCCTTCGAGAAGGCCGGGATCGGTCCCGAGGACATCTCGGTCGCGCAGCTGCAGGACACCGAGAGCGGCGCGGAGATCATGCACATGGCCGAGAACGGCTTCTGCAAGGACGGCGAGCAGGAGGAATGGCTCGCCAATGGCTGGACCGAGATCAACGGCGGCAAGCTGCCGGTGAACACCGACGGCGGGTGCCTCGCCTGCGGAGAGCCGATCGGTGCGTCGGGCCTGAGGCAGGTCTACGAAAATGTCACCCAGCTGCGCGGCCGGGCGGGCGAGCGGCAGGTGCCCGAAAAGAATGGGCGCAAGGTGCGGTTCGGCTACTCCCACGTCTATGGCGCCCCCGGCCTGTCCGGCGTCGCGATCCTGGAGCGCGAATGAGCACCCGGATGCAGGGCAAGGTCGCGCTCGTCTCGGGCGGCGCGGAGGGGATCGGGGCGGCGGTCGCGCGGCTGATCGTCGGCGAGGGCGGCAGCGTGATGCTGGGCGATGTGCAGCTCGAGAAAGCGCAGGCGCTCGCCACCGAGCTGGGCGAGCGCGCGGCTGCGACCCACCTCGATGTGCGCCAGCTTGCCCAGTGGGAGGCCGCGGTCGCCGCCACGCTCTCGCGCTTCGGCAAGCTCACCGTGCTGTGCAACATCGCCGGCATCTCGGAGCCCGGCAACGTCCCCGACGGCGCATTGGACGTGTGGGAGCGCACCATCGACATCAATCTCCACGGCCCCTTCTACGGGATGCGCGCCGCGATCCCGGCGATGGAGGCAAGCGGGGAGCCCTGCGCCATCGTCAACATCGGTTCGATGATCGCGCTGCGCCCGGCAAGCTTCGTGGCGGCCTACTCCGCCTCCAAGACCGGCCTGAGGGGCCTCACCCAATCCGTGGCACTCGACCTTGCCGAGCGAGGCCTCCCGATCCGCGTCAACATGGTCCACCCCGGCGCGATCCGTACGCCGATGTACAACCGCTACAAGTTCTCCGGCGCCGACACGCCCGAGAACATCGAGACCAATTTCGCCGCTACCCACCCGATGAACCGCATCGGCGAGCCCGAGGAAGTCGCCCGCGCGGTGGTCTTCCTCGCCTCCGACGACGCAAGCTTCACGACCGGCTGCGACTTAACCGTCGACGGTGGCGGCAGCATCAGGAGCTAAGCATGGGCGCACAACCCGCCACCCGCATCGACGCGCATTTCATCGCCGCGGGCAAGTATCACGACATCGACTATCCGCGGCTCGAAATCCTCAAGCTGCTCGCCGAACACCCGCATATCCGCACCACCGTGGCGGCGGACTATTCGGGGCTCGAGCGGCTCGACCAGTGCCGCTTCCTCATCACCTATACCTGCGACCTGATGCCGACCCGCGAGCAGGCGCAGCAGCTGAAAGCGTGGCTGGAGAAGGGCGGCAAGTGGATGGCGCTCCACGGCACCAATTCGATCCTCGTCTTCACCGCCGAAGGGCTCGTCGACGCCCCCGACGAGCGTCCCGATGTGATGGAAATGCTCGGCACGCAGTTTGTGGCCCACCCGCCCATCGACAAGTTCCCGGTCGAGGTGGTCAACAAGGACCACGAGCTGACCCGCGGGATCGAGGATTTCGAGGTGGTGGACGAGCTCTACCTCTCCAAGACCACCGCCCCCATCGAAACCCTGATGCAGACCACCTTCGAAGGCGAGGCGACCGGTTTCACCCACAGCACGTGGGAAAAGACCACGGTTCCTATCGTTTATACGAGGGATATCGGGCGAGGGCGGATCGTATACAATGCGCTCGGCCATTGCCGCGGGCACTATGACCTTCCCGGCATGGCCGATTTCTACCCGCACAAGGAAATGTGCGCGTGGAATTACGACGTCTATTACGACCTGCTGCGGCGGACGATCGCATGGGGGATGCGGGACGGGGAATGAAGCTGGCTGGGCCTGACGGCCGTAGCTTGAGGGATCAAGACTGGGACTGATTGCAATGGACATGGACTTCTCCCCCGAGGACATCGCCTTCCGCGAGGAAGTGCGCAGCTTCCTCGCTGAAAACCTGCCCGAGCGGCTGCGCGACGGCGCGCGCCGCACGCCGGGGGTTTTCGTCGAGCCCGATATCGGGATGGAGTGGCACCGCATCCTCTTCAAGCAGGGCTGGGTCGCCCCGCACTGGCCCAAGGAGGACGGCGGCACCGGCTGGACGCCCACCCAGAAGTTCATCTTCGAGAAGGAATGCGCCCTCGCCGGCGCGCCTGCCTTGGCGATCCTCGGCCTGCGCCTTGTCGGACCGGTGATCTGCGAATTCGGCACCCCCGAGCAGAAGGCGCGCTTCCTGCCCGGCATCCTGTCCGGCGACGACTACTGGTGCCAGGGCTATTCCGAGCCGGGCAGCGGCTCGGACCTTGCGAGCCTGAAAACCTCGGCGCGGCTCGAGGGTGACGAATACGTCATCAACGGCTCCAAGATCTGGACCACCCACGCGCACCACGCCGACTGGATCTTCGCGCTGGTACGCACGGATACCACGGTGAAGAAGCAGCAGGGGATCAGCTTCCTGCTGGTGCCGATGGACCAGCCGGGGGTGGAGGTCACCCCGATCCACTCGATGTCGGGTGATCACGAGGTCAACGCAGTGTTCTTCACCGATGCCCGCACCTCGGTCGACAACCGCATCGGTGCGGAAGGGGCCGGGTGGACCATCGCCAAGTTCCTGCTCGAGAACGAGCGCGGCGGGTCGTGCTATGCCCCGCGCCTGCTCCAGAGCATCGACCGGCTCGAAAGCCTCGCCCAGACCCAGCCCTCCGGCGTCAACGGCGCGATCGCGCATGACCCGCGTTTCCGCGACCGCCTCGCCCGCGTACGGCTGGAGGCCGAGGCGCTCGAAGTGACCGAGCTGCGCATCCTCGCCGAATTGGCGAAAGGCCGCGCGCCCGGGCCGCAGACCTCGCTGGTGAAACTGCTCGGCTCGAACCTCGGCCAGAAGGTCGATGTGCTGCGTCTTGAACTGCTGGGGCCGGACGCGCTGCAATTGCCGCTCGAGCGCCCGCTCTACGGCAACGAGGCGCCCGAACCGGTGGGGAGCGAATATGCCCAGACCGCGATGGGCAAATACCTCAACAACCGCGCCTCGACGATCTTCGGCGGATCGGACGAGGTGCAGAAGAACATCATTGCGAAAACCGTGCTGGGGCTTTGAACGAACCCATCCTCGTCATTGCGAGGAGTGAAACGACGAAGCAACCCATCGACCGGCGCTCGAACATGGCGAGGGCCGGCCATGGATTGCCGCGCCGCCTGCTGCGGCTCGCAATGACGAGAAACGAGAGAGGACGCACCAATGGACGCTTCGAAACTGATGTTCCGCGATGGCCTAATGGCAGGCGAGCGCATTCTCGTGACCGGCGGGGGCACGGGCCTCGGGCGCGAGATGGCCGAGGCCTTCCTCAAGCTGGGCGCCACGGTCTACATCTGCGGCCGCCGGCAGAACAAGCTCGACGAGACCGCCGCCGAACTGACCGCGCTGCATGGCGGCAAGATCGTGGGGATGGCCTGCGACATCCGTGATGCGAACGCGATCCACGACATGGTCGACGCCATCTGGGCCGATGGCGGCGCGCTCACCGGCGTCGTCAACAACGCTGCGGGCAACTTCATCAGCCGCACCGAGGACCTGTCGGTCAACGGCTTCAACGCCATCGCCGATATCGTGATGCGCGGCACCTTCTACGTCACGCTCGACATCGGCAAGCGGCTGATCGCGGAGAAGAAGAAGGCGAGCTTCCTCTCGATCCTCACCACCTGGGTGTGGTCGGGCAGCGCCTTCGTGGTGCCGAGCGCCATGAGCAAGACCGCGATCAACGCCATGACCCAGAGCTTGGCCACCGAATGGGGCCGCTATGGGTTGCGCTTCAACGCCATCGCCCCCGGCCTCTTCCCGACCAAGGGCATGAGCGCGCGGCTGCATCCGGGCGGGGCGGGCGGCAATTCGGGCAACAGCCTCAACCCGATGGGCCGCGCGGGCGAGATGCACGAGCTCGCCAATCTCGCGGTGTTCCTGATGGGGCCGGGCGCGGAATATGTGAACGGCCAGACCATCGCCATCGACGGCGCGGGCTTCCAGGCCAATGGCGGCACGTTCTACCCCATGCTTCAAGGCCTCGGCGATGCCGAGTGGGAGCAGATGCGCGCGATGATCAAGGGCACGAATGCGGCCGATAAAGCGGATAGAACCGTCGGTTAAGTCACCGCCGCGCGCTGGTTGAACTCTTCGCGCTGCCACTCGCCGCTCGCCAGCAACTCGGCGAGGTGGCGGGCGGCGGCGGCCATATCCGCAAAGCTGAGATATGCGGGCGCAAAACCAAACCGCAGCACGTCGGGCGCGCGGAAATCGCCGATCACGCCGCGCGCGATCAACGCCTGACAGATGGCGTAGGCCTCGGGGTGGCGGAACGAAAGCTGGCTCCCGCGCTCGGCGGCGCGCGGCGGGCTGACCAGTTCGAGCGCCACATCATGCGCCATCAGGCTTTCGAGAAAGAACTCCGAAAGCGCCTGCGACTTGGCGTAGAGCCGGTCGACGCCGATCCCGACGATCAGATCGACCCCCACCTCCAGCGCCGCGAGCCCCAGCACCGGGGGCGTGCCGCATTGCAGCCGCTCGATGCCGGGCGCACCTGCATAGTCGTCCGAGAAGGCGAAGGGCGCGGCGTGGCCGAACCAGCCGGTCAGCGGCTGCTGCAAGCCCGCCTGATGGCGCTCGGCGACGAAGGCGAAGGCGGGCGCGCCCGGGCCGCCGCACAGGTATTTGTAGCCGCAGCCGACCGCGAAATCCGCCTTCACGGCGTTCAGGTCGACCGGCAGCGCGCCGGTCGAGTGCGACAGGTCCCAAAGCACCAGCGCGCCCGCCTTATGCGCGGCGCGGGTGAGCGCGGCCATGTCGTGGAGTGCGCCGGTCTTGTAATGCGCGTGGGTCAGCATCAGCAGCGCGACATCGCCATCCAGCGCCGCGACCAGCCTGTCCCGCTCCGCCAGCCGCCGTTCGGCGAGGCCCTGCGCTTCCAATCCGGCGATCATGTAGAGATCGGTCGGGAAGTTGCCCGGTTCGGACAGCACCACCTTGCGCCCGGGCCGCATATGGAGCGCGGCGGCGATCAGCTTGAACAGGTTCACCGAGGTCGAATCGCAGGCGATCACCTCGTGCGGGGCAGCACCGATCAGGGGCGCGATCTTGCCGCCGATGCGGCTCGCCATGTCGAACCAGCCCGCGCTGTTCCACGAGCGGATCAGCCCCTCGCCCCACTCGCTCTCGACCACCCGCGCCAGTGCGGCCGGGGTCGCCTTGGGCAGCGCGCCCAAGGAGTTGCCGTCGAGATAGATCACCCCCTCGGGCAGCGTGAACCGCTCGCGGAACCCCGCCAGCGGGTCGGCGGCGTCGAAGTCGGCGGCGCGCGCCTCGGGGGTCATATCGCGGTCCTGACGCTCAGCAGCTCGGGGAAGAACGCCTGCTTCAGCACGCCCTCAAGGTAGGGCACCCCCGGCGTGCCGCCGGTGCCGCGCTTGAAGCCGATGATGCGCTCCACGGTCTTCAAGTGCCCGAAGCGCCAGCGCTGGAAGTGGTATTCGAGATCGACCAGCTTTTCGGCCAGTTCATAGAGATCCCAGTGCGCCTGCGGGTCGCGGTAGATCGCCGCCCACGCCGCCTCGACGCTGGCATCGGGGGTGTAGGGGACGGCCGGATCGCGCGCCAGCACGGCCGCGTCGATCGCCAGCCCCCGCCGCGCAAGCAGGCGGATTGCCGCGTCA
Organism: Erythrobacter sp. CCH5-A1; assembly: GCF_001557115.1. Taxonomy (GTDB): domain Bacteria; phylum Pseudomonadota; class Alphaproteobacteria; order Sphingomonadales; family Sphingomonadaceae; genus Erythrobacter. The sequence continues at coordinate 14,955 of NZ_LSKQ01000174.1, forward strand.
TAGAGGCTCGCACGCCCCCGCTCCGCCTCCAGCCGACCCGCCCAGTCGGCATTCGACTTGTGCAGCCGCACATGCTTCCCGTCGCGCCCGCCGAGCATGAACTCCATCATTCGGTACTGCGCCGACTGGAACCCGGAAGACGCGCCCAGATGGGGCCGGATCGCCGAGTAATCGTGCGGGGTCATGGTGCTGAGCACGTCCCAGCTCTGGATCAACTGCTGCTGCGCCCGCGCCACCCGAGCGAGCATCTTGAAGGCAGGCCTCAGGTCATCGGCCTCGATGCACTCGCGCGCGGCGGTCAGCTCGTGCAGGCACAGCTTGAGCCACAGCTCGCTCGCCTGGTGGACGATGATGAACAGGAGCTCGTCATGCGCATCCGAGGCAGGGTGCTGCGCTGCGAGGATTCGGCCAAGATCGAGATAGCTCGCGTAGGTGACATCGGCGCTCATGCCCTGCCTCCTAGCGTGCCCCGGCGGCAGAGGAAACTAGCCCTCGATCACCCGCGTCTCGGGATGGTGCTTGTCCAGATGCCGCATCAGGATCTTGAGGTTCTTCGAATTCGAACGGAACACGAGGTCCGCCGCATCGCCCACCACGGGAATCGCGCCGATCGCGGTGTCGAACAGCACGTTCGCTCCCATCCGCGCGAGTTTCCACTTGGGCAGGCCAAGGTTCTTCGCCTCCCACACGATGTAGGCGCCCATCGCGGTCGTCACCACATCGCCCAGCACCGGCACGAGGCCGATGATCGCGTCGAGCCCGACCGGCATGTTCACGCCGGGGATCGTGAAGCTGCGCTCGAGCAGCCGCTCAAGCATCACCGTGCGCGCGCGCACGGAGGCCGGATCGGTCCCGGCGGGAAGCGCAAAGCGCATGGGTTCGGGGCGGTCGGGCATGGGTCGTTCCATACCCCCTATGTGGTGGGCTGCGAAAGCGGGAACAAGGGGTGGAAGGCCCAGGGGTTGGGCTGGAAGTTGCGCAAGGTCCCGCGCACCAGCGACCAGCGCACGGGGACGCCGAGCGGAATGTAGACCTCGCTCTGGGCGAGCACCTTGTGCGCCTCGGCGAGCAGCACCTCGCGCTGCGCCGGATCGCGTGTGGCCTGCGCCTGCTTGACCAGCGCATCGGCCGCCGGCGCGCACAGCCCGGTGCCGAGGCGGCAGTTGAACTGGTTCAGGTACCACACCGGCGAGACATAGCGCGCGAGCGTATCGCGCAGCTCGAGGTCGGCGGGCTCGCCCGGCGCCGCGCGGCGGGTGGTCACGCCGATCGTGGCCCAGGCCTCGGCGAGCTGGCGGAAGAGGAGATCGCTTCCCTTGCCGCGCGGAAGCGCAACCCGCACCACCGCCTCGCGCCCCGGGCCTGCCCACGCCCGGATGCGGGCAGCGGCGGCCTCGCGGCGCTCGTCGATCGAGGCGCCGTTCCAGCGGTCTTGCCCATAGGTCGGCGCGGCGAAGGCCTCGGGCGGGACGATCCAGCTGTTGTCGCGCCAGCCGCCAAGGCCGAACGCCTGGATCAGCGCGGGCCGGTCGATCGCCATCGACAAGGCCTCGCGCCGCGACGGGTCGGCGAGCAGGCCCGCCTCGCGCCGCACCGTCAGCCCGAACAGGCCGACTGTCGGATCGACCTGGACAGTCCCGCGCGACAGGGGCCCGGCCTCGGCGGTGGCCTCGGGGAAATCGACGATGCTGCCGCCCAGCACCAGATCGACATCGCCGCGCGCGAAGGCTTCGACCGCCTTGCCGGCCGGAAGCGCGCGGATCGCGACGGGGCGGGCGACCTCCTCCCAGTCCTCCCGGGCAGGCAACCCGCGGGTTTCCGGTGGAAGCGCCGAGAGCCGAGCGACGGCATCATCCCGGCCCTCGCCGCGCGACATCGCCATCGGCCCCGCGCCGCTGCCGCCGCGGGTGAAGCCCATCTCGCTCTGGGCGAGCAGGCGCAGGAAATCGGGCATCGGCGCGGTCAGCTGCACCTCGATCACCCGCCCGGTCATCGCGCGGATCGCACGGATATTGCCCAGGTCGAGCCCGAGCGAGGTGCCTTCCAGCTGCACGATCCGGCGCCGCAGCTGATCGCGCACGTCGCCCGCCTCGATCTCCTCGCCGCCCGGCCAGGTGCTGTCGCGCAGCCGGAAAATGTAGCTGAGGCCGTCATCGGTGACGATCCAGCGCTCGGCGATCGCGGGCACGACCTGCCCGGAGGCATCGAGCGTGACGAGGCCTTCATGCGTAGCGCCGCGCACTAGCTGTGCGGCCGGGGTCAGGCGCACGCCATCGTCGAACATGGCAGCAGGCGTGCCGATGACCGCGACCTCGATCGCCCCTTCGCCCGCTCCGAGGTTGCAGGACGAGAGTGCCAGCACGGCAAGCGGAAGCACGCAGATTCGCATCACCCCTGCCTAGCAGGTTGAAACGCGGCGGTCAGCTTGGGGAGCGGCGCGGGGCCGCATAGTGCCCCGAAAATGGCTCAGATCTTGCGCAGAGTCGTAGGATGGGGCGGCAGAGGCGCGCGGTGGGCCCACGAAGGCTTGACCACGGCCGCGGCCGGATCATCGTCGCCCTGCAGCGGGCGGCGGGCCTTCTGCGAATCGATTTCCTCGTCGAAGGCGACGCCGAAGCGGTTGTCCTGCACCCACGCGACCGTCCCGCCTACCGCGCCGATATTGCGCAGCTCGACCATCACGCGATGCCCGCGCTGCACGCGCAGCTGGCCTTCGCCCATCATGCCGCCATCGGAAAGATTGCGGACCCGCACACGGTAGGTCTCGGCGTTCTGTTCGACACGAACGTCAGCCAGCAGAAACAGGCTGTCGCGCGCGACACTGCGTGTTTCAACCCCCGTCATCTTCCGGTTAACCTCCTGAGCCGAATAGTCATGCCGCCTGCGCGTAGGGATAAACTGTGCGAACCCGCGCTTGTGCTGCTTCGCTCGTGCGCCTTTCGCAGTTAACGGGCAGTAAAGTTTTACCCCCGTGGAGCGCTGACCTTGCCATGCGTCCCAAGGCGGAACAGGTTTGCCGGCATTGTTGAAAGATGGCTAGACACGGTGGCCGACCCATCCTTGTCCGCAGCCGCGATCAATCGTCGCGCGAGACCTTTTCGCGGCGCTCGTGGGCTTCCTGCGCCTCGACCGTCATGGTCGCGACCGGACGGGCGATGAGGCGCCTGAGGCCGATCGGATCGCCCGTCACCTCGCAATAACCATATTCGCCGGAATCGATGCGCCGCAGCGCCGCATCGATCTTGGAGACCAGCTTGCGCTGGCGATCGCGGGTGCGCAGTTCGATGCCCCAGTCAGTCTCGCTCGAGGCGCGGTCAGTGAGGTCGGCCTCGCGGATCGGGCCATCCTGGAGCGATTGCAGCGTCTGCCCGGCGGCCGAGTGGATCGAGCGCTTCCATTCGATCAGCAGCATCCGGAAATAGGCCTGCTGGCGCTCGTTCATGTATTCCTCGTCCTCGCTCGGGACATAGTCCGGAGCCAGAAGACGCTTGGCCTTTTCGAGAACATCAATGTCGTCAGACGCGGTGGATGGCATCACGCACTCTCATTTCGTGAGCCGCCGGGGAGACCGTCGCGTCCTGACGCCATGAATTTTTTCATTGGCTCACTTGGTCCCAGCAAGCGGAAGGCAATGCGCGCCCTATAGGCAAGGCCCCGAGGGCACACAAGCGGCTTTGGCAAGCATGTTGGGGGCAAAACTGCGCGGGAAAAGTCTGCCTGCACAAGGCGCAAACGGCGTTAACTAATTTTTGACCATAATTGCCGCACCTTCGCTTCACGGAAGGTCGCCGAGGGGGGTGACCGGGTGAAGGGGACTGACAATGAACATCATCGCAATCGGAGCCAATGTCTCCCGCGAGAATGGTGACGAAGGCCTGATCGGCGGTTGGCTGGCGGGTGCCGCTCGCGGCGATGCGGGGGCGTGCTACGACCTTGGCGTCGCGTTTTCGACGGGGAGCAACGGGGCGCCCTGCGATCTGATCGAGGCGCACAAGTGGTTCAACCTCGCCGCCGCGCGCGGGCACGAGGAAGCCGCCCATTGCCGCGCCGACATCTCCGAGGAGATGACCGCGCGCGAGATCGCCGAAGCCCAGCGCCGTGCGCGCCAGTGGCTGGCCGAGGGTCGTCTGCGCGCGGCCTGAGGCTTTGCGCGTCAGGTTGGAATAAAGGCATTTTCCTACCGCGATGGAATGCGGCACCGTCGGCGGATGGCCCGTCGCACGCATCTTTTCCGCGATCCTCAACTGACGTTGCGCGGCACCTGTTTTCCGCGTCTGGACAGTGTCTCATCTGTCTCCAACACGGCGGGAGACCGCCTCACTCGCCCTTGCGGAACGGGGTGCGGCTGCCGAGGTAGAGCTGGTCGCTCGCCACCCCCGCCCGCTCGCGCGCGAGGAAGTCGGCAACCGCGCTGCGGAACCCCGGATCGGCGATCCAGTGCGCCGACCAGGTCTGCACCGGCTCGTAGCCCCGGGCGAGCTTGTGCCCGCCTTGTGCGCCTGCCTCGACCCGCGCGAGGCCGCGCGCGATCGCAATGTCGATTGCCTGATAGTAGCACAGCTCGAAGTGGAGGAAGCGCACCTCGCGCGTGCAGCCCCAGTAGCGCCCGTAGAGCGCATCGCGGCCCGCAAAGTTCAGCGCCCCTGCAATCGGCGTGGCCCCGTCATAGGCAAGGATCAGCACGATCCGCTCTCCCATCCTCTGCCCAAGCAGCGAGAAGGCCTCGCGGGTCAGGTAGGGGCTCCCCCATTTGCGGGCTCCCGTGTCCTGATAGAACACCCAGAAGGCGTCCCAGTGCTCCTCGCGGATCTCGGGGCCGGTCAGGTGGCGGATGGTGAGGCCTTCGGTGGCGGCGGCGCGCTCCTTGCGTAGGTCCTTGCGCTTCCTCGAGGAGAGCGCGGCGAGGAAGTCCTCGAAGGTGGCATACCCGCGGTTGAACCAGTGGAACTGGATGTCGGCCCGCGGCATCCAGCCGCCCGCTTCGAACAGCGGGAGCTGGGCAGGGTCGATGAAGGTGGCGTGGGCGCTCGAGAGCTTGTTCTGGAGGCACACCGCCTCGGCGCCCTTGAGAAGGTGCGGGGCAAGGCTCGCGTCGGAGAGCAGCAGCCGCGGGCCGGTCGCCGGGGTGAACGGCGCGGCGATCTGGAGCTTGGGGTAGTAGCGTCCGCCCGCGCGGTGCCATGCGTCGGCCCAGGCGTGGTCGAAGACATACTCGCCCTGGCTGTGGCCCTTTGCGTAGGCGGGCATGGCGGCGAGCAGGGTGCCGTCCGCGGCGGTGATGGCGATGGGCGCAGGCTCCCAGCCGGTGCCGGGGCCGACGCTGCCGGAGTCCTCCATCGCGGTGAGGAAGGCGTGGGAGACGAAGGGGTTGTCGCTGCCGCCGAGTGCGTCCCACGCGGCGGGGTCGAAGGCGCCGACGGAGGAGGCGATGCGGACGGTGAGCTCCGGCGCGCTCACGCCAGCCCGTCCCCCTCGGCAATGAGGGCGTCGGCGAGCGCGAGGCCGGTGGCGCGGGTTTCGGGCGAGCGGACGGTCCAGGTGAGCAGCGGCCTTCCGCCTGCGCGCCACGCCGCCGCCTCGGGCCGCGCAAGGTCACGCACGTCGATGGCGAGGAAGTCGGGCTCAGCGGCGGTGACGGCCTCATGAGAGCGCCACACGCCCTCGAAGCCGTTCTCGTAGGAGTCGGTGCCGACAAGGCCGCGGGTGATATCGGGAGCCTCGGCCGCGAACCACATCGGCACGCGCGGATCGAAGCTCATAACCGCAACGTCACCATGATAGGAGTCCAGATGCTCTGCCACCACGCGACACGAACGCTCGACATCGTAGTCAGGGAGCGACTTCACCTCGATCAGCAGCGGCACCCGGCCCGCCACCACTTCGAGGAACCGCGCCAGCCGCACCGGGCGCTGGTCAGTGCCAAGGAGGTGCAGTGCCTCGAGCTCGTCAGCGGTGCGCTCGGCCGCGACTCCGCTCTCGCCGGTCAACCGCGCGAGGTCCCAATCATGGAATACGATCGGGTGATCGTCGCGGCTACGCTGAATGTCGCACTCGATCCCCATGCCGCGGGCGATCGCGCCCTCGGCAGCCGCCAGCGAGTTCTCGGGCACGCCGGGGCCATGCAGCCCGCGGTGAGCGAACTCCCACTGCGTCAGCCAGCCGGGGGCGGGCCTTACGATCATGCCTTCAGAGCGACCACCGCATCGACTTCCACCGCCGCGCCGCGCGGCAGGGCGGGCACGCCCACTGCGGCGCGCGCATGCTGTCCCGCGCCGCCGAAGACCTGCTCCATCAGGTCCGAGGCGCCATTGGCAACTTCCGGCTGCTGGGTGAAGTCGGCCGTGCAGTTGATGAAGGCACCCAGCTTCACCACCCGCTCGACGTGATCGAGCAGACCGGCGCTCTGGAGCTGCGCGAGGATCATCAACCCGCAGGCGCGCGCGGCGGCCTTGCCGTCCTCGACGCTCACATCATCGCCCAGCCGGCCGGTGACCACCGCCCCGTCGACGAAGGGCAGCTGGCCCGAGACATAGGCCATCCCGCCGCTCACCACCACCGGCACATAGCTGGCGACGGGCGCGGCGGCCTTGGGCAGGGTGATGCCGAGTTCGGCAAGGCGTGCGGTGTAGCTCATTCGTCAGTCCTCCAGTTGGGCAAGCAGCCACGGCAGCGCCTCGTCCCAGCGGTCGATCCGCGAATGGGCGTGGCCTGCCTTGTGGGCGCAATCAATGGCATGGGCGATCATCGGCTCGCCGCACAGATGCAGCCGGGTCACATCGGGCACGATCTCGGCGACGCTCGCATGATGCTGGGCGAGATCGTCGATGAAGATCGCGCGGGTGGGCCGGTATTCCTCGATGATCGCCTTCAGCGGCGGGCCCTTGGGGCCCTGATTGGTGAACACCCGGGCATTGATCCCGACCTTGGCGAGCTGCTCGGCGCGGGCATCGCGGTGGTGGTCGACGAGGTTCGTGAGGATCACCACGTCGGCCTTCTCGGCGAGCGTGTTGATCCCCTCGACCGCGCCCGCAATCGGCTTTTGCGAATCCATCTCGTTGTCGAAAAAGGTCCTGAGCATCCGCCAGATATCGGGCGGGGCGAGCAGCTCGCCGCTTTCCTGCCAGCGCAGCGCCTCGGCGAAATTGTGGCCTTCGAGGTGGAAGCTGACGCCCTGCGAGCCTTCGAGCCAGGTCTTGAACGGCGCGACCATGTGCAGCAGCACTTCGTCGCAGTCGGAGATGATCAGGGGGCGGGTCATGCTTGCAAAGCGTCCTTGGCGGCGACCAGTTCCTCGGGCGTGACGGCGAGGGCTTCGGCAGCGCGGATGAGATCGGGTTCGTGGTTGGCGAGAAATTCGAGCGCCGAAGCGAGGATCATGGGATCGCCGAGGCCGCTCCTCAGAGAATCGGGATCGAGGCCGGTGAGTTCAAGGTAGCGCGCGGCCCGGTCCTCGCATTCGAGCACCCAGCCGAGCGCCGCGAGCGCCAGCACCTGCGGGCTTTGGGGGTCGGATGCGGGACGATGCGGGATTGTCCTGTCCTTCGGCTGGGGTTAGTTTAGAAACACGGGCGAAAGCGGGGCGTTCAGTGACAAAGCGGATCATGGTTGTCGAGGACAATGACCTCAACCGGAAATTGTTCTGTGATGTCCTGCGCGCCAACGGCTTCGAGGTGGAGCCGGTGGCCGAGGGCGACAAGGTGCTCGACACGGCGCGCGCGGTCTCGCCCGATCTCATCATCATGGACATCCAATTGGGCGGCATCTCGGGGGTCGACCTGATCGAGGCGGCCAAGCGCGACCGGCGGCTGGCTGCGATCCCGGTGCTGGCGGTAACCGCCTTTGCCGCCAAGGGCGACGAGGAGCGGATCCGTGCGGCGGGGGCGGAGGGCTATCTCTCCAAGCCGGTCTCGATCGGCCCTTTCATGAGCGCGGTCAACGCGCTGGTCTGACCCTCTCGTCAGCGCGGCGCCAGCGCCATCTCGGCGCCAAACACCAAGGCCGTCAGGCACAGGCCGAACATGAAGCTCCTGTAGGCATAGCCCAGGAAGCGGTACTTCTTGCGCTGGAGCACCTGGCCGTTCTGGTAGATGTCGTGCAGCATCAGGCGGAACACGGTCTCGTCGGCGCGCAGATCGGCGAGGACGGAGCGGGTCCACTCCTCTTCGTCCAACGTGGCGAAGTGGCCGAAGAACAGCCGGTTCGGGGCAGCTTGCACTCCTTGCGCCGACCTGCGCGGACCAACCGACGGCAGGACGGCGGAAACGGCGCACATGGCCGAGACGAAGGCGAACACGGCCAGCACGATCAGGGACCACGGCAGGCTGCCGCCCTTCGCCTGACCGACGCAGATCGTGAAGACCAGAAACGTCGCCCCCATCAGCATCGAGGCCTTGCTGTCGGCCATCTGGCTCATCGACACGTTGATCTGCTGGACGGTGCGCACCATGTGGATCGCATGGTTCGAGTAACCCGAAGGCGACAGCACCGAAGGTGACGCCCCGAGCCGATCCGCTTGCACTCCATCCTCGCTCATAAAATCCCCCCGGATCGGCATCCCCGCGCACGCGCGAGGCGGCGAAAGCTTGACAAGCCGCATCATCCGCCGCTTTGCACGCGTATTAGATTAGAGGGCAGCCGCCCGCCCATCAAACCGAAAGCACGCCGCCTCATGACCCCCGCAGACGTCGACGCCAGGATCCGCACGCTGATCGAGCCCTTCAACAAGAAGGGCATCGCCATCGAGGACGCGACCACCTTTGCCGGTGATCTCGAGTTCGACAGCCTGACCGTGATGGATTTCGTCGCCGAGATCGAAGACGCGTTCGACGTGATCATCTCGATGAACCAGCAGGCCGAGATCGAAAACTGGGGTCAGCTCGTCGCGGCAGTCCACAAGCTGCAGGATAGCTGATAATGGCAGCCGCCATGACCGAAACGACGACCGCCGCCGAACCTGTTGACCTCCTCGCCAAGTTCGACCCGATCATCCAGACGCGCGAGCAGCTGCTCGCTGCCGGGGTGGAGGATCCGTTCAACCTGGTGATGGAGCAGGTGCTCTCGCCGACCCGCGCGATCTGCAACGGGCGCGACACGATCCTGCTCGGCACCTACAACTACATGGGCATGACCTTCGACGATGACGTCATCGCCGCGGGCAAGGCGGCGATGGAGGATTTCGGCGCGGGGACGACCGGCAGCCGCGTCCTCAACGGCACCTTCCGCGACCACCGCGATGTCGAGGCGGCGCTGCGCGAATTCTACGGCATGGACCATGCAATGGTCTTCTCGACCGGATACCAGGCCAATCTCGGGGTGATCTCGACGCTGGCGGGCAAGGGTGACTACATCATCCTCGACATCGACAGCCATGCCTCGATCTACGATGGCTGCGCGATGGGCCGGGCCGAAGTGGTGCCCTTCAAGCACAACGACGTCGAGGCGCTGGAGAAGCGGTTGAAGCGCATCCCCGAAGGCGCGGGCAAGCTGGTGGTGCTCGAGGGCGTCTATTCGATGATGGGCGATGTCGCCCCGCTCAAGGAAATGGTCCGCATCTCCAAGGCCCACGGCGCGATGGTGCTGGTCGACGAGGCGCACTCGATGGGCTTCATCGGCGAGCACGGCCGCGGCGTGGCCGAGGACCAGGGCGTGATCGACGATGTGGACTTCATCATCGGCACCTTCTCCAAAAGCGTCGGGACTGTTGGCGGCTTCTGTGTCTCCAACCACCCGAAGTTCGAGGTGATGCGGCTGGTGTGCCGGCCTTACGTGTTCACCGCCGCGCTCCCGCCCGCTGTGATGGCAAGCTCGGCCACCTCGATCCGCAAGCTCATGCACAACGGCAACAAGCGCGCGCATCTGTGGGAGAACAGCCGCACGCTGCACAAGGGCCTGCGCGATCTCGGCTTCCAGCTTGGCACCGAGACGCCGCAGAGCGCGATCATCGCGGTGATCATGCCCGATCTCGAAAAGGGCGCGATGATGTGGGAAGCGCTCTTGAAAGAGGGCCTCTACGTCAACCTTGCCCGTCCCCCGGCGACGCCGGCCGGCATGACCCTGCTGCGCTGCTCGCTGTGCGCCGAGCATTCGGCCGAGCAGGTGCAGACCATCCTCGGCATGTTCGAACGCGCGGGCAAGGCGATCGGGATTATTTGATCGAGGACGCGATTGGCGGTTGCCATTCGCGCGAACGCGGATAATTTACCCCTGTATTTCAAGGGGTCGCAAGCTATGACATTCGTTTCACCCGCTCGCCGGGCCGTCATCGTCGCGTCCGTTGGCGCTGCGGCCTTGGTGCTGTCGGGATGCGGCGGGGGCGGAAGCAGCGGTGGGGGCTCGAGCAGCAACCGCGCGCCGCAGATCAGCTCGGCGACGGCGGTGACGCAGATCGAGAACAGCAACGCCGCAATAGCATTGTCAGCGAGCGATCCGGACGGCGACAGCGTGGCCTTCGCGATCGGCGGCAGCGATAGCGACGCTTTCCAGCTTGCCGGATCGACCCTGCAATTCCGCGCGACGCCCGACTTCGAGCGGCCTGCCGACGGCAACCGCGACAACGTGTATAATCTGACCGTCACGGCGCAGGACAGTCGCGGTGCATCCACCAGCGCGAACCTTGTCGTGACCGTCACGAACAGCAAGGAAGGGATCGCGGTCAGGCGCATCGCAACCGGCTTCACCGATCCGGCCGCTGCGTCCTTTCTCGTGACGCGCGACCTCACCAATGTGGCCTCCACCGGGCGGATCGCGATTGCGCGGACCAACGGCGAAATCTTCGACGTCGATGGTGCAACCGGCGCGCGGACCCTGTTGGCGGACATCTTCGCCGGCAGGCCGCGCGGCCGTCTGCTCGCGATGACATTCAAAGGTGGCGCGACCGGATTCTACAGCGGCCTGTACGCCCTTGGGCAGGAACCCGACGGGCGCGTATTCCTGCAACGCTATACCGTGGGTGCGATCGAGGAACTGGAAATCCTGCCGAGCGGCTCGGCACAGGTCTCCGCATCTCTGTTCACCGGCCCGGCGAATTCCGCGCCGGGCGGCAACCTATACATGACACTCTCGGACGAGGCTGGCACTTCGGCGCAGAACCCGAATTCGCGGCTCGGCAAGCTGATCTTCCTCGAGGAGCAGGACCCGTTCGCCGGGGCGAGCGTCAGGCCTGGCTTCTACCTCGCCCGGATTATCGGTAGCGGAATCCGCCGATCGGGCGGGGCAGGTGCCTTCAACGGAGAGATCCTGCTCAGCGACCAGGGCGGCTCGCTCGAGCACGAGCTGACCGCCTTCCTGCCAAATGCCCGCCCGCTCGATTTCGGCTGGCCGGGCCGTGAGGGGACGCGCGGCATCGGCGCCAATCCACCCGCGGCAGTCAACGCTCCGCGGATCGTCTATGGCTTTGGCGATGGTCCCGATCAGGGCACGGGGATCATCTATGGCGGCCTCTATCGCGGGCCGATTGCCAATCTCGACAATCGCTTCGTCTTCGGCGACCGTCGCGGCACCTTCTGGTCCGTGACCTTCAGCGACCTTGCAAGCGGGTTCCTGCTCGGATTGGCGCAGTTGGACCGTCGGACGGAGGATTTTGCGCCCGATGCGGGTCGCATAGAGTCGCCGGTCGCTTTCGCTATCGACGACCAGAACCGTATGTTCATTCTCGACGGTGACGGCGAATTGTTCCGGATCGACCCCGCCTAGGGTCCGTGGATCAGTTGATCGTCACGATCCCGTCCACGGCGCGCCATTCCTGCGGGCCGATCAGATGCTTGTGCGCCACCCGCACCGAGTGGAGCACCGCGTCGATCTCGCGCCGCCAGAAGGCGAGGAAGCGGTCGAGCTCCGGGAACTGGGGCGCGACGTCGTATTGCTGCATCACGAACTGCTGCAACAGGCTGCGATGGTCCGGCATGTAGTAGTGGATCTGGACCGTTGACAGGCCGTAGCCTGCCATCTGGGCCAGGAACGCGCGGTCGGTCATCACCTCTCCTCCTTGGACTCGTTGAAGAAAAAGCGGGTGTGCGAAAATCGCACGAAATGGCGTATGGTCAACAGGCTATTGGAGCGGGGCTTGCGACAGCGATGTGTCAATTAACCTGAATGGTTATTTTTCTTGACATCGTGACGCTCATTGGTTATGAGAGGGCATCATCCAGAAATAGCGAGTCGCCGCCGGGCGGCCTTCCACCGGGAAGCGCCGCCCGCTCCCATTCGCCCCAGGAGTGGTGCCCATGGCCAGCAACGTGCCTGCCCGTTCCCGCAGCGATGGCACCGCCCCCGGGCGGCATTGGCAGAAGCGGTTTCTCGACACCCTGAGCGCGACCTCGAACCTTGAGCGCGCTGCCGGCAATGCGGGCGTGAGCATCGCCGAGGCCTGTCAGGCGCGCCGCGAAGAGCCCGAATTCGCCCGCGGCTGGCAAGCCGCCATTGCTGACGGCTATCTCGGCCTCGAACTCGAGGTCATCCGCCGCCTGCGCGAGGGCGACGGGAAGACCGGAGACGGCGAGAAGTTCGATTTCGCCAACGCCATTCGCCTGCTGTCCGCCCACCGCGCAAGCACGGCACACAGCGCAAGCCAGGTGCCCGATGTCACCGCCGCCGAAGTGCGCGCCTCGATCGACCGCAAGATCGAGGACATCCGCCGCCGCATCGCCCGCGAGAGGGCCGCGGCAGAAGGCAAGGGCCAATGAGCGGCCCCTATGACGAGATGATCGACCAGATCGCCGATCCCTACAAACCCGACAGCGAGAAGGCCGACAGCGAAAGGGTTTATCGCGAACTGCCCGACGAACTCGACCAGAACCAGATGAACAGCTTCAACTATTTGTGGGAGTACACCGCCCGCAAGAACCAGCTGCCCCCGCCGGGCGATTGGCGGGTCTGGATGATCATGGCCGGGCGCGGCTTCGGCAAGACCCGCGCGGGCGCGGAGTGGGTGCGGATGATCGCGGATGCCAACCCCGATGCGCGGATCGCGCTGGTCTCTGCTTCGCTCGCCGAGGCGCGCGCGGTGATGGTCGAAGGCGAGAGCGGGCTGCTGGCGATCTGCCGCCCGGGCCACAAACCGCATTTCGAGCCCTCGCTGCACCGGGTCCGCTTCGCCAACGGCGCTCAGGCACAGCTGTTCTCGGCCGCCGAACCCGAGGCCCTGCGGGGGCCCCAGCACACCCACGCCTGGTGCGACGAGATCGGCAAGTGGCCGCTGGCGCACGAGCGCGCGACACGCTGCTGGGACAACCTGATGCTGGGCATGCGGCTGGGCGAGCATCCGCGCGTCGCGGTTACCACCACGCCGCGCGCGGTGCCGCTGGTGAAGCGGCTGGTCGCGCAGGCGGCAAAGGGCGAAGAGGTCGTCATCACACACGGCAAAACGGGCGATAACGTCCGCCTGCCCGACCGTTTCCTCGATGCGGTCGAGAGCGAATACGCCGGGACACTCCTCGCGCGGCAGGAAATGGACGGCGAGCTGCTCGAGGATATCGAGGGCGCGCTGTGGACCCGCTCGCTGCTCGAGCAATCGCGCGAGGCGGGCGCTGTGCCCGAGGCGGCGCGCATGGTGGTCGCGGTCGATCCGCCCGCGAGTGCGAACGGCGACGAGTGCGGGATTATTGTCGCAGCCTTGGGCGTCGACGGGATCACGCGGGTGATGGCCGATTGCTCGATCAGTGGCGCTTCGCCCGCGGACTGGGCGAGGCGGGTTGCCGACACCGCGCGGGAATGGAACGCCGACCGGGTGGTGGCCGAAGCCAACCAGGGTGGCGCGATGGTCGAAAGCGTACTGCGCGCCGCCGACGAGATGCTGCCGGTGAAGCTCGTCCACGCCTCGCGCGGCAAAGTCGCCCGGGCCGAGCCGGTGGCGGCGCTCTATTCGGCCGGCCGGGTGCGCCATGTCGGGGTGTTCGCGCGGCTGGAAGACCAGCTATGCGGTATGCTCGTCGGAGGGACCTATGCCGGACCGGGCGGCAGCCCCGACCGGGCGGACGCGCTGGTATGGGCACTGAGCGAATTGTTGCTTGGCCGCAACGGGCGGCCGAGCGTCACGGCGCTGTGACGCTACCAGAGCCTATCCTGCCGTGCAGGTGCCCACCCATTTGCCTTCGAGGCGGGTCGTGGCCGCGATGGTCATTCCGCCGATCAAGCCGTCCATGTCGACCGAGCCCTGAATATCCTTGGCAGTCTTGGTCCCCTTGAATGTCATGCCGTATTGGGATCGGTTGCCGCACCGGGCCGTAAACGCGAAGCTGTCTCCGGTCACGACCTGATCGGTGATGGTGCAATTGCCACCGATCGTAACGCCCGGAAGAATGAGCTCACCTGATGCCGGCAGCCCATTGCCCAGACAATCGGTCGTCCCGATCACTCGGCCGACCTGCGCCCCTGCCTCCTTGGCCTTCGCGACCGCGTCAGGATCGTCCGCCCGCTCAGGGCCGGGGGTGAGGACCATCTTCTCGATCGTGACCACCGTCTCCCAGCGTCCTTCGGCGAGGCCGAAAGCACGATAGAGTTCGAGCTTGCCATTCCCCGCGGCCAGCGCCGGAACGGCGGCAGCGGTGATCGAGGTCAGAATGATGAAACTGCGGCGCATGGGTTCTCCTGTGCCTTCGCCCCCGATGGCTATCGCAGCCCGCCCCGGCAGTCCAGCAAACCGAGGAATTCCCATGCCCCTGCTCGACATTCTCCGCTCCGCCTTCAAGGGCGGGGAGCACACTCGCGTGCCGCTTGCCTCCGGCTTTCCGCAGGGCTGGATTCCCGCTTTCGAGAGCGGTCCGGCCAATGGCCACTACAGCTACGGGCGCGGCATCCGGGAGGGCTTTCTTGCCAACCCGATCGCCCAGCGCTCGGTGCGGCTCATCGCAGAAGGGATCGGACAGGCACCGCTCGCCTGCCCCGACCCGCGCCTTGCCGCGCTGGTGACCGAAACCAGCGCGGGCCAATCGCTGGTCGAGACGCTGGCGGCCAATCTGCTGCTGCACGGCAATGGCTACGTGCAGATCCTCAAGGATGCGAGCGGCACGCCGGTCGAGTTGTTCGCGCTGCGTCCCGACCGGGTCCAGGTGGTGCTCGATGCCAATGGCTGGCCGGTCGCCTATGACTATACCGTCGCGGGCGCGGCCAGCCGTCACCCGGTCGAAGACGAGAACGGTTGGCCCGAGATCATCGCGATCCGCGCGATGCATCCACTCGACGATCACGTCGGCGCGGGCGCGCTCGAGGCGGCGTGGCAGGCGGTGCTGATCCACAACGCCGCGACCCGCTGGAACCGGGGGCTGCTCGAGAACGCTGCCCGCCCCTCGGGCGCGCTGGTCTATGAGACCGGCGACGGGGCGAGCCTGGCGCACGAACAGTTCGAACGGCTGAAGCGCGAGCTCGACATCGCCTTCTCGGGAGCGGCCAATGCCGGGCGGCCGATGCTGCTCGACGGCGGGCTCAAGTGGCAGAGCATGGCGCTGACGCCCGCCGACATGGACTTCGCGACCCTGAAGAGTGCGGCAGCGCGCGACATCGCGCTCGCCTTCGGGGTGCCGCCGATGCTGCTCGGCCTGCCGGGCGACAACACCTATGCCAACTACCGCGAGGCAAACCGCGCGCTGTGGCGGCTGACGCTGCTGCCGCTCGCCGAAAAGCTGTTTGCTGCGATCCGAGAGGGCCTCGCCCCGTGGTTTCCCGATGCCGAGCTGCGCGTCAATCTCGATCAGGTTCCCGCCCTTTCCGAAGACCGCGAGCGGCTGTGGTCGCAGGTCTCGGACGCCGATTTCCTGAGCCGCGCCGAAAAGCGCCAGATGCTGGGCCTGCCCGCAGAGGAGAATGCCCCATGAGCCGCGAAGACATTCTGGCCAGCCTGATGGCGCAGGCGCGCGAGGAGGGGGCGGGTCTCGTCTCGCTGCGCGCCATCGTCGAGGAGGCGAGCGCACTCGCGACCGACCGCGCGCTCGAGCGGCTGGGCCTCGGCGATCCGGGCGCCGAGGGCGATCTCGTCGAGCTGCGCGAGCTGCTGCAGGCGTGGCGCGACGCCAAGACCAGCGCGTGGAAGGCCTTCGTCGATTGGGCCATCCGGGGCGTGCTGGCGCTGCTGCTGGTCGGCATTGCGGTGCGGCTCGGCGTGTGGAAGCTGCTGTGACGGCGGCGCCCTCCCCGATCCGTTTCGCCGGCTACGCCGCGCTGTTCGACATCGCCGATACCGGACACGACACAATCCGCCGCGGGGCCTTCGCGGCCACGCTGGCGGCGCGCAGCACGCCGCTGCCGCTCTACTGGCAGCACCGGCCCGATCAGCCGATCGGCGTGGTCGAACAGGCCGCCGAGGATGCGCGGGGCTTGCGCGTAATCGCCCGGATCGACCGCCCCGCCAGCCGCGCGGCGCAGTTGCTCGCCGCCGGCAAGGTCAGCGGTCTCAGCTTCGGCTTCCGCACCCGCGCGGCGCGGCAATCGGCGGCGGGGCGCGAGTTGCTCGAGGTCGAGCTGTTCGAAGTCAGCCTCGTTACCGACCCGCTGCACCCGATGGCGCGGGTACACCTCGTCATCTGAGTTTTCGCCTCTCCCGTCTCTCCCACCGGCCGCCTCTGGGGCGGCCTTTTTTACGCCCAACCGAAAGGCCTCTGCCCCATGGATAACATGACCACCCCCGCAACCTCCGCCGCCGCCGATCCGCTCGATGCAAGCTTCGACATCGTCGCCCGTCAGGATCAGGCCGAAGCCGATATCGCCGCGCTGCGCAGCGATGTCGACGAGGTGAAATCGCGTCTCGAAAAGGTCGCCCGCGCCGCTAGCCGTCCGGCGATCGGTGGCGCCGCGCCCGCTGCCGATGCCCCCGAAGTGAAGAGCTTCGTCGATGGCTACTTGCGCCTCGGCCGCGAGACCGAGGTCAAATCTCTGAATGGCGTCAACCCGGCCGATGGCGGCTTTGCCGTGCCGCGCCAGATCGACGCGGCGATCGCCTCGCGCATCGTCAAGATGAGCCCGATCCGCGCCATCGCCCAGGTCGTGCAGACCGGCACCGCAGGCTATCGCAAGCTCGTCGCCACCACCAACGTCGCTTCGGGCTGGGTCAGCGAGACCGCGCCGCGGCCCGAGACTGGCACGCCCCAGTTCGCCGAAATCGCCCCGCCGAGCGGCGATCTCTACGCCAACCCGGCGGCAAGCCAGGCGATGCTCGACGATGTCGGCTTCGATCTCGAAAGCTGGCTGGCGAACGAGATCGCGACCGAATTCGCCCGCGCCGAGGGGGCCGCCTTCGTCAAGGGCACCGGCGTCAACCAGCCCGAAGGCTTCATCAACGGCACCAAGTCGACCGCCGAAGACGGCGTGCGCGCCTTCGGGACGATGCAGTACATCGGCACCGGGAGCGCCACCGGGCTCGGCACCGCGCTCGACACCAAGCTGATCGACCTCATTCACGCGCTGCGTCCGGGCCATCGCCAGGGCGCGGTGTTCGTGATGAACTCGACCACGCTCGCCGCGGTGCGCAAGCTCAAGACGACCGATGGTGCGTTCCTGTGGCAGCCGGGGATGGTCGAAGGCCAGCCCAACCGCCTGCTCGGCTATCCGGTGGTCGAGGCCGAGGACATGCCCGACGTTGCCGGCGCCGCCTTCCCGATCGCCTTCGGCAACTTCAGGAACGGCTACCTCATCGCCGAGCGCAGCGCGACGCGGATCCTGCGCGATCCCTTCAGCAACAAGCCCTTCGTCCACTTCTACGCCACCAAGCGGCTGGGCGGGAAGGTGCTCGATTCGGCGGCGATCAAGCTGCTCAAGATCGAGGCCTGAGGCCTCAAGCCTTGCCTTGTTCCCCGGCAGCAGCGCGTGCCCCCTTCGCGCTGCTGCCGGGCTCTCGCGCCCGCATCGCCTCAGGCCGTTCCTCCCGCCTGACCAGCGCGATGCGGGCGCACTTCTTGTGGATCATCAATCGGGAGAAACCGCGATGCAGCGGACAATCGTGCAGCCCCCGGTGCCGGGCGACGCTGCTCTGGCGGAACTCAAGCACTGGCTCGGCATCACCCGCCCCAATGAAGACGAGGCGCTGAGACAGTTGCTCGCAACCAGCCTCGCGATCTGCGAGGCGTTCACCGGCAAGACGCCGCTGCGGCAGACAGTCGAGGAGACGGTTCCGCTCGTCGGAGGCTGGCAGGAGCTGGTTTCGCGGCCGGTGCAGAACATCTCTGCGGCCGCAGTGATCGCCCAGGACGGGACGCGCACTTCCCTCGCCGTGAGCGGCGATGCGCTCGAATGGCGGATCGGGACCAGCGCTTGCATCCAGCTGCTCCGCCCTTTCGAGGGGCGCGGGCTGGCGGTGGAAATGGTGGTCGGGATCGCAGGCGACTGGAATGCGTTGCCCGCGCCCCTGCGGCACGGGATCGTCCGGCTCGCCGCGTTCCACTTCCGCGATCGCGAGGGCAAGTCGGCCTCCGTTCCGCCCGCCAGCGTCACCGCGCTATGGCGGCCGTGGCGCGAGGTGCGACTGGGATGATCGCGGTCGTCACCCGGTCCGCCGCTCTCGTCCAGCGCCTGCGCGCCCGCGCCGCTCGGCTTGCCGCTGCGCGCGCTGCTGCCCCAGGCCGCCGCCGGGCATCTCGCGGTCCTGCCGATTGGCATTCGGCCACCGCCTTGTGGCCTGACTTCACCGGAGTGAGCCGCGATGGAAAATGACCTGCGCGTCGCACTGATTGCCTGGCTGCGCGCCGATCCGGCGCTGGCCGCAATCAACGCCATCGAGGAGGAGGCCCCGCCCTCCGTCACGCCGCCATGGCTCGGCATCGCTGCCAGCGCGTCGATCGACTGGGGCACGAAGGACCGGCAGGGGCGCGAGGTGCGCATCGCGCTCGAGCTCGAAAGCCGCACCGATGCGGCTGGCGACGACGCCCCGCTGCTCGCCGCGATCGAGCGCCGCGTGCTCGATCTGCCGCCGTTCCAGCCCGGCTTCGAACTCGCCTCGATCCGCTTCCTGCGCTCGCGCAGCGAAGCCCGCGCGGACAATCAGCGCGGGGCGCTGCTCGAATACCGCTTCCGCATTTTCGAACCCCTTTGACGGAGTGAACCCCCATGCCCGCACAATCCGGCGCCGCCTTCCTGCTCAAGATCACCAACGGGGCGACGCCCGCGGTGTACCAGACGATCGCGGGCCTCAGGACCACGCAGCTGTCGATCAACGGCGACACCGTGGTCGTCACCCACAAGCAATCGGGCGGCTGGCGCGACATCCTCTCGGGTGCGGGCACGCGCTCGGTTTCGGTGAGCGCGGCGGGGATCTTCCTCGGCAGCGTGGCCGAAAACACCGTGCGCACCCGCGCGCTCGACGGGACGCTCGACGATTACGAGCTGTCCTTCGAGGACGGCGCGAAGCTGCGCGGCAAGTTCCTCGTCCAGCGGCTTGATTATGCCGGGGATTTCAACGGCGAGCGCAGCTACACGCTGCAGCTCGAAAGCTCGGGCCCGGTGGTGGCATCGTGACGCGCACCGCCAACCTCTTGCGCGGCGAGGCAACGCTTGTGGTCGCGGGCGTCACCCATGTGCTGCGCCCGAGCTTCGAGAACCTCGTGCTGGCCGAGGCCGAACTCGGCTCGCTCTTTGCGCTGGTCGAGCGCGCAGCGGCGGGCGGGTTGACGCTCACCGACATGACCGCGCTGCTGTGGCATTGCCTGCCGTCCGAACACCGCCCCGAACGGGTCGCGGTAGGCGAGGCGGTGCTGGGCATGGGGCTGGTCGGCGCCACCGTGCCGGTGCGCGCTGTGCTCGCACAGGTGCTTCAGGGCGAGGCATGACCGCCCATTTTGGCGACGCCGCCCTGCGCTGGGCGGGCCTTGCCGCGCAGCTGCTCGGGTGGCGACCGGCCGAATTCTGGTCTGCCACGCCTGCCGAGCTCGCGACCGCGCTCACCCCTCACGACGACCCGACCGCCCTTCCCCCGCCAAGCCGCGAGGCAATCGCCCGCATGATGGAGCGCGACGCCGATGACTGACAATTTCGACGAACTGGTGGTCGATGTACGCGCCAAGACCGATGGCTTTGCGAGCGATGTCGAGGCGATGCGCCGCTCGCTCGACGGCTCGCTTACCGACGGCTTTGGCCGCGCGGGCGCGGTGCTCGAGCGCGGCCTGCTGGGCGCGCTGCGCCGCGGGAGCCTGGGCTTCGATGACCTGAAGCGCGTCGCCTTCGCCGCCCTGTCCGAAATCGCCGCTTACGCTCTGCAGGCGGGGATCGGCAGCCTGTTCGGCGGAGGCGGCGGCGCCAATGGCGGCGGTCTCGGCGGTCTGCTCAGCGGGACGCTCAGCGCCGCTTTCGGCCTGCCGGGACGCGCCACCGGCGGCCCCGTTTCGCCCGGCCGCGCGTTTCTGGTCGGCGAGCGTGGGCCGGAGGTGTTCGTGCCGACCGCTGCGGGGCGGATCGAGAGCGGCCCGGCAGCCGCTCAGGCCCGCGATGTGCGCGTCGCGATCCAGGTTGCCGTGCCGCGCGGGCAGGCAGCGCCCACCGCCATGCAGCGCTCCTCCCGCCAGATCGCCAGTGCCGTGCGCCGCGCGCTGCAACAGGTCTGAGCAAGGAGCACGAGGATGGCATTCTGGCTCGCCCGCGAACGCCGCGCGCAGGAAAGCACCTTCATGCAGCGCTTCGATCCGCGCTTCTGGACGGTCAATTTCCCGCGGCCCGCGATGGCCTCGGTGATCACAACCGCTCCCGATGCGCTGAGGGTCGACGTCGAGCTGCACAATGCAGGAGAGATTGTCGGTCTGATCTGGGAGAGCGTCGACACCCTCGATCACCCGCTGCTCGCCTATGCCACCGATCGCGACTATCGTTACACGACGCTGAGCTTCCGCTGGCAATCGACCGGCGTCATCGCGCTTGACCAGCCCAACGGGCCGACGCTGACGATCGAGGGCCGCAATGCCGCGGGCGAGCCCCGGGTCTGGTATGTCCGGCTCTGGAACTATGCCGAAGGCACGCCCGCCGATGCCCGGATCACCCTGCCCTTCTCTACGCTCCAGAGCGGCTATGGTCTGCCGGGCGGGCCGATCTTCGCGGGCGATATTGATCGCATGTTCATTTCTCTGGTGCCGCAGGGCTTTGTCGCGGGGAGCACGGCAGCGCTCCCGGCGCGGTTCAACGGATCGGTGAGCCTATCCGAAATCCGCGCTGACGGATCGCGGGCGATGCTCGAACTGGGTGACGTGCTCGTGCCGCCTCATGGAGAGCGCATCGCCACCGCCTATGACGATGCCTACAACCAGACCCCGGCGCGCCTGCTGCGCACGGTGACCGGCCTCGGCTACCGCGGGGACATCGTGCACTATGTCGGCATGAGCCACTTCATGCGGCTTGCCAGGCAAGCAGATGGCACACTCAAAGTCGATGCCGCCGGTGCCCTGTGCACCCCGGCGGCCGCATGGCATGACAATTTCTTCGCCGGGGCGAAGACGGCCGGGTTCGAGGTGATCACCTCGCTGTCCTACGAGCTGTTCGACAGCTACGCCCGGGATAAATGGAAGCAGCGCACCACCGGCGGCGCGCCGGCATTGACCGGATGGGTACCGCCGTCGAGCCTGCTCTCGCCCGCGAACAATGGGGTGCGCACATGGCTGGCGGGTGCCGCGGTCGGCTTCGTCGCGCTGCTCAAGGCGGCCGGCCAACCGGTGCGCTTCCAGATCGGCGAGCCTTGGTGGTGGGTGACGGCCAATCGCGAAATCTGCCTTTATGACGATGCCTCCAAGGCGGCGCTCGGCGGCAATCCCGTAGCGATCACCGACATGGCCGCCCCGCTCGATGCTGCTGCGAAAGCGCTGCTTGATGCGGCGGGCGTGCTGCTCGCCCAGTCGACCGCTGCGCTGACGGCCGCGGTGCGCACGGCTGCGCAAGGCCCATCCGAAGTGATGCTGCTTGCCTTCACGCCGACGATCCTCGCCGCGAACATGCCCGAGCTGTACCGCGCCAATCTACCGGCCGCTTGGGCCTATCCCGCCTTCAATCGCCTGCAGCTGGAAGACTACGATTGGCTCACCTCGGGCGCCGACGCCGAGCGGCGCGCGGCTTACACATTCGTCAACTCCCGACTCGGCTACCCGCTCGCGGCGCAGGATTACCTTGCCGGCTTTGTTCTCGATCCGGCCAATGCCGAAACCTTCTGGACGCGCATCGATGCCGGGCTCGACGAGGCCGCCACCCGGGGCATCGCCCGCCGCTATGTCTGGGCGCTGCCGCAGGTCAGCCGCGACGGCTACACCCGCCTCGCCCCTCCTCCGGAGCAAGCCATGGACCCCTTCGACGACGTGCTTTATCCCTTCGCGCTCGGCCGGAGCGCATCAGTGGCGCCCGAATTCTCGACCTCGATCGCAGTGACCGCGTCCGGGCACGAGAGGCGCAATTCGCTGTGGTCGGACGCGCGGCTGCATTTCGATGTCGGCCCGGGCATCCGCTCGGAGACCGAGCTTGCCGATCTGATCGCCTTCTTCCGCGCCCGCCGTGGCCCTGCCCGCGGCTTCCGGCTGATGGACCCGTTCGACAACAGTTCCAACGGGATGGCCGGCACGCCCACCCGGCTCGACCAGCTGCTGGGCATTGGCGACGGCGTGCGCGCGGATTTCCAGCTGGTGAAGCTCTACGGCGGCGGCACGCAGCCGCAAGTACGCGCCATCACCCGCCCGCGGGCCGATACGTTGGTGGTCAGCGTAGGCGGCGTCGCCACCACCGCCTGGACGCTCGGCGAGAAAGGCATGCTCCGCTTCGCCGCCGCCCCCGCCGCCGGCGCCGAGGTGCGCGCGGGTTTCCGCTTCGACGTGCCGGTGCGCTTTGCCGAGGACCGGCTCGACGTATCGGCAATCAATTTCGCCGCCGGTGAAGCCCCCTCGGTCCCGCTCATCGAGATCAGGGAGACGGCCTGATGCCGCGCGTGTTCTTCGACCGCGAGCTCGATACGGTGGCAACCTTCTGGCGCATCTACCGGCGCGATGGCAGCACGCTCGCCTTCACCAGCCACGATCGCGATCTCACCTTCGGCGGCATCCGCCATCTCGCCGCCCCCGGCATGATCCCCGCCGCGATCCGCCTTACCGCCGAACTGGCGAATGACAGCGCGGAAGTGCAGGGAGCGCTCAATCACGATTCGATCCGCGAGAGCGAGCTGGCCGCCGGGCTGTTCGACGATGCCGCGATCGAGATCGGCGCTGTCGACTGGGCAGCGCTAGAGCACCACACCCTCTACACCGGGCAGATCGGCCGGATCGAGGACGACGAGGTGCAATTCTCCGCCGAGCTGCGTTCGAACAAGAGCTTGCTCGAACAGGATCTTGTGCCGCGCACCTCGCCGACCTGCCGGGCCGAATTCTGCGGGCCCGGATGCGGGCTTTCGGCGGTGCGCTTCACCTCGCAGCCGGAACTGGCAGAGATCGATCTGGAAGGGAATCGCGTGCGCTTTGCCGGGGTCGACGGGGAGGCCCATGTCGATGGCCGGCTGCGATTCATGGCGGGTCCGCAGACCGGCGTGGCCTTCGGCGTGATCGACGCCGACGGCGAGTGGCTGGTGCTCGACAGGCCACTGGTCGAGGGTACCTTGCCCGGCACCTTGGCGGAACTGCGCGAGGGCTGCGATCACACCATTGCCACCTGCTCGGACCGTTTCGGCAATGCCGCCAACTTCCGGGGCGAGCCGTTTCTGCCGGGGAACGACCTTCTGGCCCGCTACGGTCAGTCGTGAGCCCGAACGGCAGCGCCGTGGCCGAGGCCGCCCTCGGCCTTGTCGGTTGCCGGTTCCGTCTGCACGGGCGTGATCCGGCCACCGGGCTCGACTGCATCGGGCTGGTTGATACCGCTCTGGCCGCTGCCGGCGTGCGGACGGTGACACCGCAGGGCTACGGGCTGCGGAACATCGCGATCGATGGCTGGCTCCCCCTGGCCATGCAATCGGGCCTCGTCGCGGCGGGCAGGCCGATCCGCGCGGGCGACGTCCTGCTCCTCGCCCTCGGCTATGCGCAGCACCATCTGGTGATCGCCATCGACGCGGGCAGCGTCGTTCACGCCCATGCCGGCCTGCGACGCGTGGTCAGGCAGCCGCGCGAGCCCGCCTGGCAGATCGAGGCCGCATGGCGCCTCGCTTCCTCTTGCGAAAGCTAATCTGATGGCAACCTTGCTCCTGACCACTCTCGGCAGCGCGATCGGCGGGCCGCTTGGCGGCGCGCTCGGCGCTCTGGTGGGGCACCAGATCGACGCGCGCGTCTTCGGCCCCAAGGGGCGCGAGGGACCGCGGCTCAAGGACCTGACGCTCAGCACCTCGAGCTATGGCCAGCCGATCCCGCGCCAGTTCGGGCGAATGCGCGTGGGCGGAACGGTGATCTGGTCAACCGATCTGATCGAGAGCAAGCAGAAGCAGAAGGGGCGCAAGGGCCAGCCCTCGACCACCGTCTATTCCTACTCGGCCTCCTTCGCCATCGCCCTGTCCAGCACGCCGATCGACCGTGTCGGGCGGATCTGGGCCGATGGCAACCTGCTGCGCGGCGCGCAGGAGGACTTGAAGGTCGGCGGCACCTTGCGGGTCTATCGCGGCTTCGGCGACGATCCCGTCGACCCGCTGATCGCTGCCGCCAAGGGCGCCCTTGCACCCGCCTTCCGCGACTGCGCCTACGTCGTCTTCGAGAACCTCGAGCTGGGCGACTACGGCAACCGCATCCCGGCAATGAGCTTCGAGATCTTCGCCGATGGCGGCGACGAGACGGTCTCGCTCGCCCAGCTTGTGCCCGATGCGGTGCTGCCGCCGGCCGAACCCCCGCTCGCCGAGGCGCGCGGCTTTGCCGACGAGGGCGGCGCGCTTTCCTCAACGCTCGCAGCGATCGATCAGGTGATCCCGCTGGTGTGCACATCCGGGCAGGAGGGGCTGACCATCGCCACGCGCGTGCAACCTGAAGGCGAGGTGATGACGCTCCCCGACCAGCTCGCCCGCGACGACCGCGATCGGGACGAAAGCAGGGTAAAGCAGCGCGCCGGCCTGCCCGCCCGGACCCCGGCCGCGCTGCGCTATTACGACGAGGAGCGCGACTACCAGACAGGCGTGCAACGGGCGAGCGGCAGCCGAAAGGCGGGCCGCGAACTGATGATCGATCTGCCCGCGACGCTCACCGCGAGCGGCGCGCGCCAGCTTGCCAATGACAATGCCAACCGTTCCCGCTGGCAGCACGAAACCGTCACCTGGCGGATCGGCGAGCTTGACCCGCGCCTGATCCCGGGCAGCATTGTCAGGCTGCCGGACACGCCCGGGTACTGGCTGCTGCGCAGCTGGGAATGGCTCGACCGCGGCGTTGCGCTCGAGCTTGAACGGCTCGCTCCCTCATGCGGCAGCGCGCGCGCGAGTGATCCTGGCGAGAACCTCGCGCCGGTCGATCTGCCCATCCCGGCGACCAGCCTTGCTGCCTTCGAAATGCCGCCCGAAGCCGGCACCAACCCCGCCCAGCCGCTGATCTTCGCTGCCGCATCGGCCGCCAACAGCGCGTGGCGGGGGGCCGCGCTCTACGCCCTGCAGGGCACCGCCCTCGTCGAGCTCGGCACGACCGGCATCCGGCGGGCCGTGACGGGCACGCTCGACGCGCCGCTTGCGGCATCGCGCGCACTTCTGCTCGAGCCCGCCGCGGAAGCGGTGGTGGCGCTGGTCGCGGACGATCTCGATCTGCTCGACACGGATCGCGACGGTATTGCGTCAGGCGCAAACCGGATGCTGATCGGGGGTGAGCTTGTGCAATTCCTGCGCGCTGAGCCGCTGGGCGGCGGGCGCTGGCGGCTCACCGGGCTGCTGCGCGGGCGTGGTGGCACCGAGCCTGCTGCCGCGCTCGGCCACGCTGTTGGCACTGCGACGATCCTTGTCGACGACAGCCTGATCCCGATCGATCCGGTGCCGGTTCCCCCGCTCGCCACCTCGCGCATCGCGGCCATGTCCACGGGAGATGCCGAGACAGTGATCGCACCGCTCGCCAACGCGGGCCTTTCGCGGCGCCCGCTGTGCCCCGTCCACCCTCGTACGCAGCGGGCCACAAGCGGGACGACAACCTGGCGCTGGACCCGCCGTGCGCGCGGACAGTATCGCTGGGAGGATAGCGTGGAGGTGCCCCTGGTCGAGGAGCGGGAAGCCTACCTCGTCGGTTTCGGGCCAGCCGGGGCGCCCCACGCCATGTGGCAAACCGACTCCCCCTCGCTTGCGCTCACATCCGCCGAGCGCGCCAGCCTCATCGCCGCTCATGGCCCCGGTGCGCTGTGGGTCCGTCAGGTGGGCACCTTCGACCACTCCCCGCCGCTGCAACTCGCCGATTTGGCCTGACCTGATCTGACGCCCAGGAGACTTGAATGTCCGACCCGATCGCCCTTGCCAGTTCGACGCCCGCGCTTGGCCTTCCGCTTCTGTTCGCCGGACAGGCGCAAAAGGAGTTCTTCGTCAACGAGGCACTGAGCCTGCTCGACGCGCTCCACGCTCGCGCAGTGACAGCCTCGCAGTCTGCCCCGCCCGCCAGCGCGGAGGATGGCGCGTGTTATCGGGTCACGTCCCCTGCTACGGCCGCGTGGACCGGCAAGGAAGATCGGCTTGCTGTCCTGGTCGCAGGAGAGTGGCACTTCATTGCGCCGGCAAATGGGATGTTGGTGTTCGACCGGGCCGTCACCGCGTTTGTCATTTATCGGTCGCATTGGCATTCGGCCTCGGTCGTGGCCGTCCCGGCGGGCGGAACGGTGGTCGATGCCGAGGCGCGGGCCGCCATCGCGGCCGTGATCACGTCCCTTACGACGATGGGATTCCTCGCCCCGCCCACGCCATAAGGCGCGCGAATGGCGGATTACCGCGCATTTTGCGGCAATATTTTTATGCCCACCCCCTTTTCAGCGACATTCTTGCAACACCCAAAGGGCAATGTCTGCTTGCCTCGCGTGGGGGGAAAAGATAGAGACAGCCCGTGCCTCAAGTCTAACGCAAAGGGGAATTTTGGAAATGCGCAAACTCGTCATTGGAATGGCGATGGCCTCGACCGCGCTGACCACGCCCGCCATGGCCCGCGACGGTCAGTGGTATATTCAGGGTGATGGCGGCGTGATGATCGTCCAGGACCAATCTCTCGATGTCAACGGCGTCGCTGACAACGCGAAGGCCGATTATGACACCGGCTACGATTTTGGCGGGCTTGTCGGCTATGACTTCGGCGGCTTCCGCCTCGAAGCTGAAGCCAGCTACCGCGCAGCCGACCTCACGCAAGTCGTTGCTGGCAATCAGGGCCTTGCGCTCAACCCTTCCGCAGGTGCCCCGGGCGGTTTCACCCGCTTCACCGGTACCCGCGATGCGCTGGGTGAGGTCAACGCTCTCAGCTTCATGCTGAACGGCCTCGTCGATTTCGGCGATGATGACAGCCTGCAGGGCTTTGTCGGTGGCGGTGTGGGCGTGGCCCGCGTCGATCTGGACGGCCGCGTCAACTCGAACGGTCCGGGCGTCTGGAACGATTCGGACACCGGCTTTGCCTGGCAGCTGCTCGCCGGCGTTCGCGCGCCGCTCAGCGACTCCTGGGACGTTGGTCTGAAGTATCGCTACTTCCGCGCCGAAGACGTGAACCTGGTCGACGCCCTCGGCCGCACGCTCGACACCAAGATGACCTCGCACTCGCTGCTCGGTTCGATCACCTACAACTTCGGTGGTGAAGAGCCGGTCGTCGCCCCGGCCGCGGTGACTCCGCCGCCGCCGCCCAAGGCGCCGTGCAACACGGGTCCGTACATCGTGTTCTTCGACTTCGATAAGTCGGACATCACCTCGGAAGCCGCCGGCATCCTCAACAGCGCC
This sequence comes from Erythrobacter sp. CCH5-A1, assembly GCF_001557115.1. GTDB lineage: Bacteria > Pseudomonadota > Alphaproteobacteria > Sphingomonadales > Sphingomonadaceae > Erythrobacter. The sequence goes on from NZ_LSKQ01000174.1 coordinate 42,724, forward strand.
GTCACCGCCTATGCCAACTGCGGCACGGCGAGCGTGATGCTGGCCGGTCACACCGACCGTTCGGGCAGCACCAAGTACAACGAAGGCCTGGCCGATCGTCGCAACAAGGCGGTTACTGCCTACCTGACCGGTCGCGGCATCCCTGCCGCCCGCATCACCGGCCAGTCGTTCGGCGAAACCAAGCCGCGCGTCCCGACCGCCGACGGTGTGCGCGAAGCGCAGAACCGCCGCGTGGAAGTGACCTACGGTCCGGGCTCGGGCATGTAAGTCCAGGTTCCCATGGAACACGAAGAGGGGCCGGAGCTATCCGGCCCCTTTTTTGTTGCCCTATGCCAGACTGGTCGCGCTATCCCATCCAGTCGGCCAGCTGATCGAGCAGCCCGGCGGCACTTTGACACCATCGATAAAAGCACGAAGAGCGCGCCGCAGCCGGGCATATGCCCGTGCTGCGGCGCGCTCTTTTGCGTTAGTGCGTGACCCGGACCTGGAGCGCGACCGGGCTTGAGCCTCTAGAAGGTCGCCGCCTTGGCGTCGCTCATGCCCCCGCCGTCGCCGCCGCGGCACGCTCGGCAATCGTCGCCTCTGCCTTGGGCAGTGAGCGATAGGCGTAGACCAGCAGCGCCAGCGAGACCGGTGCCACCCCGATCAGTGACAGCACCCCGATTCGCAAGCTCCCGCTCGCCTCGGAAATCGCGCCGACCATATAGGGCCCGAGCCCCAGGCCGACGAGCGTCGTCGCGAGGAAGAACGATGCCGTCGCGGTGCCACGCATGCGCGGCAGGACAAGGTCCTGCGTTGTCGCCGCTGCCGCGCCCAACGCCGTCGCCGCGAACATCCCCGCCAGGAAATTCATCGCGTAGAACAGCGCTGGCACCTCGGTGGTGAAGCCGATCCAGATCGGCACCACCGGCGCGAGGATCCCGAACATCACCACCAGGATCCGCCCCGAAGGATTGCGTCCGCGCAGCCAGTCCGACATGCGTCCGCCGAGGATCACCCCCAGAAAGCCCGACAGCGCCCCGCTTCCTCCGAGCACGAAGGCAAGCTCCGCCTTGGGCAGCTTCAGTACCGTTTCGGCATAGGGCGCCGCCCAGAAGGCGAGCGCATAGGCGCCGAGCGACACGAGCCCGTAGCCCAATGCAGTACAGATGAAGGCGGGCGTTCCCCAGATCAGCCGGAAGGTCGCCGGATCGTGGCGCCTGAGCGTCGAGGCCCACGAGAACACCGCGTAGTAGCCGAAAGCGATCGCCGACCACTGCGGCACGTTCCCCGTCAGCTCGATCATCCCCAGCGCGAAAGCGGTCATGGCCGCAGCCATGCCCGCGTTGACCAGCGCCGCCATCGGCCCGCGCCGCAGCGCGTGGAGCAGCGTGAAAGGCGGCAGCAGCATCGACAGGTCGACGAAGAAATCCGCAAGCGGGTGGCGAACGCCGCTCGCCGCGTCGGGCTGCCGCACCGGTTCGCGCAGCGAGGCGACCCAGCCCGCCAACAGCACCCCCGGGGCGCCCACGGCGAGAAACGCCGCTTGCCAGCCGACCAGCCCCCCGATCCCGCCCCCCGGGTAGGCCGCGTCCCAGACCTGCGAGATCTTCGCCCCGATCAGCAACGATACCCCGCCGCCCAGATAAAGCCCCGAGGAATAGATCGCGAGCGCGGTCGCCCGCTGGCGCGAAGGGAAGTAGTCCGAGATCAGCGAATAGGCGGTCGGGCTGGCGGTCGCCTCGCCCACGCCCACCCCCATCCGCGCGAGCGACAGGCTGAGGTAATTCCTCGCAAAGCCCGAAGCCGCGGTCATCGTCGACCACAGCAACAGGCCGATGGTCAGCAGCCGCACCCGGTTCCAGCGATCCGCGAGCCGGCCGAGTGGCACCCCGAACAGCGCGTAGAACACCGCGAAGGCAGCGCCCCCCAGGAAGCCCAGCTGTCCGTCGGTCAGCGCCAGATCGCGCTTGATGTCGACCGCGAGGATCGAGAGGATCTGCCGGTCGATGAAGTTGAGGATGTAGACCACAACCAGCACCCCCAGCACATACCAGCTGTAGGCCGACGCGGGCGCCTCGCTGCTGACGGGCGCCGCCGTGGTGTCCTCGCTCAAGATCGATCCCCTATCCCGTGTATTCGCTCGAGACCGGCGCGGAGCCGGTCAGGCGTTATAGCGGGTGCTATCGACAATCCCCGCCTCGGCAAAACCCTTTTTCCGCAAACGGCACGAATCGCACAGTCCGCAGGCCAACCCGTCCGGTGTCGGATCGTAGCACGACCAGCTCCATGCCGGGTCGAGCCCCAGACGCGCGCATTCGCGGGCGATGTCGGCCTTGGTCATGTGCTGGAGCGGCGCGTGGATCGTGAAGGGCGCGCCCTCCACCCCCGCCTTGGTGCCGAGCCGAGCGGTTTCGGCGAAGCTGGCGATGAATTCGGGGCGGCAATCGGGATAGCCCGAATAGTCGAGCGCGTTGACCCCGATGAACACATCGCGCGCCCCCGCCGCCTCCGCGCAAGCCGTGGTCAGCGCAAGAAACACCAGATTGCGTGCGGGCACGTAGGTCACGGGGATATCGTCGCCCACCCCGCTCTTGGGCACCTCGATGCTGTCGGTCAGCGCCGATCCACCGAAAGCGCGCAGATCGAGCGCGATCGGAGTGTGGCGCGCCAGCCCCAGCTTCTCGGCGATCCGCGCCGCCGATTGCAGCTCGAGCTTGTGACGCTGGCCGTAGTCGACGCTCAGCGCATGGACCGCAAAGCCCGCTTCCTGCGCCAGCGCGGCGGTTACCATCGAATCGAGCCCGCCCGAGAGCAGCACCACGGCGAGCGGCTGGGTTTGTGCCGGATCAGTCATCGCTGCGGCCCTATCACGCGGGCGCGCAAAGGCAATCCGGCGGCCGTCAGCACGATCCCGTGCGGCGCGCCTCGCCCGTCAGTTCGAACGGCATTCCGCCCTGGATGCCCTGGCTTTCGAGCTGCACCAGCGCGGGCGTCTCGCGCCGGATGCTGGTGCGGCCATAGCCGTTGCCGGGGCAGGTGTACTGCACCGTCACCCGCGCCGCGCCATCCTCGACCACGAACTGGCTGCACCCGCTCTCGCGGTGCATAAGCTGGATGAGCTCGGTGCCGGACTTCAGGCAGATCTTGCGATCGGGCGCGCCGCCGCGCTGCCGGATGGTCCATTCGCCCCTGGCAAGCGTGCCGAGCATGGCGAGCCCGTTGCCCTGCGCCAGCACCGGAACGGCCATGCCGATAAGCGCCCCGGCGCCCATCAGCGCAAGGCCCGCCATCCGCATGCTGCTGTCAGTCCGGTTAGTCATACACCCCCTAATGCCAGCTTTGCGCGTCCGCGCCTTGCAAATAATGGACGCATTTCTGCGCCTATCGCGAGATTTTCGACCAAACGTCAGATCGCTAGCGCGAACGTCTTGGAACAGAATGCACAGTCTACGGCGATGACTCCGTCGGGACCGCGCATCTCCTCCTGCTCTTCGAGCGGGAAACGGGCGATGATCGTCTCGTAATGCTCTGAGGAGCAGCGGCACCCGCGCGACAGCACGTCGCCTGGCTGGACGCGCACTTCGGGTTCCTCGTGAAACAGCCGCCATGCGATGCCCTCCAGAGACAGATCTGCATCGAGCAGTTCCTCGTGGCTGATCGTCCCTGCCAGCACAGCGACATGCTCCCAATCGGGATGGTCGAGCCGCACGTGGAGCCGCTCGCGCCCTTCCTCGCCATCGGGCAGGTGCTGCACCAGCAGCCCCGCCGCCATGCGACCGCCGGTACCGGCACGGCTGGCGACGCGGATCAGGGTCGGGATCTGTTCGGACTGACTGAAATAGCTCTCGCACGCCTCGGCAAGGCTGTCGCCTTCGAGCGGGACGATCCCCTGATAGCGCTGGCGTCCTTCGGTCTCGAAGGTGATCGCGAGATAGCCCTCGCCGAACAGCGCCGCGAGGCTCGGGTTCGCGCCCAGCGTCGCCAGCCGCTCGCCGTCGAAATCGGCGTAGCCACGCACCGCGCCCGCGCGATAGTCGCACACCAGCAGCTTGACGATCCCGCCCTGGGTCTGCGCCTGGAGGGTCATCTGCGCGTTCTCGCCCTTGAGCAGCCCGCCCATCAACGCGCCCAGCACCAGCGCCTCGCCCAGAAGGTGCGTGATCGGGGCGGGGTAATCGTGGGCGGAGAGCACCTCCTCGAGCACGCCTTCCAAACGCACCACCCGCCCGCGTGCATTGCGCGAGGGCAGGGTGAAGCCCATCAGGGTGTCGGAGAAGGTCTCGGGGGTCGTTTCGGTTGGGGCGGTCGTTTCGGTCATGCGCCGCCATATGGGGACGCAGGGCGAGCGGCGAAACCCCCCGTCAGTCCCCGAGCATCCCGAAGGCCCACAAGAGCACCGATTTCTGCGCGTGGATGCGGTTTTCGGCCTCGTCGAACACCACCGATTGCGGGCCCTCGAACACCTCCTCGCTCACTTCCTCGCCGACATGGGCGGGGAGGCAGTGGAGGAAGACCGCATCGGGCTTGGCGAGCGCCATCAGCGCGGCGTTGACCTGAAAAGGCGCCATCGCGGCGAGCTTTTCCGCGGCATGGGCCTGGCCCATCGAGATCCAGGTGTCGGTGACGATCACGTCGGCGCCGCGCGCGGCGGCCGCTGCATCCTGCGTCAGCGTGACCGTCGCCCCGCCCGCGCGGCCGAGTTCCACAAAGGCCGGATCAGGCTCGTAGCCCGCAGGCGTCGCCACGCGGACGTTGAACTTCATCAGCCCCGCCGCCTCGAGGATCGAGTGCAGCACGTTGTTGCCATCCCCGAACCACGCGACCTCAAGGCCCGGAAGCGCCTTGCCGTGCTCGATCACCGTCAGCAGATCGGCGAGGATCTGGCAGGGGTGCGACATGTCGGTGAGGCCGTTGATCACCGGCACCGTCGCGTGGGCGGCCATCTCCTCGATCTTGGCGTGATCGTCGGTGCGCAGCATGATGCCGTCCACCATGCGGCTGAGCACCCGCGCGGTATCGGCAATGGTTTCCCCCCGCCCCAATTGGCTCGAGGCCGAATCGAGCAGCAGCACCGTGCCCCCCAGCTGGCGCATCGCGATGTCGAAGCTGACACGGGTGCGGGTCGAGTTCTTCTCGAACACCAGCGCCAGCACCCTTCCGCTGAGCGGTGCATCGGCATCGGGCGCGCCCTTGGGGAGCCCTGCGCGCGCCGCCTTGCGATCCAGCGCATCGTTGATCATCGCCGCGATATCGTCACCCCCGGCATCGCCGAGGTTGAGGAAGTGGCGCAGCGCCCCCGTGCCGCCGGTCATGCCGCTTCAGGCACCTTGAAGCTCGCCGCACCCGCCGAGAGCTTGTCGAAGAACTCGTCGATCTCCGCGTCACCGATCACCAACGGCGGGATGATGCGGATCGTGTTGTCGCCCGCGGCCACGGTCAGCAGTTGGTGATGATCGCGCAGGTGGACGTAGAACGGGCGGCTCTCCATCTTCATCTTGAGGCCGAGCATCAGGCCCTTGCCGCGCACCAGTTCGAACAGCTCGGGATAGTTGCCGATGAACTGTTCAAGCCGCGCGCGCAGGCGCTCGCCCTTCTCGGCCACGGAGGCGAGGAATTCGTCGTTCGCCACGGCTTCCATCACCGCCGTCCCGGCCGCCATGGCGAGCGGGTTGCCGCCGTAGGTCGATCCGTGGGTGCCGAAGGTCATCCCGCGCGCCGCCTTCTCGGTGGCGATGCAGGCACCCAGCGGGAAGCCGCCGCCGATGCCCTTGGCGGTGGCGAGGATGTCGGGCTCGATCCCGTAATGCTCGTAGGCATAGAGCTTGCCCGTGCGCGCGACGCCGCACTGCACTTCATCGAGCACCAGCATCAGATCATGCTCGTCGGCGAGCTTGCGCAGGCCCTGCATGAACTCCATCGAAGCGGGCCGGATCCCGCCCTCGCCCTGGATCGGCTCGACGAGGAAGCCCGCGGTGTTCGGCCCGATCAGCGCCTTGGCCGCTTCCAGATCATCGAACGGCGCATATTTGAACCCGGCGAGAAGCGGCGAGAAGCCGTGGTGCATCTTCTCCTGGTTCGAGGCCGAGATGGTCGCCATCGTGCGGCCGTGGAAGGCGTTGTGGAAGGTGATCAGCTCGAAGCGGCCCTTGTCGCCCCCCTCTCCGTTCTGGTGATAGGCGCGCGCGGTCTTGATCGCGGCCTCGACCGCCTCGGCGCCCGAATTGGTGAAGAACACCGTGTCGCCGAAGGTCTTGTCGACCAGCCACTGGGCGAGCTTCTCTCCCTGCGGGCTGCCATACAGGTTCGAGACGTGCATCAGCGTCGCCGCCTGCTGCTGGATCGCGCCGATCAGCCCCTCGTGCGAATGGCCGAGCAGGTTGACCGCGATACCGCTCGCGAAATCGAGGTAGCGGGTGCCGTCCTCGCCGATCAGATGGCAGTGCTCGCCGCGCACCGGCCGGACACCGCAGCGCGGATAGACGGGCATGAGCGGGGTGATGGACATAAGCAGCTTCCTGAATGTTCGTTGGATGGGGAGTTGAAACGCAAATGGCGGCCCTGAACCAGAGCCGCCATCCGCTTTACCGTTTAATCTTCCGCTTCCCCCTGGTCAAACCGCGGGGAGCGGAGTGCGGCCGGGTCAGCCTTCGATCGGTGCCAGATTGACGGCGGAATACTTTCCGCGTCGATCGACTTCGAGATCGAATTCGAACCGCTCGCCCTCGTTGATGGCCGACAGGCCCGAACGCTCGACCGCGCTGATGTGCACGAAGGCATCCGGCTGGCCGTCATCGCGCACGAGGAAGCCGAAGCCCTTCATCGCGTTGAAGAACTTGACCGTGCCCTTGGCGCGCTCACCAGTCAGCTCGCGCTGCGGGGCGGCGGGCTTGGCCGCCACGGCGATCACGTCACCCACGACCTGGAGATCCTGCGCCGACACCTTGCCGCCGCGATCCACGAGGTTGTACTGGAGCTCCTGCCCCTCGGCGAGGCCTTCGAGGCCGGCACGCTCGACCGCGGAGATGTGCACGAACACATCCTCCCCGCCGCCTTCCTGCTGGATGAAGCCGAAACCCTTCTGGGCGTTGAAGAACTTCACCGTGCCCTTGCCGGTGCCGACGATCTGGGCGGGCATGCGGCTGAAACCGCCGCCACCGCCACCGCCGCCGCCGGGGCCACGCGGGCCGCCGCCGAAGCCGCCGCCACCGCCGCCGCGCGGGCCACCGCCGCCGCCGCCGAAGCGATCACCGCCGCCGCCGCCAAACCGGTCGCCGCCACCGCCGAAGCGGTCACCGCCCCCGAACCGGTCGCCGCCGAAGTCGCGGGGCGGGAAACCGTCATTCCCGCCGCCAAACGGATCGAAGCCATCTTCGCCGAAACCGTCGCGCTTGTCGCGGCCGCGCCGGCGTCCCCTATCGTAACCCATAGATCAGTACGTACCTTGCCACACTGCCCGTCCTCCAATGCGCCGATGTCGTGAGCAGTGAGCCGCACCGGACACAGACGCGCCGAGCATGTTGTCCGGCAGCGCACGTGACTTTAGGTATAGCGCACAAAAGCCTGCTTTGCGAACGAAATAACCGGGGCCCCGCTGGCCTGCCCGCGCGTGCCCGTCAGGGGAACCGGGCGGGTCTTGTGCGGGCTGCGCCCAGCGGGCATGAATGGCGCGATCAATGACCCATCGCCCCCCGGCAAAGCAGGACGACAGCATGAGCGATTTTCGCCGCCTCAACGAAAATGTGTTGGTGAGCCCGCAGCTTGCGCTGGAGGATATCGCCGCTGCCGCCGCGCTCGGCGTCACCACCATCGTCAACAATCGTCCCGACGGCGAGGAACCCTCGGCCCCGCAAGGTGACGCCATCGAGTCGGCCGCAGCCGCGGCGGGGCTGAACTATGTCGCCATTCCGGTCGGCCATTCGGGCTTTTCCGAGCCGCAGGTCGATGCGATGATCGCCGCGCTGGATCAGGCCGAGGGGCCGATTCTCGCCTATTGCCGCTCGGGCACGCGCTCGACCCTGCTGTGGGCGCTGGCGAGCGCCAAGCAGGGCGCGGATCCCGAAACCATCGCCCGCGCGGCGGCGCAGGCGGGCTACGATGTCGCCCCGATTCGCGCGATGATCGACATGCTCGCTGCGCGCTGAGGCGCTTCCACCCGTGGCCCTGCTGACCCAGACTGCCGGCTCGCTAGTCGCGATTCTCGCGCTGGCGGGGCTTGCGTGGTGGCTGAAATTGGGCGGCGCGCCCCGGCTCGACAGCGCGGAGGCGGTCGCGCGTGCGGCAGGCGAGGTGGAGGACGGGTTCGCGCCGGTTGCGACATCCTGCGACGCCGAGGGCGCGAGCGCACTCGCCCGCGATGCGGGCGGGCGGATCATGGTGATCAGGCGCCACGGCAACCGGTTTGCCGGGCGCGTGCTGGGGCCAGGGGCCTCGGCGCAAGCGGAGGACCATCCGGGCGAGTTCAATCTGGTCGTCGATCCGGGCGAGCCGGGCTTCGGCAAGGTGTTCCTCAGCCTTCCGGACGCGCAGGCTTGGGCCGAGGCGATCAATCGGCTAGACGGGCGCAAGGATGCCTGACTTCGAGCCTGTAAAATACGCCATTCCCCTGTTCGTCATCGCGGTGCTGGCCGAGATGATCTGGGCGAAATTCCGCGCGCCCGAGGCCTATGAGCCGAAGGACACCCTCGTCAGCCTGATGTTCGGCCTCGGCTCGACCGTGGCGGGGGCCTTGCTGGGCGGCTTCGCGCTCACCGTGTTCATCAAGACCTACGAATACCGCGTCTTCGACTTCGGCCCCGAGTGGTGGGCGGTGTGGTGGGCCTGGCCGGTCTGCTTCGTGCTCGACGACCTCAAGTATTACTGGGTCCACCGCGCCGGGCACCGCATCCGCTGGATGTGGGCGAGCCACGTGAACCACCATTCGAGCCAGCACTACAACCTTTCAACCGCGCTGCGGCAGACATGGACCGGGATGTTTACCTTCGGCTTCCTCTTTGCGGTGCCGCTGGTGCTGCTCGGGTTCCACCCGGCGATGATCGCGATCTGCGGCGGGTTCAACCTCATCTACCAGTTCTGGATCCACACCGAGGCGATTGGCAGGATGCCGCGCTGGTTCGAGGCGGTGATGAACACCCCCTCGCACCACCGCGTCCACCATGCGACCAACCCGCGCTATCTCGATACGAACTACGCGGGCGTCTTCATCGTCTGGGACAAGCTGTTCGGCACCTTCACTCCCGAGGTCGATGACGAGAAAATCCGCTACGGGATCGTCAAGCAGCTCGGCAGCTTCAACCTCCTGTGGTCGGTATTTCACGAATGGATCGGGATGCTCTCCGACATCTGGCGCGCGCCGTGGAAGCACAAGCTTGCCTACCTGCTGCGCGAGCCGGGATGGAGCCATGACGGCAGCCGCGAGACCTCGGACATGATCCGCGCAAAGTGGCAGGCGCGGGTCGGCACCGCTGCGCCACAAACTGCATCAGTAGCTGATCGAAACCCGATTGCGGGGACGCAAGAAGCTGCTTAATCTCCCCCGTCAAAGGGAGAGATCATGGAAAGTTTCGACTACATCGTCATCGGCGGTGGCAGCGCGGGCAGCGCTGTCGCGGGGCGCCTTGCCGTCGACGGCACGCGGCGGGTGTGCCTGCTGGAAGCGGGCGGGCGCAACGACAACATCCTCGTCAAGACCCCGGGCTTCATGCCTTTCCTGCTCAAGAACGCGAACTACCGCTACGAAACGGTGCCGCAGAAGGGCCTGAACGGGCGCACCGGCTACCAGCCGCGTGGGCGGGGCCTCGGCGGCTCCTCGGCGATCAACGCGATGGTCTATATCCGCGGCAACCGCTGGGACTATGACAACTGGGCCGCGATGGGCGCGACCGGCTGGGGCTATGACGACGTGCTCCCCTACTTCAAGCGCGCCGAAGCCAACGAGCGCGGGGGCGACGACTTCCACGGCGCCGGTGGCCCGCTGTTCGTCGAGGACCAGAAATACGCCAATCCCGCCAGCCACGCCTTTGTCGAGGCGGCCGCCGCGCTCCAGCTGCGCACGAACCGCGATTTCAACGGCGAACGGCAGGAGGGCTTCGGCCTATACCAGGTCACCCAGCACAAGGGCGAACGCTGGTCTGCGGCGCGCGCCTATGTCGAGCCGATCCGCGGGGCAGGCAATTTCGCGGTGCGCACCGACACGCTGGTCGAGAAGCTGGTGATCGAGGCCGGGCGCGTCACCGGGGTGCAGATCCGGCGCGGCGGCAAGCGCGAGACGCTGCTCGCGAAGGCCGGCGTGGTGCTGAGCGCGGGGGCGTTCAATTCCCCCCAGATTCTGATGCTCTCCGGCATCGGCCCGGCCGCGCACCTCAAGGATCACGGCATCGACGTGGTGGTCGATCGGCCCGCGGTGGGCGGCAATCTTCAGGACCACATCGACTATGTCTCGGGCTGGGAGACGGAGAGCGACGTGCCAATGGGTCAGACCCTCAAGGGTACGCTCAAGATGGCCGCGGCGATTCTCGAACACCGCCGCAAGCGGACCGGCGTGATGACCACCTGCTATGCCGAAGCGGGCGGGTTCTGGACCGTCATGCCTGACAGCCCTGCGCCGGACGTGCAGTGGCACTTCGTCCCCGCCGTGCTCGAGGATCACGGGCGCGAGAAGGTGAAGGCGCACGGCTTCTCGCTCCACGCCTGCGTGCTCAGGCCCGAGAGCCGCGGGACGGTGCGCCTCGGCAGCGCCGATGCCGCCGCCGCGCCGGTGATCGATCCCAACTTCCTCGACGACGAGCGCGATATGGCCTGCTTGCGCGCGGGCGTGCGCCTGTCGCACCGCATCGCCGAAGCCCCGCCGTTGCAGGCCTTCGGCCCGCGCGACCGGCACCCGATCGACCTCAACGATGACGCCGCGCTCGACACGCTGATCCGCGCGCGGGCGGACACGGTCTATCACCCCGTCGGCACGTGCCGCATGGGCTCTGACGCGGACGCCGTGGTCGATCCGACGCTGAGGCTCAACGGTCTCGAGGGCCTGTGGGTGGCGGATGCGAGCGTGATGCCCAAGCTCGTCAGCGGCAACACCAACGCGCCGAGCATCATGATCGGCGAGCGGTGTGCGGACTTCGTGATGGCAGCCGAGCGGTGAACAGCGAACAACTCGCCGCCATTCTCCACGCAGGGGCTGTCGACGAGTTGGTCGCCACCTACGAAGGCTTGCTGCGCAATGTGGACCGGAACAAGGCAACTGATCCGTACTGGCAAGCTCTGCTGCGCCTGTTCGATACTCTCGATGAGGACGGACAAGCCGTGCTGGTGCGGGTCATGCGGCAGACCAGTGTCGATGCGGTGTCATCCGCCTTGTCCTTGCTCGAAGTGCACGACGAAGACCTCGCGTGGTCCGAAATTCAGGACGCTTTCCTGCTGATCGAGGAAGAGCATCCCTCCAACCGATAAAATAAAAAATGGCCGGAGAGCTTTCGCTACTCCGGCCTTATTCAGTTTGTTCGTTCGCAGGAGGAACAAGGTGAGGCGGGGGGAGGGGAGAGGGAGAGAGAGGCCTCCCCCCGCCAAGCTTGGTGGTGAGGGGCTTAGTTGTAAGCCCGCTCGCCGTGTTCGGAGATGTCGAGGCCGTTGGTTTCGGCTTCGGCGTCGGGGCGCAGCCCGATGGTGTACTTGAGTGCGGCGAACAGCACCGCCGACACGACCCCGGTCCACGCGACGGTCACGCCGACGGCGTAGATCTGGGTCATCACCTGGCCCGCGAGGTCGAACTCGCCAGCGACGGCCACCGGCGCGGTGTAGTCGATCCAGCCCTGCCCGCCGAGCGCCGGGTCGGCGACGATGCCGGTCCCGATCGCGCCGACGATCCCGCCAACCGCGTGGATGCCGAAGACATCGAGGCTGTCGTCGTAGTTGAGCTTGTTCTTCACCGTGGTGACGAAGAAGTAGCAGATGACCGAGGCAACGGCGCCGAGGATGATCGCGGTGCCGGGGTGGGCGAAGCCCGCCGCCGGGGTGATCGCAACGAGGCCGGCCACCACACCCGAGACCGCGCCGAGCAGCGAGGCCTTCTTGTGGGTGATCTGTTCGATGATCGCCCAGGTCGCACCCGCCGCCGCCGTGGCAACGAAGGTGTTGATGAAGGCGAGCGCGGCGAAGGCGTTGGATTCGAGCGCCGAGCCGGCGTTGAACCCGAACCAGCCGATCCACAGCAGGCTGGCGCCGATCATGGTCATCACCAGGCTGTGCGGCGGCATGGGTTCCTTCTTGTAGCCGATGCGCGGGCCGATCACGAGGCAGCCGATGAGACCGGCAATGCCCGCATTGATGTGCACCACGGTGCCGCCGGCGAAGTCGAGCGCGCCCCAGCCCCACAGCAGGCCGGTGTCGGTCGGCGCGGCGTGGAGGAAGTCAGGGCCGGCCCAGTACCACACCATGTGCGCGATCGGGAAATAGGCGAGCGTCATCCAAGCGACCACGAAGATGATCAGCGGGGTGAACTTCACGCGCTCGGCAAAGGCGCCGACGATCAGCGCCGGGGTGATGCAGGCGAAGGTCATTTGGAACATCACGAAGACCAGCTCGGGCAGGTACACCCCGTTCGAGAAGGTCGCCGCGAGACTGGTGACGCTGACCCCCTTGAGGAAGGCCTTGTCGAGCCCGCCGAACAGCGACGGGAAGGGCGTGCCGGTCGAGGTGAAGGCCATGGAATAGCCCCATCCGAACCACACCAGCGCGGCGACGCAGACGATGGTGAGCACCTGCATCAGCACCGAAAGCATGTTTTTGGCGCGCACCAGGCCGCCGTAGAACAGCGCGAGTGCGGGAACGCTCATCATCAGGACCAGCGCGGTCGAGACCATCATCCAGGCGACATCGCCCTTGTTGACCATCTCGGCGGTAGGCACGAACGGCGTCGGCGCCGCCGCGGGCGCGGCCATGGCCGGCGCGGCGAGCAGCGCCGCCCCGGTCGCGGCGATCGCCAGATTGGAGAGAATGCGCTTCATTGCTTTGATTCCCCTTACAGCGCGGTTTCGCCGGACTCGCCGGTGCGGATGCGGGTGGCGGAGGCGAGATCCAGAACGAAGATCTTGCCGTCGCCGATCGCGCCCGTGTTGGCGGTCTGCTGGATGGTTTCGACCACTTGCGCCGCGATCTCGTCGCTGGCAGCGATCTCGAGCTTCACCTTGGGAAGCATGTTGGTGGAATATTCGGCGCCGCGGTAGATTTCGGTCTGACCCTTCTGGCGTCCGAAGCCCTTGACTTCGGTCACGGTCATCCCGGCGATGCCGATGCCGCTCAAAGCCTCGCGCACGGTGTCGAGCTTGAACGGTTTGATGATGGCGATGATGAACTTCATCTGTGGCCCCTGTTGCACCGGATTTTTTCCGGCCGACGGACTCACAGCAACAAGCGTGCCAAGATTGTGTAACGGAACTGACGCAACGGAATCAGCGCGATTTTTCGCAACTGCGGGAAAATACCTGCCTAATTTACGGGCAGGTGATTAACGATTGGGCAATTTTTGCGGTCAGTCGTGTGTCATTCGCCTGCAATGTAGCGAGCCGTCGCGCGGGTCGGCAGGCCGTCGATGCTGCGGGTGCGGGTCGCCATCTTCGCTTCCCACTTCGCCGGGTCGGACTGGCGGTGCGCTTTCTTGAGCGTCTCGCGCTCGCCTTCCAGCGTCATGAAGGGCACGCCCCACCCGCAGGAGGACTGCACGCTCTCCACCGCGATGTCGAAGATCTGGCGGGTGCCGGGCATCAGGGTGAAGTGCGCCGCAAGATCGGCCCAGTCAGCGTCCTGCGGCAGCACCGCCCGCCCGCGCCCGTAGAGACGCAGGATCAGAGCGGGCTGCTGGAAGTTGCAGAACATCACCGTGATCCGGCCATCAGCGGCGAGATGCGCGTGGGTCTCGTTCCCCGAACCGCCAAGGTCGAGATAGGCGACCCGCGTCGGCGAGAGCACCCGGAAGGCGTCATAGCCCTTGGGGCTGAGGTTGATCCGCCCCTCGGCCGCCGCCGTCGCCACGAAGAACACCGGCTGGGCGGCGATCATGGCCATGTGCTTTTCGGTAAGCGCCTCGGTGAAATCGGCCATGAGCAGACCCTCCTTGCTCGGGTTCTAGCCCGTATCAGCAGGCTTTCCTACAGCCATGGTGCGGGGGTAGATTGCCGGCGGCTCTTTCGCATCGTCGTTGCCGCGCACGGAAGTCTGAAGCCCCACGCGGGCCGGTGAACGCCGTGCACAGTGTCAACTTCGGTTTTGGCGCGCAAATCTATGAAATAAAACAGATATTCCTGTAGGATTGCGAAGTTTACAGTGTCAACTTTGTAAACTTCGCCTCTCGCCCGTCCGGCTTACAGAAAATCCCGCAAAGTCTTGATAAAGCGGTCGAACTGGTCGTGGTGGAGCCAGTGGCCGGCCTTTTCGAACTCGATCACGCTCGCGGTCTTGAAGTGGGCGATCCGCCCGTCCTTCTCCGGGTTCGAGGCCCACGAATCCTCCCCGTAGAGCAGCAGCGTCGGACAGCGGATCGCGCCCCACAGCTGTTCGATGAACTCGTCGCCGATATCCTCGACCGGCCAGACGTTGAGGTGCGGGTCGAACTTCCAGCTATAGGTGCCGTCCTCGTTGCGGTTGACCCCGTGGACGGTGAGGTGGCGCGCCTGTTCCTCGGTGAGGTAGGCGTTCTCCTCGATCATGCGGGCGAAGGCGGCCTCGATGCTCTCGTACTTGCGCGGCGTGCGGCCCGCGGCCTTGCGCTTCTTCTCGATCCACTCGGCGAGGCGTTCGGGATAGGGCTGGCTGCGCTGCTTCTCGCGCCATTCGGGCGAGGGGCCGAGGCCCTCGATCGCGACGAGCTTGGTCACCATGTCCGGGAAGGCCCCGGCATAGCGCAGCGCGACATTCCCGCCCATCGAATGGGCCACCATCCGCACCGGGCCGACGCCCAATTGGTGAACCAGCTGGGCAAGGTCGTAGACCATGTCGCCCGCCGAATAGACCCCGTCCGAGACCCAGTCGGAATCGCCATGCCCGCGGTGGTCCATGGCGATGACATGGTAGTCCTCGCGCAGCGCCTCGGCGGTCCAGTCCCAGCTGCGCGCGTGGTCGCGGCCCCCGTGCACCAGCACCAGCGGCGGCTTCCCCCTGCCGCCCCAGTCGAGGTAGTTGAGCTTGAGGCGCTGCGAGATGAAGCTCTGCGAGGTCGGGCCGGTCGTATCCATGGACCCCGCCATGCCGCGAAGCCCGCGCCCTCGCAAGCCTAGCGTTCCTTGGTGGCCGAGAAGGTCAGCTCCGGGTTCTTCTCGACCTGGTAGGTCACATCCCACGGGCTCTTGGCCATGAACACCATGTCCCCGTCACGGTCCTTGGCGAGGTTGGCGCGGTTGAAGCTGGCGAAATCGTCCAGCGCCTTGGCCTCGCCCTTGATCCAGCGCGCGGTGGCGAAGGGCGAGGGTTCGAGCACGGCTTCGACCTTGTATTCGGCCTCCAGCCGGCTGATCAGCACTTCGAGCTGAAGCTGGCCGACCACGCCAACGATGTGGGCCGAGCCGATCTCGGGGTAGAAGACCTGGATCACGCCCTCCTCGGAGAGGTCATCGAGCGCCTTCCTCAGCTGCTTGGTCTTGGTCGGGTCTTTCAGCTGAACCCGGCGCAGGATTTCGGGGGCGAAGTTGGGGAGGCCCGTGAAGCGCACCTGGTTGCGCTCGGACAGGGTGTCGCCCACGCGCAAGGTGCCGTGGTTGGGGATGCCGATGATGTCGCCCGCCTCGGCGGTGTCGGCCAGCTCGCGGTCCTGCGCGAAGAACAGGATCGGGGAGTGGACCGCGATGGGCTTGCCCAGCCCCGACGGCGTCAGCTTCATGCCGCGTTTGAAGGTGCCCGAGACCTGCCGCATGAAGGCGATGCGGTCGCGGTGGTTGGGGTCCATGTTGGCCTGGACCTTGAAGATGAAGCCGGTGACTTCGTCGCGCGTCGGCGGGATCTGCTCCTCGCCCGCAGGCTGGGGACGCGGTGGCGGGGCGAAGCGGGCAATGGCGTCGATCAGCTCGGTGACCCCGAAGTTCTTGAGCGCGGAACCGAAATAGACCGGGGTGAGGTCGCCGTGGCGGAAGGCCTCGAGGTCGAATTCGGGATAGCCCCCGCGCGCCAGCTCGATCTCGTCGGCGAAACGTTCGGGGATGGCCGCGGTGTCGCGGGTGCCGAGGAACTCGCGGCTCGGGCCCTCGGGGCGGCTGACGGTCTCGGTCGCGAAATCGAGCAGCCCCTCGAACTCGCCGCCCATGCCGATCGGCCACATCTGCGGCGAGACATCGAGCGCCAGCATGTCGGCCACCTCGTCCAGCGTCTCGAAGGGATCGCGGCCCTCGCGGTCGACCTTGTTGACGAAGGTGAGGATGGGCACGGAGCGCAGGCGGCAGACCTCGAACAGCTTGCGGGTTTGCGGCTCGATACCCTTGGCGGCGTCGATCACCATCACCGCCGAGTCCACCGCGGTCAGCGTGCGGTAGGTGTCCTCCGAGAAATCCTCGTGGCCCGGGGTGTCGAGCAGATTGAAGACGATGCCGTCCTTCTGGAAGGTCATCACCGAGGACGTGACCGAAATCCCGCGCTGCTGCTCGATCTTCATCCAGTCCGACCGCGCCCGCCGCGCCGCCCCGCGCGCCTTGACCTCGCCAGCCAGGTGGATCGCGCCGCCCTGCAGCAGCAGCTTCTCGGTGAGCGTGGTCTTCCCTGCGTCAGGGTGCGAGATGATCGCGAAAGTGCGGCGATTGGAGGTCATGGGTCTCAGCGGATCAGGGGGGAAGGGCAGGCGAGGATGAGGGCGGAAGGCAGGGTCTGCTGCATGTACCAGTCCTGCGCGATCACGAGAGCCGGAACAGCCAGCACGATCAGGTAGGCCGCCGAGCGCTCCAGGCGGATGGCAATCGCCGCGAGGACGCCGAAGGTGACGGCCGCGCCGACGACCGCCGCGAGCGGAGCGGTCAGGGCTTCGTTGCAGCTCGAGACGAGCTTGGGTGCAACGCCGAGCAAGGCAAGGCCGAGCGCCGCCAGCGCCACGAGCGCGATGCAGAAGGCGGCGACCCTTTTCAGCTCAGCCCTCGCGCGCGACGCGGAAGCCCGCGAAGTCCTGGTTGACCGGCATCAGCTCGATCCGGTTGATGTTGAGGTGCGGCGGTAGGCTGGCGATCCAGCCGATGGTGTCAGCGATGTCCTCGCCGGTCATCGGATTGACGCCCGCGTAGAGCTTGTCGCTGGCTTCCTGGCTGCCGGTGCGCACAAGGGTGAACTCGGTCTCGACCATCCCCGGCTCGATGCTGGTGACGCGCACGCCGGTGCCGTGGAGATCCGCGCGCAGGGCGAGGGTGAAGTGGTTCACGAAGGCCTTGGAGCCCGCGTAGACGTTGCCGCCCGGGTAGACGTAGTTCCCCGCGACCGAGCCGATGGCGATGATCGCGCCCTTCCGCTCGATCAGCTGCGGCAGGAGCTTGCGGGTCAGCACCACCATCGCGGTGACGTTGGTGTCGATCATCGTCTGCCAATCGTCGAGATTGGCATTCTGCGCCGGGCTGAGGCCCTGGGCGAGGCCCGCGTTGTTCACGAGCAGGTCGATCTCGCGAAAACCCTCGGGCAGGCTGGCGAGCGCGGCGTCCATCGCGGCGGTGTCGCGCACGTCGAAGCACACGGCATGGACCTTGTCCGCCCCCAGTTCCGCGACGAGCGCGTCCAAGCGCTCCTGCCGCCGCCCGGTCGCGACGCAGCGCCAGCCGTCGGCGACGAGGCGGCGCACGGTGGCGAGGCCGATGCCGGCGGTGGCGCCGGTGACGAAAGCCGTTTTCATCCGCGCAGCTCCCCGCCCAGCTTGCCCGCGGCGGCCACCACTTTCTCGGCGATGGCCTTGAGGTCGGCGTCCTTGAAGCTCGCCTCGCCCGGCTGGAGCGTGACTTCGACCGCGATGGACTTCTTGCCCTCGGGCACGCCCTGTCCGGCGAAGACGTCGAAGACGCGCACGCCGGTGATGCTCGCCTTGTCGGCGCCCCGCACCGCGCGCACGAGGTCGCCCGCTGCCAGCGTTTCCGGAACGAGGAAGGCGAAATCGCGGGTCACGGCCTGCAATGCGGGTGGGGTGAAGCCCGGACGCGCGAAAGCCGCGCCCTTCTTGGCGGGGATCGCCTCAAGGAACAGCTCGACCGCGGCAATCGGCCCGTCGGCATCGAAGGCCTTGAGCGTCGAGGGATGCACCATCCCGAAGCGCGCCAGCACCACCTTGGGGCCGAGCCTGAGGGTCGCCGACTGGCCGGGGTGGAACTGCGCCCCGGCCTCACCCATCACCACCAGATTGGCGACCGGAGCGCCCGTCGCTTCAAGCAGCTGGAGCGCCAGCGCCTTGGCGTCATAGGCGTCGAAGGGCTTCGCCTTGCCGCTCTGCCAGCCGCGCGCCGTCTTCTCGCCCGCGAGCACAATGCCGAGGGTCGGCCTCTCGTCGCTGAGGCCGTCCTGGCCGCGGAAGTAGCGCCGCCCGATCTCGAACAGGCGCGAGGACGCCGCGCCGCGATCGGCATTGCGCTTGGCGGCCATCAGCAGGCCGGGGAGCAGCGAGGGGCGCATGGCCTTCATGTCCTCGCTGATCGGATTTGCCAGCGTCCAGAGCGGCTGATCGCTGGCGAAGTGTTCGGCGGCCCAAGTGGGGAGAAAGCTCCAGGTCACCGCCTCGATGAGGCCGCTTGCGGCCGCTGCGCGGCGCAGGCCCCGCTCGAGCTTCTGCTGCGGCGTGGCGGTGGGGCGGGCGACGCCTTCCACCCGGGGGAGAGCGACGCTCGCCACCTTGTCGAGGCCGTGGATGCGGACAACTTCCTCGACGATGTCGGCCGGCCCTTCGATGTCGTGGCGGCGCAGCGGGCAGGTGACCTGCCAATCGCCGCTGACGCTGAAGCCGAGGCTTTCGAGGATGCGCTTCTGTTCGGCCTCGGGCACATCGACCCCGCCGAGGCGGGTGGTGAGGCCCGGGTCGAAGGCGACAACCTTCGCCTGCGACGGGGGCGAACCGGCGCGCACCGCCTCGCTCGGTGTGCCGCCCGCAAACTCCACGATCAGCCCGGTCAGCAGGTCGAGGCCCCGGTCGAGAAACTCCGGGTCCACCCCGCGCTCGAAGCGCGTGCGGGCGTCGCTCGACAGACCCAGCTTGCGTCCCGTGGCGCCGATGCGCGCCGGATCGAAGTAGGCGATTTCGAGCAGCACGTCGGTGGTGTCGTCCTGCACCCCCGAATGCTCGCCGCCCATGATCCCGGCGATGTCGTGGACGCCCTTGTCGTCGGCGATCACCATCATCTCGGCATCGAGCGTGTAGGTCTTCTCGTTGAGCGCCAGCACTTGCTCGCCATCCTTGGCGCGCCGCGCCACCACCGCGCCCGAGAGCTTGGCGAGGTCATAGACGTGGGCCGGACGCCCGAAGCCGTGCATCAGGTAGTTGGTGAGGTCGACCAGCAGCGAGATCGGGCGTTGCCCTGCGCTCTTCAGCCGCGCCTGAAGCCAGTCAGGCGAGGGGCCGTTCTTCACCCCCGTCACCACCCGCCCGTAGAAGGCCGGACAGCCTTGCGCGTCGTCGGTGCGGATTTCGACCGGGCACGTGCCGCTTTCCGTGAAGGCGGGCATGGCGATGGGCTTCAAGGTGCCCAACCCCTTAGCGGCGAGGTCGCGGGCGATGCCGTAGACGCCCATGCAATCGGGGCGGTTGGGGGTTACGGCGACTTCGAACACCGGATCGCTGCCGTGATAGGCCGCGAAATCGGTGCCGACCGGTGCGTCGTCGGGCAGTTCGATGATCCCGTCGTGATCCTCGCCCAGCTCGAGCTCGCGGTTCGAGCACATCATGCCGTTGCTCTCGACCCCGCGGATCGCGCTCTTGCGCAGCACCATGCCGTTGGCGGGCACGGTCGCTCCGGGGAGCCCCAGCACGCCCTTCATCCCGGCGCGCGCATTGGGCGCGCCGCACACCACCTGCAGCGGCTGGCCGTCTCCGGTGTCCACGGTGAGCACCTGAAGCTTGTCGGCATCGGGGTGCCGCGCGGCGGTCAGGACGTGGGCAATGCGGAAGCCCGCGAGCTTCTCGGCCGGGTCCTCCACGCCTTCCACCTCGAGCCCGATCGCGTTGAGCGCGTCGCAGATCTCCGCCACGGTGGCGGTCGTTTCAAGGTAATCCTTGAGCCAGGTCAGCGAGAACTTCATGCGCGTGCTCCCACGCCGGCGGAGAGGGTGGGCTGGTCGAAGGGCGAGAAGCCGTAATGCGCCAGCCAGCGCGGATCGCCGTCGAAGAAGGCGCGCAGGTCGTTCATCCCGTATTTGAGCATTGCGATCCGGTCGATCCCGAGGCCGAAGGCGAAGCCCTGCCACTCCGTGGGATCAAGTCCGGCGAATTCCAGCACCCGCGCATTGACCATCCCGCTGCCGCCCAGCTCCATCCACGCATGGCCCGGCGCGTCGCCGTGCCCGCCGACGACGCGGCGGCCGCCTTCGGTGGAGTAGCCCACGTCAACCTCGACGCTCGGCTCGGTGAAGGGGAAGTAGCTCGGGCGCAGGCGGAGGGTGATATCCTCACGCTCGAAGAAGGCCTTGAAGAAGGTCTCCAGCGTCCACTTGAGGTGGCCGAGGTGGATGCCCTTGTCGATCACCAGACCTTCGACCTGGTGGAACATCGGCGTGTGGGTCGCATCGCTGTCCGAACGGTAGACCCGGCCCGGGGCGATGATGCGGATCGGCGCGCCCTGATCCAGCATCGCGCGGATCTGCACCGGCGAGGTGTGGGTGCGGAGCAGGATCTCGCGGCCTTCCGGGGTGCGGTCGGGGAAGTAGAACGTGTCATGCATCGCCCGCGCGGGGTGGGTCTCGTCCATGTTGAGCGCGGTGAAGTTGTGCCAATCGTCCTCGATCTCGGGGCCGGTGGCGACAGCGAAACCGAGGTCGGCGAAGATTTCGGCCAGTTCGTCCATGACCTGCGAGACCGGGTGGACCGAACCCTTGGGCGCGGCCACGGCAGGGAGCGTCAGGTCGACCGTCTCGCGCGCCAGCTGCTCTTCCAGCGCGGCAGCTTCCAGCGCGGCCTTCTTGGCATCCAATGCCTCGGCGATGCTCGCACGCGCGGACTGGATCGCGGGGGCAGCGGCGGTGCGCTCCTCGGGGCTCATGCCGCCGAGGGTCTTGAGGGCAAGGCTCACCCAGCCCTTCTTGCCGAGGGTTTCGAGCCGCTCGGCCTCGAGCGCATCGAGGCTGGTCGCCGCGGCAATCGCGGCCAGCGCGGCCTCGGTCTGGGAAGAGATGTCGGTCATGGATTTGCAGGTGCTCTGACAGCGGAATTTTCGCCGCTGCCCGCTAGCGGCAATTGCGCCGGATTGCAAAGGACCTTGGACGCCCGGGGAGCGCTCAGGGTGTCGGCGCGTGCAGCCCCTGCACCGCCTGCCCGGCCGCGGCCATGCGCGCCTGTGCGGCGGCGGCCAGAAGCGGCTTGGGCAGGCGCGCGTATTCGGACGGGCTCATCCCCATGAAGCGCCGGAAATCGCGCACGAAATGCGACTGGTCGTGATAGGTGCAATCGAGCGTCCCGAGCCACTTGCGCGAAGGGTCCATCATGAATTGCGCGACGCTGCGCAGGAACCGCTGGCGGCGCAGCAGCAGCTTGGGCGGGAAGCCGAAGGCGCGGCGCGAGAGGCGTTCGAGACTGCGCACCTGCATCCCCACCCGCGCGGCAATGTCGGCGACGGTGAGTGTGTCGGGATCGACCAGCGCGGCGTGGACTTCGAGGATGGCCGCCTCGCCCGGCAGCGCGGGGCCATCGAGCAGCCGGGCCATGTGTGCCTCGATCAGCGCAAGCTCCTCGGCATGGTCGCCGCTGCTCTGCGCGATCGCCTCGGCGAGCGGGGCGAAGGTGGCGAAGACCGGATCGGCCGCGCCATCGACGAAGCGGTCGGCATAGTCGCAGGCCCCGGCTGCCACGAGCCGCGCCCAGCCGAGCGGCAGCAGACCGATCCCCCAGCTGTGCCCCGAGCTGAGCCGGAAGCGCACCGCGCGGCTGGTCGGCCCGGTGACGGTGAAGGCCGGACACGGCGCCAGCGGCCCCGGTCCGATCACCGATTGCGCGCTCACCGCCCCCAGGAAGCGGAGATTGGCCCATTCGGGATGCAGCCAGTCCTCGAGCCATGGTCGCCGCACCGAGCAGACCACGTCGGTCCGGTAGTAGGTTGTCACGAACCGGCGCAGCGGCTCTGCCGGCAAGGCGAAGCGCAGCTGGACCGAATCTCCCGAAAGCGCGTGCATCTGTCCCCATTCCCCCGGTCGTCGTGCCCCACGACGCGTGCTGAATGCGACCGCTGTCTGACCTTCTTGCGGGTCAGGCCGGGGCCGATAGCATGATCTGGAGAGGAGCGGTAGCCGGACCCCTGCGCTCCGTCACCGCCGCGGGGGAGGCGGGGGCGCTGGCGGATCGAGCGTCTGCGCCGCGCTCCCCCAGACCTTCGCCCGCGCCTCCATGAACGAGGTCAGGATCGGGTGATCGAGCGCGCCATATTCGCTCGGGTTCATGGTCATGAAGTCGCGGAACTCGCGGGTGAATTGCGCCTGGTCGTGGTAATGCGCGTCCATCGCCTCGGTCCACGGCCGCCCGCCGCGCTGGAGCATGAAGGTCGTCAGGCTGCGCATGAAACGCTGGCGGCGCATCAGCAGCTTGGGCGAGAAGCCGAAATAGCGCGAGCAGACCCGCTCCAGCGTGCGGATGCTCATCGCGCAGGCGCTGGCGAGTTCATGGACCGACGCATGATCCCCGTTCACCAGCGCGGCATGGACGCGGGCGATGCGCGGCTCGTCACGGCTCGGGCGCATCGCGCGCGACAGCCCGTCGACGAGCGCGGCATACTGCGTCTCGAGATCGGCTTCGGGGTCGCACAGCACGTCGGCAAGCGGGGCGAAATGGGCAAAGGCCGGGTGAGCGGCGCCGTCACAGACGACGTTGGTGACCGCGCTGGCAGCCTCGTCGAAGAAGCGTGCCCAGCCGAGCGGGAGGAAGCCCACGCCCCACATCCGCACCCGCCCGAGCGAGAAGCGGCACGGCAGCGAACTTGGCCCGGTGCCGACAAAACCGGCGCCGCTGATGTGCCTGTCGGCGATCGCGGCTTCGGGCGTGGCGCCGCAGAAGAAGCGGATGTTGGCCCATTCAGGCTGGAGGTAGTCTGTGACCTGCGGCTCGCCCTCCGACAGATCGAGCGTCAGGTGGTAGATGCTCGTGAAGCATCCCGCGAATTCTGGCGGCGGTTCGCGGAATTCGGCCACCAGCCGCTCGTGCGGCACCGGTGCCAGGCGCTCTGAGGCGCGTGTGAAAACTCCATCCCCCATTTGCGCAATAAAGCGTAAGTGGCGCGGTTCTACAAGGGTTTTGGCGGATTTTTACAACCCGAAACGAAGAGAGGCAGGCCCCCGGGTGGGAGCCTGCCTCTGATCTGGTGCCGGGCCGAAGCCACGAGGAACTTACGCCGGAAGCGCAGCCTTCGCCTGGGCGATCACGGCCTTGAAGGCGCCGCCTTCGTTCATGGCGAGATCGGCCATCGCCTTGCGGTCGAGCTCGATGCCAGCCAGCTTGATGCCGTGCATGAACTGCGAATAGGTCAGGCCTTCCATGCGGACAGCCGCGTTGATGCGCTGGATCCACAGGGCGCGGAAGGTCCGCTTCTTCACCTTGCGGTCGCGGTAGGCGTATTGCCCGGCCTTCTCGACCGCCTGACGGGCGATGCGGATGGTGTTCTTGCGGCGACCGCGATAGCCCTTGGCCTGGTCCAGAATCCGCTTGTGCTTGGCGCGGGTGGTAACACCCCGTTTGACGCGTGCCATATCAGTATATCCTTGTTTCTGAGGTGCGTGCGGGCGCTAGGCCCTCGCTCGCATCAATCCAGCCCGTAGGGCGCCCACTTCTTGATCGTCGGCGTATCATTGGCCGACAGGACCGAGGTGCCGCGGTTGGTGCGGATATACTTGGCGTTGTGGCTGATCAGCCGGTGACGCTTGCCAGCGACGCCGTGCTTGACCTTGCCGGTGGCGGTGATCTTGAAGCGCTTCTTCACACCGCTCTTGGTCTTCAGCTTGGGCATTTTCATCTCCTGATCGAGACACGTCGGAACCGGCCATGGCAGCCCTTGTCGCCAGGCTGGCTGATTGATTCGTGTCAGTGAAGTGCGCGCGCTTAGGCGGGAGAGGCGCGAAAGGCAAGAGGGATGGGGGCGAATGGTGGATTGCTGCCGCCGGAGAACCTAGCAAATTGGCTGCCCTTTAGCGGCGAGCCCAACGGAGGTGATTGGCTGCACTCGAATAAGTCTGCCGTAACCGCTCGGTCCGCCCTCAATAAATGAGGAAGCGCGGTCAATCGAACCCCCGCAATAGCGGATGAGCAGCGTATCAGGCGTAAGGAGCGACAGCGTGGGCTTAGGTCCGCCAGTCCCTGAAAAAATCAGCGAACGTTCGCCTTCCACAGCATAAAAAACCGAGTGCCTGACCCCGGTCAGAGGCGTCGTCCGGTCATCGTCCTCTATGACAAACGTGCCTTGAAGCTCGCCAATTCGGACTTTCTGGATAACGCCGCCGTCACGCTCACAGCCTTGCAGAAACAGGCAAGCCGCGGCGACCACAAGCTTCCAAGCCCTCATCTTTATGCTCCTGATGCGAGGAGTTTAGAGGCTTGGAGGAACCATCGCAACGCGCTCGCCAGCCGCACGGCAGCTCTTGACGAACACCGCCCAACAGCCAACCTCACCTCATTACCAACGGCCCGAATCACCTCCGAGGCGCCCCCCTCACTTCGCCGGCTTGCCCTTCAGGTAGCGGTCGAACCAGTCGATCACGCGGGTGAGCGAATCGATCTGATTCTCGCGCTTGACGAAGCCGTGGCCCTCGGCGGGGTAGAACACCGTCTCGTTGGGTGTCCCGATCTCCTTGAGGATCGCGGCGACTTCCTCCGCCTGGCCGCGCGGCACGCGGATGTCGCGGTCGCCCTGGAGCGAGAGCAGGGGGGCCTTGATGGCGCGGATATAGGTGATCGGCGAGTTCGATTCGTAGACCTTGCGGTCCTTCACCGGATCGCCGAGCAGCGAGATCAGGTATTGCCGCAGCAGCGCGTCCGAGGTCTCGTACATGCTGAACCAGTTGATGATGCCGAACAATTGCGCGCCTGCCGCGAACTCGTCGGGCGTCTTGGCGAGCGCGATCAGGGTCATGTAGCCGCCGTAGGACCCGCCGGTGACCCCGACCTTCTTGGGATCGACATAGCCGCTCTCAACGAGGAACTGCTTGCCCGCGATCATGTCCTTGAGGTCGCCGCCGCCAAGGTCCTGATAGTTGGCGTTCTGGAACGGCTGGCCATAGCCGGTCGACCCGCGGACATTGGGCTGCATCACGATATAGCCGCGGCTGGCGAGCGCGGTGGCGGTGCGGTTGAAGCCGTCGGTGCTCTGGCCGGTCGGGCCGCCGTGGGGCAGCATCACCGCCGGGTTGGTGCCATCGCGCTTGAGGTTGAAGGGCATGGTGACGATCGCGCTCACCAGCGTGCCGTCAAAGCTTTTATAGGTGACGATCCGCGACTTCGGCAGGTTCTCGGACTTGAGGCTGGCGAGCGCCATCGCGGTCACCGTGGTCGCCTTGCCCGAGGCGAGATCGACCACCTGCAGATCGCTCGGCGTGTCGGCCCCGGAATGGGCGACGAGGATGCGGCCCCCATCGGGCGAGAAGGGCTCCTCCCCACCGGCGAAGGTGTTGACCCCGGCGGGCAGCGGGATCGGCGTTTCGGCAAGGCTCGCCACGTCGACCAGCGTCGCCGAGGTGCGGCCGTCCTCGTTGCGGATCACGGTCAGCCGCTTGCCATCCGGGCTGAAGGTGCCTGCGGTCTGCGACCACGGGGTCGGCGCAAGCCAGCGCCACGCCTTCTTGGCGGTGTCGTAGATCCCGGCGCGCAGCTGGCCGGTACCCTCGTTGGTGCTGACCGCGATCAGCCCGCCATCAGGCGTCGCGTCGCTGGCGTTGTAGATCGTCTTGGCCTTGCCGAGCAGCAGGGTCTTCGCCCCGCTCGGCACTTCGACCCGCCACACTTCGGCAAAGGTCTGGTTGGGATTGGTGCGCGAGGCGATCAGTGCCTTGCCGCCCTCGATCCAGGCGACCGGCGACCAGCGCAGGGCCGGATCGGCCTCGGTCACCAGCGGGGTGGTCTTGCCGGTGGCAAGGTCGATGAGGGCGAGGTTGACCTGCCCCTCGGTGCGCAGCTTGGTCGAGACGACGCCACTGGTGCCGCCCGGCGCGATCAGCAGATCGTTCTCGCGCAGTTCGGGGGTGGCGGTAAGGTTGCGCGCGTCGCCCCCGCCGGTGGGCACGGCGTAGATATCGAACTGCTCGTCGCCGCCGACGTCCTGCGTGTAATAGAGCAGCCTGCCATCGGGCGAGGGCACGAGGCCAGCGTGGCGTTCATCCGAGCGGGTCAGCTGGACGGGCCAGCCGCCGGTCGCCGGGATCTTCCAGATGTTGTTGCGCCCGGTCAGGTTGGTGACGAGGAAGATCTCGCTGCCATCGGTGCTCCACGCGGTCGCGCCGAGGGTGCGCGAGTAGGACAGGTCCTCGACCGGGACCGGGGCGGCATCGGGGTTGGCGGGGCTTTCGATGGAGGCGGGGTCGGTCACGGGGCGCGGCGGGCTCGCCACCTGCGCCAGCGCGGGCACGGCCCCGGCGAGCGCGAGCGCGGAGACGGCCGGAAAGGCCGCCCAAAAGGTCTGTTTCATCATGTTTCCCCTCCCTGACGAGAATTATGGCAAAAGCCTAACAGATCGCGTTCGGCTGTCATCCCTCGAATTGCGGGCGCGCAGGGTCACAGCCGGCCGAAAGGCGCGTGGCCGGTCTCCCTGAGCCAGCGGGCGAAATCGCCATGGGCGATGCGCGGGGCTCCGGCGGGGAGGGGCGCGGTCCAGAGGTAGGCGTGGGCGGTGATCGTCTCGCCTGCGACCTGCACGGAGATCGGGCGGCGGGTGTAGTCGGACCCTTCGAAGGCGTCGACCGCGGCCAGATCGATGCGCCCCGCGTCATGCACTGCGCCGCTCACCATGCCCTCGCCCGGCACGAGCGCGGGATACCAGCCTTGCGGATCGGGAATCGCGAACAGCGCGCCGCTGGTGGTCGCCGCCCGCCCCGGCCCTAGCCCGGCGAGGAAGGGCCAGTCCCCCAGCCCCTCGCGCAGCACGCCGTAGACGAACAGGTGCACCCCTACCCCATCGCCTCGAGCACATCCTCGAGCCGCGCCGGATCGCCCAGCGCGATCACCGTGCCGTCGGAGCCGGCGTCGAGCGGGTTGCCCTGCCAGTCGGCCATCATGCCGCCAGCGCCCTCCACTACCGGCACCAGCGCGGCGTAATCGTGGAGCTTCAGCCCCGCCTCGATCACGATGTCGATATGGCCGCTGGCGACGAGGCCGTAATTGTAGCAGTCCCCGCCATAGACGATCTTGCGCTCGGCGACGGCCTTGGCGACCGACATGAAGGCGTCGGCCTCCTCGTTGGTGAAGGCGTGCGGGCTGGTGGTGGCGAGCACCGCGTCGGCGAGGTCCTTCAAAGGCTTGGTTGCGGCGGGCTTGCCGTTGAACAGCGTCGGCTGGCCGATCCGGCCCACCCAGCGCTCGCCGCTCACCGGCTGGTCGACGATCCCGAGCACCGGCCAGCCATCCTGCAACAAGGCGATCAGCGTGCCGAAGATCGGGCGGCCGGCGATGAAGCTGGTGGTGCCGTCGATCGGATCGAGCACCCACTGCCGCCCGGCGCCCTCGTTGCGGGTGCCGTATTCCTCGCCGATGATGCCGTCGCGCGGGAATTCCGCCTCGATCAGCTTGCGCATCGCGGCCTCGGCGGCACGGTCGGCTTCGGTGACATAGGTGCGATCGGCCTTGCGCTCCTCGGACCACTGGCCGCGGAACAGGGGGCGGATGGCGGCCCCGGCGGCATCGGCGAGCGCCAAGGCGAGGGCGAGGTCCTTATCGGTCACAGACGGTAATCCCATTGCGCGGCGTTGGGGCCGATGCCCTCGCCGAAGGTCAGGAGGCTCCCGTCCGGATCGCGCACCCAGAATTCCCGCTGGAGGTGCGGCTGATCGGCGGGCGGGCCCCAGCGGTCGTCAGGAAGCGTGGCAAGCGCGGGTTCGAGCGCGGCAAAGAGCGCGTCGAGCCCGATGATGTCGACATAGGCATGCATGCGGCCGGGCGGGTTGGCACCGGTCACCTCAAGCGCGAGAATGCGCAACGCGACGCGCTCGCGTTCCACATAGGCATAACCGCCGCCCGGGCTCCACACGCCAAAGCCAAGCACGTCCCGATAGAAGGCCATGGCGCGGGCAAGGTCGGAGACGCCGAGGGTAGGGGTGATCTGCACCCAGTGCGGCAGTTTTGCAGGGTCGCTCATCGCGCGTACCAATAATCGAACGCCTCGGCCTGTCGAGCCTCGGTGTAACGCTTCGCCTTGACCCCCTCCCACTCCAACGGCAGATCGTCGTAGACGCTGGCGCGGCTGACGAACCACCCCTGCCCCGGCAGCCCGTCCGACTGGCGCACCACCAGCACCGCCAGCCCCGGCTCGCCCGCCGCGCGCCCGTCCTCGTCGATGCGGTCGAGCACCTTGCACAGCTGCCGCATCAAGGGCCGCGTGAAGGTGTGGCCGAGGATGTTGAGGAGCGCGCCGTAGGTGAAGGTCTGCCGCGCGCGGGCCGCTTCGATCAGGAGTGCGCGGACTTCGACGGGGTCGAACATCGGCTCACCCCTTCGTCATTGCGAGGAGCGAAGCGACGCGGCAACCCATGGCCTGCCGTCGCCGGTTGCCAAGAGGGTGGGTCATGGGTTGCGTCGCCTGCGGCTCGCAATGACGAGGTTAGTCAAACAGCGAGCTGACCGAGCTTTCATCCGCAATCCGCCGGATCGCCTCACCCACCAGCGGGGCGATGGGGAGGATGCGGATGCGATCGCTGGCTTCGGCGGCCTCGGTCGGCCGGATCGAGTCGGTGATGACCAGCTCCTTGAGGCTCGAGCCATTGATGCGCGCCACCGCGCCGCCCGAGAGCACGCCGTGGGTGATGTAGGCCGCAACCGACTTCGCCCCGCCCTCGAGCAGCGCCTCGGCCGCATTGCACAGCGTGCCGCCCGAATCGACGATGTCGTCGATCAGGATGCAGTGCCGCCCGGAGACGTCGCCGATGATGTTCATCACTTCAGATTCGCCCGGACGGTCGCGGCGCTTGTCGACGATCGCCAGCGGGGCATTGTCGAGCCGCTTCGCCAGCGCCCGCGCGCGCACCACGCCGCCGACGTCGGGCGAGACCACCATCAGCTGCTGGTCGCCATAGCGGGCCTGGATGTCGGCAGCCATGACGGGGGCGGCGTAGAGGTTGTCGGTCGGGATGTCGAAGAAGCCCTGGATCTGCCCGGCGTGAAGGTCCACCGCCAGCATCCGGTCGGCGCCCGCTTCGGTGATGAGGTTCGCCACCAGCTTGGCGGAAATCGGCGTACGCGGGCCGGGTTTGCGGTCCTGCCGGGCATAGCCGAAATAGGGCACCACCGCGGTGATCCGCTTGGCCGAAGCGCGGCGCAGCGCGTCGATGCAGATCAGCAGCTCCATCAGGTTGTCGTTCGCCGGGAAGTTGGTCGGCTGGACGACGAACACGTCCTCCCCGCGCACGTTCTCGTGGATTTCGACGAAGACCTCCTCATCGGAGAAGCGCCGCACGCTGGCATCGGTCAGCGGGATTTCGAGATAGGCCGCAATCGCGCGGGCGAGCGGCAGGTTCGAATTGCCGGACATGATCTTCATGGAAGTGCGAATCCCCGTTGGCGCGTGTCGCCTCCGCCTAGCGATGCGTCATGGAATTGCAACGCGCGAGCGCCGGTTCTCGTCAGGCCTGTGCGTCCCCGGGCTGCCGCAGCAGCCGCGCTGCACCCAGCGCCGCCAGCGCGCCCAACACTTGCGCCGCCACGAAGCCAGCCACATCGCCCGGCGCGATCCCGGCGAAAGTGTCGGAGAGGCTGCGCGCCACGGTGATAGCGGGATTGGCGAAGCTGGTCGAAGAGGTGAACCAGTATCCGGCCGCGATATAGAGCGCGACACTGACCGGCACCCACTCGCGGCGCGCTTCGATGGTGGCGAGGATGGTGAGCACCAGCCCGAAGGTCGCCACCGCCTCGCCCGCCCATTGGCCCGTGCCGGTGCGCGCGGTGTCGCTCCATTGCAGGATCGGCAGGTCGAACATCAGATGCGCGGTCCACACCCCGAGGATGCCGCCCGCCAGCTGCGCAGCGACATAGGCGAGCGCCAGCCCCGCGCCGATCTCGCGCCGCAGGCCGAACACCAGCGTCACCGCCGGATTGAAATGCGCGCCCGAGACGGGCCCCAGCATGGTGATCAGCACGAACAGGATCGCCGCCGTCGCCAGCGTGTTGCCGATGAGCGCGATGGCGACATTCCCGCCCGCAAGGCTCTCGGCCATGATCCCGGAGCCGACCACGGTGGCGAAGAGGAAGAAGCTGCCGAGGGCTTCCGCAAACAGCGCGCGGCTCACGCAGCGCCCTCCATTGCCCCGATCTCGGCAAGCCGCGCCTGCAACTCGGCGCGCTCCATCGTCTCGAAGGGGAGCGCGAGGAAGGCCTCGGCGCGCATTGTCAGCCAGTCCCAGGTCTGCGCGAAGGCGGCATCGACTTCCGCGTCATCGCCCGTCACCGCTGCCGGATCGGGCAGGCCCCAGTGCGCGCGCAAGGGCGTGCCGGGGAAGATCGGGCAGGCCTCCCCCGCCGCGCTGCCGCACACGGTGATGACAAGGTCGATCTGCGGCGCGTCGGGGCCGGTGAAGGTGTTCCAGCTCTTGGAATGGAGCCCGCCCGCATCGATCCCGCGCGCGGCGAGCAGCCGCAGCGCGCCCGGATGGACAGCGCCCTTGGGCTGGCTCCCCGCGCTGAAGGCGGTCACCCGCCCCGGGCCGAGGCGGCCGAGGATAACCTCGCCAAGGATCGAGCGGGCGGAATTGCCCGTGCACAGCACCAGAATGTTCATGTCTCGCCCCCGCGATGTGGTTCAGCAGCAGCCCGATTTCGCCGGAGCAGGCGCGGCGGACGCGATCTGCGGCACGCAGCAGGCGCCCGTCGCCGCACCGGCATTCGCCAGCTGTTCGAGATCGGGGCTGCCGCCATAGGTGGTGCTGCCGCCGGTGGTGAGGAAGGCTTCCCACACCACCCCGTCGGGATCGGCGATCCAGCTCTTCTCCGACTTGGCGTAGCAGCAGGTGGTCGCGCCCTCTTCCAGCACCGGGCGGTCCGCGGCCTTCAACCGGTCATAGACCTCGGCGAGTTCGCTTTCGTCCTCGACCTGAAGGCCGACATGCTCGATCCCCTTGACCGCGCCCTCGCGCATCGAGATCGCAAAGTTGATGCGCGGGTCTTCGAGCATCCACTTGGCATAATCGGCCTTCACCACTTCCGGCGCCGCGCCGAACAGGTGGGTGTAGAAGGCGATCGAGGCATCGAGGTCGGTCACGCCGACATGCAGGTGGAAGCGCTTCACTGGGCAGTCTCCTTGGGTGTCGCAGGCGGGCAGGCGGCGGCGTCCTCGCAAGGCAGGCCGCCGCAGCAGTTTTCGGTGAGGTAGGCCATGAGGCCGTTCATCGCGGCATAGTCCGCCGCATAGAACACCGAGCGACTCTCGCGCCGCTGGGTGACGAGCCCGGCATTGGCGAGCTGGGCGAGATGGAAGCTCATCGAGGAGGCGGGGACGCCGATCCGCTCGGCCAGCACGCCCGCCGGAATCCCTTCGGCCCCCGCCTGCACCAGCAGCCGGAAAGCGGCGAGGCGGTGCTCCTGCGCAAGAGCGCCGAGCGCGCGGATGACCAGATCGGAATGCACGGCATCCTCCAACGATTCGATAATTATGGAATTATGGGATCGTGCGGCAGGTGTCAATCCGCGTCGCGCTCGTGCTCTCCCGTAGCGCGGGGCTCGGCTCGGCCTCCGCATCGGCGTCGGGGGCTGGGCCCGGGCGTTGGTCTGCCGCCCGCCTCGTTTCAGCGCCAATAGCAATAAATTGAAATATTTAAGCTCACGCCAATAGCGAGACTACACCATCGTTCGAACGATGCCTTTCACCCAATCAGGAGCCAATCATGAGAAAGAAGATCCTGCTCAGCCTCGCGCTGGCGAGCCTTCTCCCGATCTCCCAGGCGGCCGCGCACCACATCCCCCAACACGTGGTGTCGAACGACCAAACCACCTTCCGGCTTTGCGATGCGTCCGCATGCTTCGTCTATCAAAACTTCGGAACGCCCGAGGATCCCAACTGGGTTCTCGTTTCGATCGAACCGATCATCAGAGGCGAACGCAACGTAGACTGATCCATCTGCCGGATCGGTGCTCGGCGGGATCGTCTGCCGACATCGATCCGGCCTCGCATCGCAGCGAGGCTGCTTCCATCGGTTTGATTTTCTCCGTTGCGCGGCCCAAGCTGATCCAGCCCGGCCAGCCCAGCCCTTACGCCTCCAGTTCGACGTCCCAGTAGAGCCAATCCCGCCACGTCTCGTGGAGGTAGCCCGGCGGGAACATCTTGCCGTGCTGCTGCAATTGCCAGCTGGTCGGCCGGATCGGCGCCTGGTGGATCGGCATGCCGGCTTGTTTCGGCGTGCGCCCGCCCTTCTTCATGTTGCACGGCGCGCAGGCGGTGATGATGTTCTCCCACGTCGTCCGCCCCCCGAGGCGGCGCGGGGTGACGTGGTCGAAGGTCAGGTGATCGTGGCTGCCGCAGTACTGGCACTGGAATCGGTCGCGCAGAAACACGTTGAAGCGCGTGAAGGCGGGGAATTCCGAGTGCTTCACATATTGCCGCAGCGCGATGACGCTCGGGATCTTCATGTCGAAGCTGGGCGAGTGGACCTCGCGGTCATAGCTCGCGACGATGTCCACCCGGTCGAGGAACACCGCCTTGATCGCGGTCTGCCACGGCCAGAGCGAGAGCGGGTAGTAGGACAGCGGCGTGTAATCGGCGTTGAGCACCAGCGCCGGGCAGGCCGAAAGATTGCGCGTCGGATCCTCGTCGATCCCGCGGAACTTCGCCACTTTCTCGATCAGTTCGGCATTGAACACGACGCGCGTTCCTCCCTGATTGACGTGAGCATGCCGTGGCAGGGCAAAGAGTCAAACCCGTGACAGGGTGGCTATCCACAGGGACAGCCTGTGCATGACCTGTGGATAGCGAAAGAAAATGTCCTGTGGCATGGGCCTTTGCGATGGATCGCCCCGCCCCGCCCGTGACCCGTTTCGCGCCGAGCCCCAACGGACGGCTGCATCTGGGCCATGCGCTCTCGGCGATCGCGGCGCATGATCTGGCGCGCGCGGGCGGCGGGCGGTTCCTGCTGCGGATCGAGGATATCGACGGGCCGCGCTCCCGGCCCGAACTGGCCGACGAATTCCGCCGCGATCTCGCATGGCTGGGGCTCGAGTGGGAAGAGGTCCCCGCCCAATCGACCCGCCTTGCCAGCTATGCGGCGGCTGCCGAAGACCTGAAGGCGAAGGGGCTGCTCTACCCCTGCACCTGCACCCGCTCACAGATCGAGGCGGCTGGTGCGGTCGAGGGCTCCGACGGGCTGATCTACCCCGGCACCTGCAAGCACCGCCCGCCCGATCCGTCGCGCCCTGCTGCATGGCGGCTCGATGCCGAAAAGGCACTGGCGGCAACCGGCCCGCTGATGTGGGAGGACGCGCGCGCGGGGTCGCAGACCGTCGACCTCTCCGGCCTCGGCGATGTGGTGCTGGTGCGCAAGGACCTGCCCGCCAGCTACCACCTTGCGGTGACGCTCGACGATGCGGCGGACGGCGTCACGCTGGTGACCCGCGGCGCCGATCTCTTCGCCGCGAGCCACATCCACCGCACGCTGCAAGCCCTGCTCGGCCTCGCCGTCCCGCGCTGGCACCACCATCCGCTGCTGCTCGGTGAAGACGGCGAAAAGCTCGCCAAGCGCCGCGGCTCGCCTGCCCTCGCGGAGCGGCGCGATGCTGGCGAAGACGGGCGGATGCTCGCCGAACAACTGCGTGTGCAACTTTTGTCACTTGGAACCTGAGCCTCAAGCGTCCATTTAGGCATCCATGACCTATGTCCTCATCCCCGCGCTCCTCATCCTCATGGGCCTTACCGCCTTTTCGCTGGTGAAGGGCATCATCGCCTTCCTCAAGACGACCAAGATCGACCTCGAGACCGGCGAAGGCACCACCGCGACCGACATGCAGCTCGCTCAGAACAAGGCGATGTT
This sequence comes from Erythrobacter sp. CCH5-A1, assembly GCF_001557115.1. Classification (GTDB taxonomy): domain Bacteria; phylum Pseudomonadota; class Alphaproteobacteria; order Sphingomonadales; family Sphingomonadaceae; genus Erythrobacter. The sequence goes on from NZ_LSKQ01000174.1 coordinate 77,029, forward strand.
CGCGCGCATCAAGTACCAGGGGCTGGCGATCGCGGTGGTCGCGATCCTGCTGGCGGTGTCGCGCTAAGCCCTCCAACCAATGGTCAAGCTGAACCGGATCTACACCCGCACCGGGGATGACGGGACGACGGGCCTCGTCGATGGCTCGCGATGCCCCAAGCACTGCGCGCGGATCGCGGCGATGGGGCTGGTGGACGAGGCGAACTCCGCCATCGGCCTTGCCATCTGCGCTTTGACGGGCGAGGCCGAGAAGGCGCTCCTGACCCGCGTGCAGAACGACCTGTTCGATCTCGGCGCCGACCTCGCCACGCCTTCGGCCGACGGGGACTTCACCCCTAGCGAGATGGTGCTGCGGATCGTCCCCAGCCAGCCGCTGTGGATCGAGGCGCAGATCGACGCGCACAACGAGCGGCTCGAACCGCTCACCAGCTTCGTCCTGCCCGGCGGGAGCGAGGCGGCCGCGCGGGTCCATGTCGCCCGCGCCACGACCCGCGCCGCGGAACGCGCGATTGTCGCGCTGGCGGCCGAGGACGCGGTCAACCCGTCCGCGCTCGCCTATATCAACCGCCTCTCGGACCTGCTCTTCGTGCTCGCCCGCGTGGCCAATGACGATGGCCGCGCGGACGTGAAGTGGGTGCCCGGCCAAAACAGATAGCGCGCTAATCGCTAGCTTTTGCGCAAAGGCCTCGCTAGGGCGGCAGAATTGCTGCACCTGCGAAGGAACCTACTCCCCATGACCAGCCCCATGCGCAACATCGCCGTGATCGGCGCCGGCCAGATGGGCACCGGGATCGCACAGACAGTCGCAGCCAATGGCATGAAAGTCATGCTGACCGACGTCGACCTGCCCCGCGCCGAGGCCGGCAAGGCCAATGTCGAAGCGGCGCTGGTGAAGCTGATGGGGCGCGGCAAGATCGAGGCCGCCGAGGCCGAAGCGCTGCTCGCGCGCATCACCCCGGTCGCCGATTACGCCCCCTTCGCCGAAGCCGATCTCATCATCGAGGCAGCGACCGAGCGCGAGGAGATCAAGAACGCGATCTTCGAAAAGGCCGGCCAGGTGCTGGCCCCGCAGGCGATCATGGCGTCGAACACCTCGTCGATCCCGATCACCCGCATGGCCAACCACTCGCCCGATCCGGCGCGCTTCATCGGGCTGCACTTCTTCAATCCGGTGCCCGTGATGGGCCTGATCGAGGTCATCCCCGGCCTCGCCACCGCCAAGGAAACGACCGAAGCGGTCACCGCCTTTGCGCGCGGGCTGGGCAAGGAAGTGGTGCTTTCGCAGGACGAGCCGGGCTTCGTCGTCAACCGCATCCTGCTCCCCATGATCAACGAGGCGGTCTTCGTGCTCGGCCAGTCGACCGCAGGGATCGAGGATATCGACAAGGGCTGCCGCCTCGGCCTCAATCACCCGATGGGGCCGCTGCAGCTGGCCGATTTCGTCGGGCTCGACACCTGTCTCGACATCATCAAGGTGCTCTACAAGACCACCCGCGACAGCAAGTATCGCCCCGCGCCGCTGCTGGTGAAATATGTCGAGGCCGGCTGGCTCGGCCGCAAGACCGGCCGGGGCTTTTACGACTACACCGGCGAGGCGCCCGTTCCGACGCGCTGAGGCGTCGGCCCGCCGCAGGGCATGGCAACAATCGGCGCTCCCGCCGGGTAAGGCCCGGCGAAGGAGAGAAGCCATGAACACTGACAACGCCAGAATCCCGGGCCACCCCGAGGGCCTCACCCACGAGACCCGAAATCGCGAGCAGGATGACGAGGGTACTCAGGCGCAGGATGTCGCGGAGGACGCGCGGCGCGAGGACAGCCGCACCTCCAGCCCACTCGAAAGCACCAAGCCCGAGGCGGACGAGTACGATCCCGCCCCCGACAGCACCGGCGACCTGATCGACGAGATGCGCCGCATGGAAGGCGAAGGCCGGATCGACATGTCGGCTTTCGCGGGCGAACCCAACCACGATGACGAGCCCGGCACCTACGGCGGCGAGACCACCGACGATGAAGACAGCGACTGGCTCACCGCCGACGGCGAGACGCTGAGCGAAGAGGATGCGGCGGACGAGGAGGAATGACGCCGCCCCGCCGGGCAGGGCATCCGGGACGGATTATTGCGGCACGTCGTCCTCGGGAATGATCGGATCGCTGCTGGCAGGACCCGCGATGACCGCAGTCGGCGCCAGCGGGGCAGTCATCGGGTTGCTTGCCGCGGCGCCGGATCCGCCGCCCGAAGGCGCCGCGTTTGCCGGGGCCTGGGGATCGTAATTTCCGAAAACCGAAGGCGGTGCTTTCGGCTGGCTCTCGGCCGCCGGTTGCGTCTGCCGCGCGCCCGAGAAGAGCCCCTTCTGCGATTCCGACAGGCTCACCGCGCGGGTAACCAGCCCGCCATTGCCTTGCGGACCGATGATCGCCGCCGCGCCGAGCACGATCAGAACTACGAAGGCGAGCGCCATGCGGCTGTTCTGGAAGAGAAGCCTCATCATGTCCGCGCGCATAACAGGGACGTGGTTAAGCCTTGGTTGAAATCACCGCCCTGAACCCGGCAGGGTGCGCTTCCATTCGTAGAGAAGATCCAATGCCTCGCGCGGGGTAAGAGCGTCGAGATCGGCGGCGCGCAGGGCCTCGGCAAGTTGCTGTTCGGGGCTCGCCGGTTCGGGCTCGGCGGGCTTCAGGTTGGCGAAAAGCGGCAGATCGCCGAGGCCTGCCGCGATTCCCCCCGTCGCCTCGCGGGTGGCTTCGAGCTTGGCGAGCACCGCCTTGGCGCGGGCAACGACATTCGCGGGCACCCCGGCGAGCCGCGCGACCGCGAGGCCATAGGAACGGTCGGCGGGGCCATCGGCGAGTTCGTGGAGCAGCACCAGATCGCCCTGCCACTCGCGCGCGCGGACGTGGTGCAGGCTCAAGGCCTCGCAGGTTTCGGCGAGGCGCGCGAGTTCGTGGTAATGTGTCGCGAACAGGCAGCGGCAGGCGATCTGCGAATGCACCGCCTCGGCCACCGCCCAGGCGAGCGCGAGGCCGTCATAGGTCGATGTCCCGCGCCCTACTTCGTCGAGGATCACGAAGCTGCGATGTGTGGCCTGCGCGAGGATCGCGGCGGTCTCGACCATCTCGACCATGAAGGTGGAGCGCCCGCGCGCGAGGTTGTCGGCCGCGCCCACCCGGCTGAACAGGCGGTCGACGAGGCCGATCCGCGCGGCAGAGGCGGGGACAAAGCAGCCCGCCTGCGCGAGCAGCACGATGAGCGCGTTCTGGCGCAGGAAGGTCGATTTGCCGCCCATGTTCGGGCCGCCGATCAGCCACAGGCGGTTGTCGGCGGCGAGCTGGCAGTCGTTTGCGACGAAACGCTCGCCGGTCTTCGCCAGCGCCGCTTCGACCACCGGGTGGCGGCCCGCGGTGATGGCGAGCCCTGAGTCCTCGGCAATCTCCGGGCGGCACCAGTCGCCCTCTGCGGCTCGCTCGGCATTGCCCGCGCCGACATCGAGCCGGGCGAGGGCGGCGGCGGAGGCGGCAATGTTTTCGCGGGCGGCGACCACCTCTGCCACCAGCGCCTCGAAATGGGCTTCCTCGCAGGCGAGCGCATGGCCCCCGGCCTCGGCGATGCGCGCGGCTTCCTCGTGCAGCTTCAGCGAGTTGAACCGCACCGCGCCCGCCATGGTCTGGCGGTGGGTGAAGCCGCTGTCGGGGGCCATCAGCGCATCGGCATGGCGCGCGGCGACCTCAATGAAATAGCCCAGCACCCCGTTGTGGCGGATCTTGAGCGTCGCAATGCCGGTTTCCTCGCGGTAGCGCGCTTCCATTGCCGCGATTGCCCGGCGCGCATCGCCCGAGGTGGCGCGCAACTCGTCGAGCGCGGCATCGTAGCCGTCGGCGATGAACCCGCCGGAAGAGCGCTCGGTCGGCGGCGAGGGAACGAGTGCGCGCGACAGGTGATCGGTCAGCGCGCCGTGGCCGGTGAGACGGGCGATGACGTCAGCGAGCAATGCGGGCTTGTCGGGCGCGCCTGTGAGCCAGTGGTGGAGGCGCGCGGCCTCCGACAGCCCGTCGCGCAGCTGGCCGAGATCGCGCGGGCTCCCCCTTCCCGCCACCACCCGCCCGAGCGCGCGCCCGAGATCGGGGATCGCCCGCAGAATGTCGCGCAGCTGCGCGCGCTCGATGGGGCGGTCGCGCCAGAACTGCACCAGCGCCAGCCGCGCCTCGATGGCGGCGGCATCGAGCAAGGGCGCGGACAGGTCCTCCGCCAGCAGCCGCGAGCCCGCGCCGGTGACGCAGCGGTCGACCGCGCCGATCAGGCTGCCGGCGCGCGCGCCTTGCGCGGATTCGAGGATTTCGAGGCTCCCCCGCGTCGCCGCGTCCATCGCCATGGTGCTGGCGGTCTCGCGCAGCACGGGGGGCAGCAGCAGCGGCAGGCTGCCGCGCCCGACATGGTCGAGATAGGCGACCAGCCCCCCGGCGGCGGCCAGCATGGCGCGGGTGAAGACGCCGAAGGCATCGAGCGTCGCCACCCCGTGGACCGCCTTCAACCGCTCGGCCCCGGCATCGCTGGCGAAGGTCGTACGCGGGCGGTAGATCGCCTCCTCGGGGCCGTGCGACCAATCTTCGGGCACCACCACCTCGCTCGGGCTCAACCGCGCCAGCACCGCGCCCAGCGTGTCAGCCGCGCATTCCTCCAGCACCATCGCGCCGGTCGAGACATCGACCGCTGCGATCCCCACGCTCCCGCGCAGTTCCGCCAGCGCCACCAGCACGTTCGCGCGGCGCGGCTCGAGCAAGGCTTCCTCGGTGAGCGTCCCCGCCGTCACCAGCCGCACTATCGCACGGCCGACCAGCACCTTAGAGGACGGCAGCCCCTCGCGCTTGGCGCGGGCCTTGGCTTCCTCGGGCGTCTCGACCTGCTCGGCAATCGCCACCCGGCAGCCCGCCTTGATCAGCCGCGCGAGATAGCTCTCCGCCGAGTGCACCGGCACCCCGCACATGGGGATCGCCTGCCCGCCATGCTCGCCCCTTGTGGTGAGCGCGATGTCGAGGATCGCGGCGGCGCGCTTGGCATCCTCGAAGAACAGCTCGAAGAAATCGCCCATCCGGTAGAACAGCAGCGCATCGCCCGCCTCCTCGCGCAGGCGCAGATATTGCGCCATCATCGGCGTGGGTTTGGGATCCTCGAGCGCGGCCATCGCCATCGCCTACGCCTGTGCGACCCGATTCGGGAATGTTGCCAATTGCAGCTTTCCCCGAACCTGGTGCGATAAACGACCTATCGCATCGGCCCGCGCGACGCTAAGCGGGGGGCGATTTACGTTAGGGATCGCAAGAGGGATCGGGCACCATGTCGGAAGAGAACGGCACACCCAACAAGGGCGGCTTCACCGCGCGCGAAGCGCTGTTCTATCACGAGACGATCCGTCCGGGGAAACTCGAGATCGTCGCGACCAAGCCGATGACCTCGCAGCGCGACCTCAGCCTTGCCTATTCGCCCGGCGTCGCCGTGCCGGTCGAGGCCATCGCCGCCGACCCCTCGCTTGCGGCGCGCTATACCGCCAAGGCGAACCTCGTTGCGGTGATCTCGAATGGTACCGCTATCCTTGGCCTAGGCAATCTGGGCGCGCTGGCCTCCAAGCCGGTGATGGAAGGCAAGGCGGTGCTGTTCAAGCGCTTCGCCGACGTCGATTCGATCGACATCGAACTTGCGACCGAAGACCCCGAGGCGTTCATCAACGCCGTCGCGCTGATGGAACCGACCTTCGGGGGCATCAACCTTGAAGACATCAAGGCCCCCGAATGCTTCATCATCGAAGCCGCCCTGCGGGAACGGATGAAGATCCCGGTGATGCACGATGACCAGCACGGCACCGCGATCATCACCGCGGCAGGCCTGCTCAACGCCTGTCACATCACGGGGCGCGACTTCAAGGACGTGAAGGTCGTGGTCAACGGCGCGGGCGCGGCGGCGATCGCCTGCACCGCGCTGATCAAGGCGATGGGCGTGCGGCACGACAACGTCATCATGTGCGACCGCACCGGCCCGATCACGCCGGGCCGCGCGGACATGGACCAGTGGAAAAGCGCCCACGCGGTCGCCACCAGTGCCACCAGCCTTGAGGAAGCGCTGGCGGGCGCGGACATCTTCCTCGGCCTCTCGGCGGCGGGCGCGCTGAAGCCGGAGTGGGTCAAGAAGATGGCCGACAAGCCGATCATCTTCGCCATGGCCAACCCCGTCCCCGAAATCATGCCCGACGAGGCCAAGGCCGTGCGTCCCGACGCGATCATCGCCACCGGCCGCTCGGACTTCCCCAACCAGGTCAACAACGTCCTCGGCTTCCCCTTCATCTTCCGCGGCGCGCTCGACGTGCAGGCGACCACCATCAACGAGGAGATGAAGGTCGCCGCCGCGCAGGCCATCGCCGAGCTGGCGCGCCAGCAGGTGCCCGAGGAAGTCGCGAGCGCCTATGGCAAGAACCACAAGTTCGGCACCGACTACATCATCCCCGCCCCCTTCGATCCGCGCCTGATCGAGGTGGTGTCTTCCGCCGTTGCGAAAGCGGCGATGGATTCGGGCGTGGCGCGGGCGCGGATCGAGGATTTCGACGCCTACCGGATGCAGCTGCGCAGCCGCCTCAACCCGACCACCTCGGTGCTTTCCGGCATCTACGAGATGGCCAAGGCCAATCCCAAACGCATGGTCTTCGCCGAGGCCGAGGAAGAAGTGGTGCTGCGCGCCGCGATCCAGTTCCGCGATTTCGGCTACGGCACGCCGATTCTGGTGGGCCGCACCAAGGCCGTGCTCGACAAGCTGCACCAGCTTTCGGTCGGCGATCCGGGCAGCTTCGAGATCCAGAACTCGGCCGACAGCGAGCATGTGCCGCAGATGGTCTCCTTCCTCTACAAGCGCCTGCAGCGGCGCGGCTATACCGAGCGTGATGTGCGGCGCATGGTCAATCAGGACCGCAACGTCTTCGCCTCGCTGCTGGTCGCGCTGGGGCATGGCGACGGGATGATCACCGGCATGACCCGCACCTTCGCGCAGACCGTGCGCGAGGTGAACCTGGTGCTCGATGCCAAGGCCGGCGCGGTGCCTTTCGGCATCCACATGCTGATCGGCAAGAACCACACGACCTTCCTCGCCGACACCACCATCAACGAACGCCCCGACGCGGCGATGCTGGCCCATATCGCGCGGGAGACCGCCGCGGTCGCCCGGCGCATGGGGCATGAGCCGCGAGTGGCCTTCCTCTCCTATTCGACCTTCGGCAATCCTTCCGGCCAGTGGCTCGATTCGATCCGCGCGGCGGTGGCGATCCTCGACAAGGAGGATCCGGGTTTCGAATACGAAGGCGAGATGGCCCCCGATGCGGCGCTCAATCCCAGGGTGATGGCGCTCTATCCCTTCAGCCGCCTCTCCGGGCCGGCCAACGTGCTGATCATGCCGGGGCTGCAATCGGCGAACCTGTCTGCCAAGCTGCTGCGCGAGCTGGGCAGCAACGCCACCATCGGCCCGATGATGATCGGGGTCGAGAAGCCGGTGCAGATCGTGCCGATGACCGCCAGCGTGCCCGACGTGCTGACGCTGGCGGTGCTGGCGGGCGCGGGGGTCGTGGGGTAGATATGTACGCCGAAGCGCAGTTACCTGAACATCTGATTTGCAAGGATCGGATCGAGCTTTCGCGGGTCGGCACCATCTGAACTCCGCGGCAGCGCTCCGGGGCCTTGGTCGACACCGACGTAGTTGAGAACTTCAAGACGCCCCTGACCGATTGCATGGCGGACGACTGTTCGGATCAGCAGATAGAGCGGGGCGATGTCGCCTGACCAATGTGGAGGCGTGCCGCGCTTTACCGGCGAAAGCAGGTCGAGCGCATCTGCAAATGCGGCCTGGACTGCCCTCACGCGTTTTGTGTTGCGATAGGCCCAGCGAAGCCATGGGCTCTGATAGAACATCGCAAGCCGGTCGGTTTGATCGGCCTGCGCGGCCCGCGCCTCGGATACGCCAAACATGGACGCCATGAATGCGAACCGGTTGCTGCGTGCCAGCGGCAGGATATGCCGCCACATGTTCAGGACATCGGTTGGATCGATGATCCTCGCCTGAAGGCCGGCCGCCACTCGCTTGGCCCAGGCGATTATCCTGTGCATTGTGAGGGTCTCCATAAATACCCCCTCACTGACTTCGATGTACCTGTGACCGTTTACGTAAAGGTACAGTCTGTCACCGCCCGGACTCCCGCCTTCCGTCTTCGGTGCATCAAACCAAACCACGTTCTTGGTCAAAACGTATTCGAAGACACTTAGTTCGCTCTCATCGCAAATGAAGACGTCTTTGTTTCGATATTCAGCGGGAGCTATCTTTGCTATGCAGCGCCGCGCCAGCAAATGGGCATATTCTTCATCGAGGTCATGCAGAAACTTCGCCCGCTCGAGCCGTCTGGCTTCTTCGGCAGATCGCCTCTGACCACTGTGAATGAGCACCCAAGCCAAAGCAGCCGCAACGATGCCCAGCATGATCTGCGACGCCAGAGGGAACATCTCGGCCGCCTCGTTGCGATCGGCGGAAAATCCCATCCAGCCGACGATCCAGTTCAGCCATTCACGAAGCACGGCAGCTCCCCCCCCCCCGGACTTTGCCATGCTCTGATTTAACTCATAATTCGCACCTATCGTCAAACAATCCCGGCATGCGTCATTCCTGCGCGTGCAGCCGCAGCCAACCCGCCCGCCGCAGCGCGACGGGGCGGGCCGCCCCGCTTTACGCCTCGGCTGCTGCCGGATTGACCTCGCCCGAGGCGATCGCGGTCATCTTGCGGTCCCCGCCGCGGGTGTCCTCGAGGCACTGCGCGAGCACGCCCGCGTCCTCCTCCAGCCCCAGCCGGCGCGCGAAGGCAGCGACCGTGCCGTAGCCCGAGATGCCGTAATGCGTCATGCGCTGGTACTGGGCGATGATCGAGGCGTCGCGCACGTCCTCGTCCGAAAAGTCGGCCTCCACGCCATGCGCGCGGGCTTCGGCGACGAGGCCTTCCATCCCCCGGCAATGCTCGCCGCGCGGGTTGGCGTCGTGGCTTTCGATCAGGGACTTGAGCTGCGCCATGCCCTCCTCGATCCCCTCGGCCCCGGCAGACAGGGCCTTGCGCAATTCGGCCGAGTGCGCCGCGTCGTGCAGTTCCTGGGTCGCTTTCAGCGCTTGGCGGTTGGCGCTGTAGAGGTCCTGCAGCTGATCGATGTAGAGGTCTTTGAGGGTGCTGATGGTCATGGGTCTGGCCTTCCTGTGGCAGGTTGCGTGACGCACATCCTGCGCGCCAGGACAGCGGCCGTCCCTGTCATGGGTGAGCACCCTTCGCCTGACCCGACGAGGCGCGGGGCACTTGCGGCAGGGCGAGGCTAGTCGGCGAGCACCGGCCAGCCGTCGCGCCACGCCAGCCGCGCGGTGAGCATGATGCGGCGGGTGTTGACCTCGTCCTCCGGGCGGGAGCGGGGTCTTGCGGCATCGACCGCGTGATAGAGGATCAGCGTCTCGCCGTCCTTCTGGACAAGCGCATTGTGCCCCGGCGCGATCCATCCGGGCGAGGCTGCGAGGATCACCCCGCCGTTTTCGGGCTTCACCGCGAACGGCCCGGTCGCCGAGCGCGAGCGCGCCACCATCACCGCGTAATGCGCGTTGGGTCCGCAGCAATTGTCGCCCGAGAAGAACAGATAATACCAGCCCTCGCGGTAAGTGACCCAAACGCCTTCGACGAGGCGGCGGTAGTTCGCCGGATCGTCGGTCGGCACCGGCACTACGAGGTCGATCGGCGCGCTGCCGGGGGCGAAGGCGAGACCGTCGCGCGTCAGCTCCTGCACCTTTACGGGTGCGAACCCCGAGCCCCAGTAGAGCAGCCGCTTGCCCGTCGCGGGGTCGTCGAACAGCATCGGGTCGATGTTGACGAAGCCGGGGCAGCACAGCAGCGGCTTGCCCGTGTCGGTGAAGGGCCCCTCGGGCCGGTCGGCGGTGGCGACGGCGAGGCACAGGCCCTGCGACGGGTCATCGAGCGCCGCATCGGGCTTGGCCGAGTAGTAGAGCAGGTAGCGCCCCTCGACCTTGGCGACATGGGGCGCCCAGAAGTCCTGCGTCTTGCTCGCCCAGCCGGGCTTCACCGGCAGCGCATCGCCGAGGTGCTCCCACTCCGCCAAGTCGGACGAGCGGGCGATCTGGATGTTGACCTGCCGGCCCTCGACCAGGGCTTGCGTGGCATAGGCGTAGTAGCTGCCATCCTCGTCACGCAGCACGGCGGGGTCGGGGAAGTCGGCGTCGATGGCGATGCGCGGTTCAAGCGTGGCACAGCCCGCCAGCAGCAGGGGGAGAAGGGCGAGCGCGAACCGGATCATCGAAGGCCTCCGCGCGCAGAGTGGCGCTGTCAGACCTCATTTATATGATTTATTTCCGCAGGCGAGGAAGCTGCGACCGATGGCCTCACCGCCGCCGGAACCGGAAGTACCACACCTCGTGGCCGTAGACCGTGCGCGCCTTGTGTTCGTAGCGGGTCTCGGGCCAGCCGGAGGGGCGGACCTGCCAGTTCTCCGGCTTCTCCACCACCCACTCGAACAGATCGGTGTGGCGCTGCATCACCATCAGCGCGTGGCGCAGGTAGACCGCGTGGTCGGTGCCGAAGCGGAACTCGGCCCCGGGCTTCAACTTTTGCGCGAAGAGCCTGACCGGCCCATCGTTCATCATCCGGCGCTTGGCGTGGCGGGCCTTGGGCCAGGGGTCGGGGTGGAGCAGGTAGAGCATCGTCAGCGCGCCATCCGGCACGCGGCTGAGCACCTCGAGCGCGTCGCCATGATGCAACCGGATATTGGCGAGCCGCTGGTCGGCCACGTGGGTGAGCGCCTGCGCGACGCCGTTGACGAAGGGCTCGGCGCCGATGAAGCCGTGGTCCGGGAGCAGGTCGGCGCGATAGGCGAGATGCTCGCCCCCGCCGAAGCCGATCTCGAAATGGAGGGGGCGCTGATCCCCGAACAGCACCTCGGAGGTCACCGGACCTTCGGCAGGCACGGCGATCTGCGGCAGGAGGTTGTCGACCAGCCCCTGCTGATAGGTGCGCAGCTTCTTGCCGACCGAACGCCCGTAAAGCCGCGCGATGGTGGTCGGATCGCCTTCCTTGAATGCCGTCATGGCCGCAGCCCTTAGCAAAAGGCGCGCGCCACTCCACCCCCTTCGCGCGTGCCGCCGGTCGAGCCCAGCCGCGCATTGGCCGACAGGCGCTCGCCTGCCGGTCGGGGAGCGGGGATGAGGAGGCAACTCGGGGAGCACGCCATGAAACACCTCGCCCTTTGCCTCGCGCTCGTCGCCGCCGCGCCTGCGATGGCCCAACCATCCCCCGAGACCTCGCCTGCCGCCCCGCCCGACTGGTCCGCGCTCGCCGTCGCCGATGTCGAGGCGGTCTATGCCGAGACCAGGGCCAACCACCCCGGCATGTTCGATCCGGCCAACCCCGGCTTCCCCGCGCTGCTCGAACGCGCGCGGGCCGAGGCACTTGACTACGCGCGGAAGGCCACCACCGCGGGCGGGTTCGATGCCAGCCTCGACCGCTTCACCGCGGTGCTGAACGACGGGCACGCGGGCGCCTTTACGCGGCTGCCGCCCGAACTCGCAGCCCCGATCCGCTGGCCGGGCTTCGTCGCGGCTTGGCGCGGGGACGCGATGTATGTCTACAAGTCGGCCGAGGGCGGGCCTCCGGCCGGCAGCCGGATCGAGAGCTGCGACGGGACGCCGATCGCCGACTGGGTGAAGACCAAGGTGTTCGGCTGGCGCACCGGCGCGGAGGTCGCGGGCGCATGGTGGGCCTCGGCGCGGCTGGCGCTGATCGACGACGGCAACCCTTTCGTGCGCCTGCCGCAGACCTGCCGCTTCGTCGCCGATGGCAAGGCCGAGGACCGCGCGCTGAGCTGGAGCCCGGTCCCCGACCATTATCAGGAATGGCGCAACGGCTCGATCAACGGCGACCTCCTCCCCATCGGCCTCGCCGAGCGCGCGCCCGGCATCCACTGGATCGCGCTACCCGATTTCCAGCCCGACGAAGCGGGCAACGCCGCCTACCAGACGCTCTACGCCGATCTCGCCGCCAGGGCCGACACGATCCGCGGCGCGCGCGCGGTGGTGCTGGACCTGCGCTACAACCAGGGCGGCTCCTCGCTGTGGAGCCTGCGGGTCGCCGAGAGCCTGTGGGGCAAGGAGGCGGTCGAGGCGCGTGCCGAGCGCCGCTCGGCGAAGACCGCGGTGTGGTGGCGGCCCACGCCGGGCAATCTCGAGGAAGTGCGCGGCTTCGCCCGGCTGATGACCGAGCAGGGCGATGCCGAGACCGCCGCATGGGTGGCAAAGCTCGTCACCTCATTCGAGGCCGCGGTGGCCAAGGGCGAGACGTGGTATGTCGAGACCGACGAGCCCACGGCGGCGGGCGCCGCTGCCCCCGATCCCGCCCCGCTGCTGACCGCGCCGGTCTATGTCATCGTGCCGGGGCAATGCGCGAGCGCCTGTCTCGACGCGATCGACGTGTTCAAGCTGTTCCCCAACACGAAGCTGATCGGCGCGCCCTCCTCGGCAGATTCGACCTACATGGAGGTGCGCAACCCCGAGCTGCCCTCGGGCATGGCGCGTGCGATCATCCCGATGAAGATGTATGTGAACCGCCCGCGCGGAAACGGGGAATTCTACTCGCCCGACATCGCGATGACCGATTTCGACTGGTCGACGCAGAATTTCCTCAAGCGGATCGAGGAAGATCTGGCGGCGCGCTAGGCGCACAGGTTTCCGGCACGAAAAAATCGTGCTGGACGCCGGGGCACGGGGCGTGGTGAGCTTGGGGGATGACGAACACGCCCTGCATCTCGCCCGGTGCACTCTCCGAAAAGGAGCTCGAGATTCTGCGCCTGCTGGCGGGCGGGCACACGGTGAAGTCGATCGCGGCGCAGCTCGGCCGCTCGGAAGCTGCGATCAATGAACGGCTGCGCGAGGCGCGGCGCAAGACCGGGGTGGGCAGCAGCCGCGAGCTGGCGCGGATGCTCGCGGAACAGAAAGTCTGGGACAGGAAAATCGATCTGTCGCCGCCCGCCGATCCGGCCGAGGCTCCGTCCGTTCCCCGCAAGAGGGGGTTCGAATGGACGAAAGGACGTTTAGCCATGGCATTCCTGCTCCCCGCCGCTGCGTTGGGCCTCGCGCTCGCCGCCGGAACCGCCACGCTGCCTGAGGCGGCCGAGACGGCCGAGGCCGCTGCTGCCGCCGCGCCGCTGGCGGGCAAATGGTCGCTCGATGTCGCGCGGCTGCCCGAGAACGAGCGCCCGGTGTCGGTGACGATCACCTTCACCCCGCAGGCCGACGGGCGGATGCACACGCTGGTGTGGATCGCCAACCGCGACGGCGGGACGATCAAGGCCGAATCCACCGCGGCGATGGACGGCGTCCCCGTGCCGGTCGGCGGCAACTTCGCCGAGATCGACTCGGTCGCGCTGCGCCAGCCCGCGCCCGACACGCTGGTGATGACGCTGGCGAAGGGCGGCGAGCGGTTCTCGACCCGGGTCTACACGGTGGCGAAGGACGGCCGCAGCATGACCGAGACGATCGTCTGGGCGAACGGCGAAATGCCCGAGCCGCGCACGACGACCTTCCTGCGCGCCAGCTGAAACGCGAACGCCCGGGGATCCAGGTCCCCGGGCGTCCTCGCAATCAAAGGTGAAAAGCGCTGTCCCGGTCCGAAGGGCCGCGAGCGCACGGCGCGAGCCGCAGGTGCCCGAGCCTGAAAGGCTCGGATCAGCGCCGAGGACGAGGGCGCGGAGGCGCCCTCGCAACCAGTTACGCCGCTTCGACCTCGGTCTCGCTGTCGCGCAGCACGTAGCCGCGGCCCCAGACGGTTTCGATGTAGTTGTCCCCGCCGCAGGCCAGCGACAGCTTCTTGCGCAGCTTGCAGATGAACACATCGATGATCTTGAGCTCGGGCTCGTCCATCCCGCCGTAGAGGTGGTTGAGGAACATTTCCTTGGTCAGCGTCGTGCCCTTGCGCAGCGACAGCAGCTCCAGCATCGCATATTCCTTGCCGGTGAGGTGCACGCGGGCACCATCGACCTCGACCGTCTTGGCATCGAGGTTCACGGCGAGCTTGCCGGTGCGGATGACCGACTGCGAGTGGCCCTTCGAACGGCGCACCACGGCATAGATGCGGGCGACCAGTTCCTCGCGGTGGAACGGCTTGGTCACGTAATCGTCGGCACCGAAGCCGAAGGAGCGGATTTTCGAATCCATCTCCGAGATGCCCGAAAGGATCAGCACCGGGGTCTGCACCTTGGCGACGCGCAGCTTCTTGAGCACGTCGTAGCCATGCATGTCGGGCAGGTTCAGGTCGAGCAGGATGATGTCGTAATCATACAGCTTGCCGAGGTCCAAACCCTCTTCGCCGAGGTCGGTCGAATAGACGTTGAAGCCTTCGGTGGTGAGCATCAGCTCGATCGCCTTGGCGGTGGTCGGTTCGTCTTCGATGAGCAGAACGCGCATTGCAGTCCCCTGTCTTACCCCTGGTAACCCCCGCTTAGGAGAGGTTGTCGCCTGTTAACCACGCCACTTCTCACCAAAAAAGGTTAATAAGAAGTTTAGGTCGTTAACTTTTTGAGGTGAGTCTTTCGAGTCACACCCCGGACGGGCGCGAAATCGGGGCAAGGCTAGGCTTTCAGGAATGGCCCGTCGCCTGAGGGAAAATGCTAAGACGCCCCCGCCAGCTTCTTCGCCCGCCGGCGC
>NZ_LSKQ01000175.1 GCF_001557115.1 Erythrobacter sp. CCH5-A1
AGCTGACCTCGGAACGAATGAAGCCAATCCTTGAGCATTGCGTGTGGGGGCCCCCAGCCCATCATCAAAAGGAACCGTTCAATGGTATCTTGACAAGGCCCGGATCATACAAATCGACTTTCATCAGCACCTTGATGCCATCGACATCCATGCTTGCAAAGTCTCGCTCGGGCGAATCCGGGGCGAAGGTGCAATGGCGCAGAGCGGCCATCAACCGAGCCTGAACCATCATGCTTTGTGCCACGGTGTCGCCGCCGAATTCTGCAAGCAACCCGGAGGTCATGACGATGCGGGCCGTTCGGTCACGGCCCTGGCGCGCGGCATCATTGAGCAGCGCAATGCGCTCGGTGCGTTGCCGCGCGCAAGTGAGGTCAGATGTGTCATGCATTGGAGGTCTCCTCCTGATCCAAGAGACGACGAGCGGACAACCGGACGGCCTCGCGGGACTCAGCCCGCAGGTTGAAAAGCGGAAAGCTGAACATCGATCGCGGTCCCGGCAGCAACGGTAATGGCAACCTGCCGGTCCTTGGGAATGACCCAGAGGATGCCGGCAAGCGTGTCGCGGATACGCGCCGCAATGGCCTCGTCCTCGCCGAGCAGCACCCGGGCCGCGAGCTCGCGCGCATCGCGCAAGAAGTGCTCGTGCTGGGTGTCCCAGGAGTCGGCCTCGCTGTCGTCGTTCGCGCAGAAACAGACGTTCTCGATCAGATCGACCAGCGTTTCAGGAGTCAGCGCCGGACCCGGAACATAGGCAATGCGGATCTGGTCGATGCCGCTGTACCAGCCATCCTCGCCGACGACGAAGGCGACATCTGCCGAGATCCCTTCCTCGCGCTGCGTTTCGCTGGCGCGGTGGAAGACGCAGAACCTCAGCTCGATCGTCTCGGCACGAACATGGTCATCGAGCGGGGGGAAGCTGCCGTTTTCGGCGATGACGTGGTCGCGCTCTCCGGCTGCAATATAGAAGCGCACGTTGCCGAGCTGATGCAGCGCGTCATACCAGCCATAGCCAGCGTATGCGGGATGGTTCTCGACGAGGTGCGGGCGCAAGGGGTGGTCGCGCAGCGCGCGCTCCAGTCCCTGGGCAATATCGGGCTCAAGATCCGCGACAAGGATCGTGTCCGCACCTGCTGCGATTTCCTCATACTCGACATTGACGTTGTCGCTCTCCGCAATGGCAGCATACCAGCGGGGCAGGCAGGGGTCGGCCTCCGGCAGGGCAACCCCAAGATCGCGCGCTTCCTTCCAGTTCTCGAAGGAAAGCCGGTGCTGGCCTCTGTGCGCCAGCGCGGCATAGATCGTGCGCCTGCAGGCCGCCTGAAGCGCCGCAAACGCGGCATTCTCGACGAATTCCTTGCGCGCCGGGAGCACAAGGGCAAGGCCCGGGGTGGCCCCGATATCGAGCCGGGCATGGTAGGTCTTGCCGCCAAGGCTCTCCGAGACGCTGGCAAGCTTGCGGGTGAGCACCATGCCATGGAAGTTCGTGGTGGGGTCCTGGTGGTATTCGCGCCCCTCGAACACACCGATCTGGCTGCCGTTCCACTCGGCGATGTAGATCGCCTTGGCGAGAAAGTCCTCGCGCGGCACTTGCACGCCATTGAAGAACACCGGCAGCGGGTAGAACTTCGCGACCTCGCGCAGAATCCGCTCGGTCGTCTGCTCGCTCACCCCGGGCATCAGGAAGGTGATGGTCGTCCCAACCGGGCGAGCCAGGGGCACCACGGCAATGTCCTGCGCACCGGTCCAGCCATCCGCTGGGACATGGACCGACCATCCGGTGTCGGCATCGGCATGACGCGTGCTGATCCGGGTATCCTTGCCCGCGAGGCTGAAGACACCCATGCCTGCCGGGTCTTCGGCCTCATGGATGTGCTGGCTCCAGCCCGAATCCCCCAGCGCAATCATGGTCTGGGGATCGGCTACCCCGGACCCATCATCGACAAGGGTCAGGCGCGCTCCGTCCTGATCCGCGCAGCAGGCGATATCGATCCGGGAAGCGCCAGCGCGGCGACTGTTCTGGAGGAGCTCGCCGAGGATATCGCCGATGGTGCCGTTAAAGAGGCGTGTGACTTTGGTGATCGTCTTCGGGCTGACGCTGGGTCGGATGACTGTCGGGTTCATGGCAAAGGGTCCTTCATCGCACTGGTTCGCCCTTCCCCTCCCCCTTCCCTTCAGAACGGCGGATTGACGCCTGGTCGGAGCCGGACGGCTTGGGCCTGCTCTTCAGCCCACTCGTTTCGGTCGCAGGGCATCGGGCATCGGGATGATCTCGTGCGCCGTATCGCGCAGCGCCGTGACCTCGCCGCGCGCGGCGTAGAGGTCCTTCGCGATCAGCGCGCAGACTTCTGCCTCGCCATAAGTTGGCCGGCCAAGGTGATCGACGCGCTCGACTTGCCGGGCAATCACGCCGACTTTGCCTTCCGGCACCCATTCGGCCCAATCGCCCCAGGCGCTGGTCACGCAGAATTCGCCGATCGCGGCGATGTAGGCCTTACGCGTCCGCAGGATCGCAGAGGAATTCTCCTCTACGGCCTCGCCGGTGAAGGCGCTGAAGCGGTCCGGGTGCCAACATTTGGCGGTATCGCGGGCAAGCTGCAGGAAGCCCGCGGAGCAGGAGCCCTGCCGTTCTAGCTCGCTGGTAAAGGCAAGGATCGGGAGCGCCCAATCGCAGTCTTCTTCGTAGGACCCGCCCTCGATCTGTAGCGCCGGCGGCATGGCGGCCTGTCTCTGATCGGACAGAATGATGCCGCCGTGGCTGGCGGTCATCACCGACCAAATGCCCGGGCCAAGCTGATCGGCCTGCTGGACGGCGCCCCAGATCGATGTCGATGGGCGCGGCGACGGAGCGAAGCTTGTCATGAGCGAACTCTCTTTCTTCCGGTTCGCTCACATCCTCCCCCTCCCCTTCACTCGAGAAGGCGGCGGGCTTGGCTGATAATTGCCTCAGGCGTCACGCTGCTGACGGCCATGGATACGACAGGCCCGGCCTGACCGAGACGCTCGCGCTCGATGCTGCGCAGCTCAAGATAGTCGGCATCATCCGACTGCAGGATCTGGAGCGCGAACTTGCATTCCACCCCGCTATGCTCATCGAGCAGCGCCACCAGGAAATCCGGCCTCGCCGACCCCGCAGCCAGCGTGATGTCAAAGAGGACCTTCTTGACCGCCATCCTGACACCGAGGCGGCGCAATTCATATTGGGCCTGTTGGAGCGCGCGCAGCACTTCGCGATCATGGTCGCGCTCGGCGGGCACAAACTGGTTTCCGCTGAAGACAGGCTGGGCATAGGCGCGCAGCGCCAGGTATCCTTCGCGCCGACTATGCTCGCCGACGACGGCCAGCACCAGAAAGGGTGGCTCGACCTCGGCCCGGATGATCCCAGTGTGCTGGATGCGATTGCGGATTTCGACAGTTCCGAGCCCCGTCACCACCTCGCTGGATGTGACCTCGCTCGCTTCGAGAAGCAGAAAGGCTTGCGGTGCAAACTCGGGCGGCCAGGTCTCGGCCGCAGCCCGCAACCGGGCATGGACCCGCCGTTTCTCGTAATCGATCGCGTTGGTGTAGAGATGATCCGACAGCCGGACGCCCGGCGCGATATCGAGGCCCTGAGCGGCGCGCTTGAGGTGGCGCATTTCTTCGCTGATCGAGCCTGCGCGCCTGCCGGTGGGCGGTAATTCGCGCAGAATGTTCGACCCTGCGCGCTCGAGCAACAACCAGAGCAGCTTGCCGAGGCGCGGGATAGCGACGCCGCGTGAGCGGTCGTCAGGCTCTATGTCCTCTGGCCTCTGTGCAAGCTTCTCCGGTGCCTTCTGGTGAGCACTGAACAGGCCTTTCGGAATGCCGATGGCATAGAGCGAGTCCTTCACGGTCTCGCGGATGCGCGGTGGCGCCTGCGGCAGATGAAACGGGCATCCTGGCTCGTGGCCTGGCCGCGAAGTAAGACGCCGGAGGTAATACGTTTCCTGAAAACTGAGATAGGCCGCGCTCATCAGCGGCGGCGAATGTTCTGCCCCAAGGCAGTCGCAGGCGATCCACTTGTGGTTCTCTCGCGTGGTCGAGACCAGTGAAACCGAAGCGCGGTGGTCGGCCTCGCTGCCCCGGCCTGTATACCACCGCACCAGCGCAGCCTTCAGCTCGTCGCTGATGGCGACCCTGCCGGTCTTTCCTGTGGTGTCCTTACCTACCAGCCACATGCATGATGACGCCTTGACCCTGTCATTTGTTCACGGTATGTTCATAATCTGTAGGAGCCCACAAATAATGAACAAGGTCTTTGATATCGGCAAGTTCGACCTCGATGTCACGCTGCGCGACGCGGCGCTTGATCCGAATTGCCGCCCAACCAAGCGCATGCTCGCCAATGCCTCGATCGGAGTGGAGCCGTTCGATGCCTATTACTCGGCGCGTGAGCTCTATGAGACCTTGCAGGGCGTCTTCCAGGGCCTGCCCAATGCCAAGGCTCGGCTGACGCAGATCTTGTCCTGCCATTGCGATGACTACCAGCGCTGCCTCTACTATGCGCTGGCAGGGCGCGGGGTTGTCCAGATGCTCGACGATCTCGAATGGCTCTTCGAACTCCTCGGGCCACGGTGCCAGATGTCGGGGCACCTTTTGCGCTCGGGCCAGCACCCTGCGCCGATGGTCAACCCTTACGTCTCGTCAGAGCCTGATGGCCCGGTTCCTGCCCGCAATGCCGACTTTACCGAAGGCCCGTCGTGGTATCTTGATCCCGGCCTCGGAGGGATGATCGAGGAATAGACATTCCGTTTACATCGCGGTGCTCAGGCATGCACGCCTGCGTCCACGGCATCAATATAAGTCAGCACGTCCTGCACGCGGTCGCAGCGCACAAGTTCCATCGCAGTCTGGCCGGAAAAACCGGAAAGCGCCTCAGAACGGTACCAGGCATAGGCCATGATGACAGAGCCGAAACGCGGTTCGACCTTGCTAAGTACCTCTATCATCGAGCCGATGCGGCGCTGAATGTCATCTGATTCCATGCGGCGGGGATCATCTTTGTCGAGACCGAGCGTGCGTGCGAGTTCATCGCCGGTTGTGCCCAGCTGTGCTATCAGTTTGCGTGGGTCACGCGCGCCATCTTCAGCATCGCGATGGGATTTCATGCAGGAGCCTCAATTCAATAGTGAAACCGGCATTGGGCAATCTCTAGCTGTTGCTCGTTTCCTTTGCCAGTAACGCGATAGACCAGACGGTCTTCTTTGGTGATCCGCCGCGACCACCAGCCTGCCAGGGAGCCTTTGAGAGGCTCAGGCTTTCCGGTTCCTTTGAAAGGCGTTCGCTGGCATTCCTTGATGAGATCGTTGAGCCGGGTGAGAACCTTGTCATCGGCTTGCTGCCAGTGAAGATAATCCTCCCAGGCATTGTCAGCAAAGACCAGCTTCAAGGCTCGATCAGCCCGCGCTCATTGCCGCCTTGACCATCCAGTTGCTCGATCGACTGCCTTAGGCGGTCGGAATTGGTGCGGTTCGAAAGGAGGTACATGGTCTCCTCAATAGCGTTCCAATCTTCGAGCGAGACCATCACGATCGACTCTGCTTTCTGGCGCGTGACCACGACATGTGTCCGGTCACTGACCACTTGATCCATAATGCCTTTCAGATTGGCGCGCGCTTCTGAGTAGGTGATAACATCCATGGCTTCATCCTTCCCCGGAACATTGTACTGGTATTGGTACAATTGCAAGCGTGAACAAGTGATGAAGGGAAAGAGCCCATGTGTTCGAGATAGCCTACAGGACAACAACCTGAAGCTCGTTCGCACCGGGAAGGCCCTCTTCTGCCGGCAGAACGCAGAAGGGCTGGAGCTTGCTGTCGGTCCTCACCACGGCATGGCTCTGCCCGGAATTTGCAGTCATCCGGATGGCGAGACGCTCGGCATTGGCGCGTCCGCACAGGATCGCCCTTCTGGGATCGAGGCTCTGAAGCAGCATGGTCACCTCCCGAGTGTTACGGCGTTGCCGGGAAGAATGTGCGCGGCGCACGCTTGGGGGGCACGACCTCGAACCGGCGCTCCATCAATCTGCTGATGCGAAACCGGCCTCGCCCATCGGGCGTGCTGAGCTCAATCTTCGCGCCGCGCTTTGTCACCCTGAATTCAGCGTGTTCGCTGCCGTCGGTGAACTTCATGGGTTCAGGCAGCCGGATCATGTCACCATCGGCGATCTTGCGTTCCTTGAGCCGCAGTTGGCGGTAGCACCGGTTGCGCCAGTCGAGGGCATAGGGGTGATTGGTTGGTCCCAGTTCCTCGAGGATGCTTCTGGGACACCCGGCCTCCACCGGCCCGGAGTTTTCATCCATGTCCTTGTAGCCGAACAGGAGGCCGTCGGCTGCCTTGGGGTTCCAGCGGACCAGACAGATCACCGCGGAGATGGCGTGGGGCTGGTTGTCCGGTCCATAGCGCTGGACCGCCGCGTAATAGGCCCCGGTTGTGGACACGCTTCTGACGACCCGGCATCCTTCGAAGGTGCCGGTTTCTTCATTCTCGCGCTCCCATGTGAACTGATTGTCGAGATAGGCCTTGGGAGTGTCGAAGCCCCCAATTCCGGCACGGTGCATGTAAAGCCAGCCCATGCGAGTTCTCCTTCAGATAAGCCCCGGCTGCGCCGGAGGTGCGATCTTCAATTCGCGCGCGATCCGCGCCGTGAGTGCGGGAATGTCTGCAAGGGCGGTGATCGGCGCTTTGCGCATCACCGCGCCAGGCGGTTTCCAGAACGGGTTGCGCCAGGCGAGACCCGGCTCGCCGAACCTTTCCGGGCTGATCCGGACGTAGATCCCGTCGGCTTCCAGCACATGCTCGCCCGCGAGCTGTTCCTGTGAGGTGTAATAGCTGATGCGGTAATCGGCGTGCTCGAGCCCGATCCCTGCTGCGATCTGGCGCAGCGCCCGCGTGCCCTCGCGCCGGTAATGGCGCAGTTCTTCGGGACGATAGTCGATCCCGCGCTTGACCAGAGCAATGATCGCCGGTCTGTGCTTGAGCTCGGCAAGGCGTTCGATGCACTGGGAACGCAGCGCCTGGTCGTCTGCCTCACATTCGGTCGGCCTTCCGTCGGCAATGCGCTGGAGGTGGCGGGTGAGGAGCAGCACTGCCGGGCAGCTTGCCGCCTGCCGGCCTGCAAGGCGGACATCATCGACGGCCTCGTTCAATGCCCGCAGCGCATTTTCGAAGGTTGTCAGTCCATCAGGCTGGAGTGCGCGGCGGTAACGGTAATCGATGTCGCAGGACATGAGGCTTCCTTTCCATTGCAAGATGCAATGGCCCCATCCCCCTTCCCTCAATGCAGGCTGCGACGATGTTCGCTTAGGCCCTGCAGCGGCAACGGCTCGTAGATCATCGGTCGCAGGAGCGTGTTTGGCGCAATCTGCTCGAGGATTCGCGCAACTGCCGAGACCGCAACGCCCGCCTCGGTTGTCTGGATGATGAGCGTTCGGCCTTGACCCGGAGCTGTGCCAAGCGACCAACCGGCGTCCCCCTTTCCGAGAAGACCGTCCAGCACCTGGCGTGGATCCCTCTGGGGAAACAGGCTTGCGATATACTCAGCCAGCACACCGCCTATGGGCGCCCTCCCCCGGCCTGCAACATCGCCCGCATAACGGTGAAGCTGGGTGAGGCGAACGACCTCCTCGGGGGCTGGCTCAAGCACAAGCCGGAACTGGCGCCGTTTCATCGGCTTCCTCCCCTTCATCCTGCACAGGTTCGCTCTGGTAGCCCGAATAGGCCGCAAGATGGTTGAATGCCTGATCGGCCTTCGCGGCCGCGGTGATGATGGCCGTCTTGTCGGCCTTGAGGATCTCCAGCCAGTGCGAGACATAACTGGCATGGCTTTCGTGGAGGTCTGCCGGAAGGCCCAGTTCGTAGCAGATCCGGGCACTCACCTGCTCGGCCACCAGCTCCTCGAAAGAGTATGCCTTGTCGCCGAAACGCTTGCCAAATTCGCGGGCAAGCCGAGAGGCATGGCCTGACCAATGGCCGAGTTCGTGCGCTTTCGTAGCCACGAATCCGTCTTCGGTGTTAAAGACATTGGGGTGCGGAAGCTGAATGTAATCAGCGCCCGGCGAGTAGAACGCGCGGTCTCCGCCGAGGCGTATATCAGCCGGGACGGGTGCGAAGAAGCGCTCGATGGCAGCGGCCTTCTGCGAAGGCGTCGGCGGCGCTTCAGGCACCGGGCTTGGATAGAAATGGGGCGGCAGGCCATCGATCTGCGCGGCGTTGAACACGCTGTAAGCGCGCATGAAGCGGATTGTTTTCGACGATTCCTCGCCGGTCGCGTGGTCGACCGCGGTCTTCTTCGTGCTGTTGAAGTAGATGCTCGGCTCGGCGGTCTCGCCCTTGCGGACCTGTCCGCCAAGCTCGATGGCTTGCCGCCAGGTCATCCAGTAGCGTGAGCCATATCCATAGTGATCGGCGACCGCCCAAAGATAGAGGCGGTTGATCCCTGTGTAGGGGACGCCTGCAGCGCGCAGCGGCGCTCCGCCCATACCGGTCTTCTTCCAGGGTCGGCGCCAGGGCAGCGTTCCGGCCTCGATTGTAGCGATGATCAGATTGGTGATTTCCTGCGCGACGTCGCGCTTGGGTCGTTGGCGCATTGGCCTGCTCCTCAACAAAAAGAGGCCCGGCTCACTCAGGCGAGTGGCCGGGCCAGGTCATCAGGAGGGGTGTTTTGCCGCCTCAGGCGGCTACCGCCGCTTCTTCACAGGCGACTTCTGGTTGATGGTCATCGATCAGCTCTTCGGCCTCGCTGTCGGCTTCACCGTTATCGCCATCGCAGACGTCGGCGACAGGGTCGCTTTCGTCGGTGTCCGGGATGACCGGATCAGCGGGGTTGGCACCAATCGTGAACTTCATGCCTTCAGGCAACCAGGCCAGCGCTGCTTCCTTGACGTCCTGTTCAACGATCGCCTTGCCGGCGAAGATCGTCTCGCAGGTCTTGGCAAGGTCAGCTTTCTTCGAGGCGGCATAACGCGCCGCAAGATCGCTGCCGCCGACTTCGGTCAGCGCGGCAAGACACGAGGTCTTGCTGACTCGGTCGAAGAAATTCTCGGCTGTCGGCCGCCACATCGCTGCAACATCGATGTCGAGCATACTGCCGATGACAGCATGGATCGGATGGTATTCCGAACCATAGCCCTTCTTGGCTTCGAGCGAGATGGCTACCACATAGGCGAGCCACGCCGCCTTGGTTTCGTCGGCAAGTTCGCGGAAGGCAATGAAGCGCTGGGCTGCACAGCTATGTTCCTGCCATCCCGTGTCGAGCGCGTTTTCGGCCTCGGCGAGAATCCCCTCAGCTGTGGACTGCGAAAGTTCTCCGGTCGCCGGATCGCTCGGTCGTCCGCCCTTGATCGAGGTGCCGCGGCTTTCATAGCTGCGGCTGTCGGCCAGCGCGAAGATGGCGAAGTCGAGCGCGAGCCCCGGATCGGTTAGCAGCGATGCCGACAGGATATTGCGGCGCTGAACCGAAAGCTCGTCGAACAGGCGAGCGCTGATCGGCTTTTCCGTGCCCGGCGCAACTGCCTCGGGCCTGGAAGGTGCAGCGCTGCCTCGCTTGGTGGAACCTGGGACCGGCTCTTCGGCCGTCGCTGTCACTTTGCCATTCTCATCGGTCTCGAACGATAGGCGCTTTTCGCTGTAGTAATCGGCCTCGAGCACCATTTCGCCGCGGGTGGTGAGAACCAGGAACCGTCCGGCCTCACTGCGCCATTCTTCGGGCAGTGCGCGCACCGGGTTATTGAGGTCGCTGCGCGCGGCATCAAGGTCCTCATACTCGGCCTCGAGCTGCCCGAAATCGGTATCTCCGCCCTCTTCGCCTTCGTCGATGATCTCGCTGATTTCTTCCATTCGGGCATCGATCGCGTCAATTCGGGCACGTGCTTCTTCGGAGAGCGGCGCGGGCGGCAGCCGGACAGCATTGACGCCCATTTCGCTGCGCGCCTGCCATGAATTGGTCGACGCCACTGGGCTGATCCAGGCAAGGCCAGTTTCAGCAGCGATCCGCTGGGCTTCGGCCTCCATTTTCTCGGCCGCAAGCCTGTGGGCGATCTCGATATCGATCCAGCGATCATCTGCCGCTTCGCTGAAGAGGTCGCGCTCGATCTTGCCCCCGGCAGCCACATAGGCATCTTCGCCGATCAGCAGCGCGATTGGGTCATTGCCGCGCATGGAACCGCTCGCCACCATACGCCGGATGGCATCGGCGCTTGGGTTATAGGCGTAGCGCATCTGCTCAAAGACCCGCAGCTGAACTTCGTGCTGGTCGGTCGCGGCGTAAGCCTTGGCGATCTCGAGGGTGACATCGCCTTTGGCGAGTGCTTCGAAGATCGGCTCGGCGAGGTTGGCAAGCCGCAAGCGGCCTTCCACGAAGCGCTGGGTGAGACCGAAGCGTTTGGCGACCGCGGCAACATCGCTGCCTTCCTTGATGAAGTGCTGGAAGGCGCGGCATTCCTCAGCCGGTGACATCCCGACGCGCTGGAAGTTTTCGGCAAGCGAGGCCTCGCCGGCTTCCTCTTCGCTGCCCTCAAGCAGCTTGCATTCGATCTCGGTGTCGGGGTCCCACGCACCGCGCGCGACAATCATCTCGATGGCCCGCAACCGGCGGCCACCGGCGATCACGGCAAACTTGCCGCGCTTCTTGCTCTTGGTGACCAGCAGGTTCTGCAAAAGGCCACGCGCTTCGATGTCGGCGGAAAGCTGGATATCGTCTTCTTCGCTGCGCGTTTTGCGCACATTCGCATCGCTCAGATAGAGCCGGGAAAAGGGAATAAGCATCGTCGTCACTCCTGATGTGCACCCGGCAATCACCCGGGCACACATCCCCTCCCCCTCCTCTTTTCCAGTGAGCGAAAATCTCTTCGAGAATTAACAGATGAAGCCAATCCGCGGCCTGAAGCACCAACATGTTTCGGGCGCTGAACCATCCTTTAGCGCTGAAGGATTGCACGGTAGCTGGCCAAGTAGCCGGCGGCGGGCATACTCTATCCCGTTGCCGAGGGGCTCCCCGGCGTGCCGATGGTTGCGGTCCAATGTCATTGGATTAGATTTCGGGACGCTGTTCGCCGGCACAATCGGTGCAATCTCGGTATTCAAGGCGGCATTTATCGACCGGCTCGAACTCAGATGCACGTGGGTCGGTGGTGACAGCAATGCGCCGCTCGGTTTAGTCTTAATGACGGAAAACCTGATTATGATCGGCGTAGCAATTTAGACGGCCTACAGGTGTACCATTCAACGAGCAACTATTTGGAATATCTCTACACACGGATGCTCTGTTTTCTGGAGTTGTCCGTTGATAAAAACCGCTGCAATTATAGCTATTAGCGGCCAGGCCAAGCAGAATGAAGATCGTCAATAACGAACGCGTGATGGGCTTTCCCACCAGCGTGGTCATTCACAAGATGTTGATGATCGGAAGGCAGATCGTCGTGCGCGTGATCAACCACTTCGGGATCCGCCGATGGCCAGATCAACATGGAAATCCCCAAGCCGAATGCCGCCAGTGCAGCGCAAACCGCAAAAGCCGCGCCGAAGCCGACCAGTGCTCCAACCTGTCCAGCGAGCGGATAGGCGATCAGCCAGCATACGTGGCTCAATGCAAATTGCGCGGCAAACAGTGCCGGTCGGTCTTCGCTGGCAGAAGATCGCCGCAGCAACCTGCCGCCCGGCGTGACCGTGGCGGAATAGCCGATGCCGAGCAAAACCCATGCAACCAACATGAAGCCCCAATAGGCCGGGCGCAGATGAGTGCCCCAGGATGCTGCCAACGCCGCCAATACCATGACCAGTGCCGCCGAACCGGCCAGCATAACCCAGCGATCGGAAATCCGGTCAAGCAGGCGGGGCAGGATCAGCGCGCTCAGCATTGATCCGCCGCCAAAAGCCGCAAGCGTCAGCGCAACTTCGCGCTGACCGAGGCCGAGGGCAGCTTGCACCAGCACGGGAGTATTGACGATCACCATCGCGCTGGCAGCAGCCGCAGCCAGGGTGATCGCCAGCAACCCGCGCAACCGCGGGGTCTTGAGATAGATGCGGATGCCGCGGGTGGTCTTGTCGTATATCCCCCCGCTTGGCGGCGCAGCAGTTGAACGCGGCAGGACGACGGACAGAACTAACAGCGCAGAAATGGCAAAGCCGATCGACGTCCCGCCAAACAGCCAGTGAAAGTTGATCACCGTCAGCAGAACGGCAGCAAGGACCGGGCTGAGCAGACTCTCCAGATCATAAGCCATCCGTGATAGCGACAGGGCTCTTGTATAGTCCTTCTCGTCGGGCAGGATGTCGGGAATGGTCGCCTGAAAGGTCGGGGTGAAGCCTGCCGATGCCGATTGCAGCACGAAAATCAGAACGTAGATTTGCCAGACCTGATCGACAAACGGCAGGGCCAAAGCCGCCAGCCCGCGCACGACGTCCATTGCCACCAGAAAGCCTCGCCGGGGCAGGCGCGAGGCAAAGGCCCCGACCACCGGTGCAACGCCGATATAAGCGA
Organism: Erythrobacter sp. CCH5-A1; assembly: GCF_001557115.1. Lineage (GTDB taxonomy): Bacteria > Pseudomonadota > Alphaproteobacteria > Sphingomonadales > Sphingomonadaceae > Erythrobacter. The sequence continues at coordinate 12,494 of NZ_LSKQ01000175.1, forward strand.
CCATCTTGATCGCCATCGCCGTACCGAGCACCGCGCCGCTGTCCGCGGCTGCAATGTCAAATGCCAGCAGTCCCAGCGCGACCGTGGCCAGCCCGGTGCCAATCAGAGCAATCACCTGCGCCAGAAACAGGTTGCGATAGGTGCGATTGGCCAGAACCGTCATCATGGTAGGCTCAAACGACCCTTTTCAATTCGCTGAAGGCGCCGTCGACGCGCAGGGTGACGGTTACGGTTCCCGAGGAACGATTGCGCCAGAACCAACCGTGCTTACCGTCAAACGCAGCGACCAACTCGCCCTGCTGACCAGTCGATTGCTGACCCTTTTCATAGCCATGATAGGCGATCCCAGGAGCATCCGCGTGGGTATCGAAATTGACATGGCCGCCATCGACGGACCAGTTGAACGCAATGCGGGCGCCTTTCTGCATCGCCGCCTTGATCTCTGCCCCCTCGCCCGGCGCCAGTGTAACCTGCATGGTTTCAGACCGCGCTGCGGCTGTGGGCGCATCCGAAGCCGTCTGTGCACCCGCACCCTGCGCAGCCGGGCCGGCAGTAGAGGCTGTCGCTGAGGCAGTGGCAACAGCGTCGGTCGCCGCCTCTTTTGCCAACTGCGCCTTGATCTCACCCATCTGGGTCAGACCGAGCGAGCGGCCCACGCCCGTAGGATCAATTGCGTATTCGGATGGAAGCACGATGGTAGTCAGGATCACGGCTGATGCCGCCAAGGCGAACGCAGTGGCACCCATCAATTGGCGATTGCTGGGAAGGTCTTCCATCTTCGGACGTTGGGAATTGAACATAAATCGCTCCTGGAATTGTTCTATCAGCTGACGGCAAAACCGGCCAATTGATACCCGACCAGCACGAAGCCGGCGGTCATCAGCAAGGTGTTGGCGGCAAAAGCGTGGCGCATGAAACTGGCAGTCCGGCGCCAATATCCCATCACAATCAGGATCGCGCCAAGCGCCAGCAGCTGGCCAATCTCCACCCCGATGTTGAAAGCGATCAGATTGGGGATGAGGCCATCTTGCGCAATTTCAAACTCGATGATCTTGGTGGCGAGGCCGAACCCGTGGAAGAACCCGAACACCAGGGTCGCAGCCTTTGTGTTGGGCTGAACACCGAACCAGCGCTGGTAGGCACCGAGGTTGTCGAGCGCCTTGTAGACCACCGACAGACCGATAATCGCGTCGATCAGATAGGCGTTGGCGCTGATCCCGGTCAGCACGCCAAACAGCAGCGTGGTGGAGTGGCCGATCGCGAACAAGGTCACATAGATGCCGACGTCTTTCATCCGATAAAGGAAGAAAATGAAGCGGCCCCCGAATTCCCCGGACAGGACCTCACACTTATGTAAGAGTGAGGA